>JBGPHD010000026.1:0-23687 GCA_041484135.1 Gemmatimonadota bacterium
GCTTACCTCGGGCCGGGCCGTGTGCGGGCTCCCTTCACCCGGGGGGGGGGGGGGGGGGGCCCGGCCGCCCCCGGGCCGCCCCCGCCGCCGGACAACTCAAGGAGTTCGGATAATGGCGAAGTTTCTACAGCGGTTGGCGATGGCCACGGTGCTGGTCGGCGGCGTGACGCTGCTTGCCGCGAGCACGGCTCAGGCCACACGCCCTGAACGCCCGGGTCCCCGGGCGCGCGCAGCGGCCCGGCGGGGCTTCCAGCTCTTCGCCGGCGCGAGCAAGCTGAGCCTCGAGGTCAACCGCTTCTATTGCGGCTTGACCGACGCGGGCAACGTTTGCACGGACGTCACCGGCAGCCCGGTGCTGGGCGGTGGGTCGTGGCCGAACGGCACGCCCGACCAGTACGTCTTCAACACGGGCATCCAGGTGGCCGGCATCATCCCGGCCAACGCCGGCTTCGCGTGGGCGGGCGATACCGTCGGCGCGTGGGCGATCGACACCCGCGGCCCCGCCGAGCATATGCAGGGGCTGACGGGCATCTACAACTCGCTCAACACGGACGACCTCAACAACTGGCCGTCCGCGGCCTACGCGCGCGACACCTCGCTGTTCGCGGCGTCGCTCATCGGCCGCAAGTCCATCTCGCAGCAGGATACGTGGGTGCGCTACTGGGACGGCGCCCCCAGCCTCGTCACGGGCCGCCGCCACACGATGGGCATCCTCGTGGAGCAGCGCTCGCTGGCGTGGAACTTCCCGACCGGCAATGAAGACCTCATCTACTTCATCTTCCGGTTCACGAACATCACCGCGAAGGCGTCCTCGGGCGTGTACGCGGGCCTGGCGGATCTGGGCTACAGCGCGCAGGACATCGCCGACGTGGGCGCCCTGGGCGACCTGTTCCAGTCGCAGTCCGAGGCGGCGTTCAACGTCGCGATCCCGGACGGCGGGTACAGCTTCAACAACGTGTTCGTGGCGTTCACGGCGGACATGGACGTGGGCGACGCGACCAACAACTACGCGACCGCGTCCCTGCCGTTCTCGCTGGGCGTGACCTGGAAGTCGGACTGGCGGGAGTCCACCTGGCAGTTCCCGTCCAACATCTTCGTCGCGCCGTTCTCGACCAGCCCGGGCTTCGTGGGCGTGAAGTACCTCAAGAGCCCGAGGAACCCGGCGACGAACTCGGAATTCGGCATCTCGATCTTCTCGACGTACACCAACCCGTCGGCCCCCAACTCGCTCTTCCCGGACCCGCTCAACATCTACCAGGGCTATCGGTACATGTCGGGCACCGCGGGCCCCGCCACGGGTGACAACAGCTGCCAGTATCCGGTCTCGCGCCGCCTGTGCTTCCTCGGTCAGGCGCCCTCGGACCAGCGCTTCATGGAGTCGAGCGGCCCCTTCAGCCTGGCCCCCGGCCAGTCGTCGGTGATCGTCGTGGCGTACATGGCCGCGCCGGCGCTGCTGACCAATCCGGGCGCGCCGAGCTACAACCTGGGGCCGTTCATCGGGAACACGAACCTCCTGCCGGGCGTCGTGCCGGCGGGTGACCGGCTCCTCAATCCGGCCGGCCCGACCCAGGACACCCTGCGGTTGATCGACCGGGCCATGGGCTGGGTCAGCCACACCGACGTCAACCTCAACGGCGTCATCGAGCAGCCGCGGACCGTCATCCGCAACGGCGTCACCGTGCTCAGCATCCCCAAGGAGATCACGGTCGTCCGGGGCTCGTTGCTGGACAAGGCGCTGGTGGCGCAGGGCGTCTTCGACAACCAGTTCCTGCTGCCGTTCGCCCCCGAGGCGCCGGAGTTCTACTTGGTGCCCTCGGACAACCGGGTGACGGTGGTCTGGCGCGCGTCGAATACGGAGGCCATCGGCGACCCGTATTTCGGCGTGGCGAACAACGTCGCGTCGGGCCAGCTCTATGACCCGAACTTCAAGGAGTTCGACGTCGAGGGGTACCGGGTCTGGCGCGGCCGCAGCCCCGCCTCGATGGAGATGATAGCCCAGTTCGACTACAAGAACACGGTGATCACCGACTTCACGGGCGCCTTCTACAACGGCGACTACAACAACGCCAACGGCGTCGACCAGTGCGCGCCGGAGCTGGGGATCGTCGGGCCCGCGTCCTCGTGCCCCGCGGTGTTCGCCACCTCGCCGCCGTACGTGAACAGCTGGGACATCCCCCTGTCCGTGAACGGTCCGTCCTTCCCCGGCGCGGTGCAGGTCGCGGCGTCGGGCCGCGTGGCGCTGGCCAATGGTACGGTGCTCATCACCGTGGCCGACACCGCCGTCACCGGCGGGGCCTCCGGATTCCCGGGCCTCCAGGACTCCGGCGTGCCGTTCGCGTTCGAGGACAACTCGGTCCGCAACGGCTACCGCTACTTCTACGCGGTGACGGCGTTCGACGTGAACAGCCTCTTTTCGGGCCCGTCGAGCCTCTCCTCGCCGATGGTGACCAAGTCCATCACGCCGCGGGTCCCGTCCGGCCAGGAAACGCCGGGCAGCCTCGGCCTGCCGCAGTTCATCCGGGCCGACGGCAGCGTCGCGCCCAACGTACCGTTCCCGAGCATCGACGCGGCGACCGGCATCTTCTCCGGCCCGATGCCGCAGACCGATGTGAGCCTCGGCTTCGCGGCGTTCGTGCCGCAGATCGTGAACGGGGCCGGCTCGCTCGAGCTCTTCATGGATTCCGTGACGCCGGGCGCCACGCTCAACGGCCTGACCGGCACGTATTTCATGAGAGTGAAGAGCGCGGCCGGGACCGATACTCTGGCCATCCCGATCAACATCGACGCTTTCTCGGCGGACTTCCCGTTCGTCACGTCCTTCGAGGCGGCGCCGGTGGATCCGACGCAGAACGCGCGGTTCGGGGCGGCTCCCAACTTCTCGCTCTTCGGGCAGCTCCAATTCACGGTCCCGGGTGGCTACCGGATCGCGTCCCAGGGCCGCGGCAGCATCAACAGCGACCCGACCCGTTCGGACCACAACGGGCCGCGCTGGTGGGCTGGTTCGGCGAATGAGAACACCGTGAACCCCAACGGAGGCACCTGCTCTCCGGCCGACGGTGCGTGCGGCAATGGCGGCGCGGTTCCGAACGTGAACCTGACCGCCGGCTCCCTGCCGGGCGTGAGCGTGCTCTTCCACGTCATGTCGTACCTCACGGTGCAGAACAACCCGGGGCGTGACATCGAGGGCATCGCCGCGTACCTCACGCGGGCGGCGGACATGAAGGTGTACTGGGGCACCGCCGGCAAGGTGGATTCGGTGGTGGACGTCACGCACGGCGTAATCGTGCCGTTCATGACCAGGATGAACGCCTCGTGGGGCATCCTGAACCAGGCATCGTTCGCGAGCACCAACGCCGCCAGCACGGCGGACGGCAACAACAGCCTGCTCACCTGGTCCGACATCTTCTGCGTCGCTCCGGTGCCGACGTATCTCAACCGGTGCGGCGGCGCGGCGCAGACGCCCGCGGTCTTCCAGAACACCGCCGTGCTCAGCCCGATCGCCGCGCAGTCCATCGGATATGCGGCCACCAACACGCTGGCCGCGACCGGCAACGGGTTCATCTTCTACTTGAACGGGCGCTACTTCCTGATGCAGATGGCGGCGCTCCCGGCGGCCGGAACCGTGTGGAACGCGCGGTTCTACGTCGGCGCCGTTCGTGGTGGCGTCACTGGCCCATGCGCCGCTGCCGCCCCGTGCTTCACGTTCCTCCAGGCCTCCGGACGGCCGTTCCCGATCCCGGGCATGCACGTGAAGATCGATTACGAAGGCACCGCCTTCTCGCCGTCCTCGACGACGGACAGTTTGATGCGGCGGATCCACACGGTGCCGGATCCCTACTACGTGACGAACACCAGCGAGATCACACCGAACTCGAAGGTGCTGACGTTCGTCAACCTGCCCGCGCAGGCCATCGTCCGCATCTACAGCGCGAGCGGGATCCTGGTGAACGTCATCACGCATAACGATCCTTCCGGCGGCGGCGAGCTGGTCTGGAACCTCCGCAACCGGAACAACCAGTTCGTGGCCAGCGGTGTGTACTTCTTCCACGTCGAGGCGCCGGACGGCCGGACCAGGATCGGCCGTTTCACGGTGGTCAACTTCGCCCAGTAACCCAACCGGCACGGGCCGGGGCGCGAGCCCCGGCTCCGTGTGGAGGCACACGATGCGTAAGATCACATTCGGAATTGGCGCCGCCGTCCTGGTGACGGGCCTCGCTGCCGGAAGGGCTACGGCGCAACAGACCGCGATCCGCCAGGACAACACGGCCTTCGGCACCACGTCGGCCGAGTTCCTGCTCATGGCCCCGACCGCGCGTGGCGCGGCGTTGGGCGCCGCGTTCGGCGCCCTCGCCACCGACGTCTCGGCCATGTACTACAACCCCGCGGGGCTGGCCCAGCTGACCCGGGCGGGCCTCATGGCGTCGACGGAGACGTACATCGCGAACACCAAGTTCAACTGGCTCGGCTTCGCGATCCCGTTCGGCGGCTCGCGGGCGTTCGGCATGTCGATCACCAGCTTCGGTTTCAGCGACCAGCCGGTGTACACGGTCGACGATCCCGAAGGGAGCACCGGTGAGGTGTACTCCGTCAACGAGTCGTCGCTGGGCTTCACATACGCCCAGCAGTTCTCCGACCGCTTCTCGGCGGGGATCAACGCGAAGTTCATCAGCGACGGTCTGGGCAGGACGACGGGCCGGGCGTTCGCCGTGGACTTCGGCACCAACTTCCACGCTTCGGTGGGGGGCCATGCGCTCCGCGCGAGCTTCGTCATCCAGCACCTGGGGACGACGATCCAGCACTCGGGGAACGCGCTCGACGCCACGGTGATCCGGCAGCCGCCGTCGAACGTGGGCGGCACCGCCCAGGAAGCGCAGCCGGCGCGCCTGCAGTCCAAGGCGTGGAGCCTGCCGGTGATGTTCCGCGTGGGCCTGTCGTACGACGTGTTCACCACCGCCGCGGGTCGCTTCACGGCCATGGGCGAGTTCACCCAGCCCAACAACACGGACCCGGGCTACAACTTCGCCGGCGAGTACAACCTCCGGTTCGGCCAGGGCTTCGAGCTGGCGGGTCGGGTGGGTTACACGTCCGCGCCGGACAAGAGTCTGACCGCGCCTGGGGCGAACCAGGCCTCCTACGCGGGATTCGATTCGAACGTCAGCACCGGCAGCCTCGGCCTGTCGGCCGGCGGCGGTCTGCGCTGGCAGCGGGCTCCGCACGGTCTCGGCGTCGGCTTCGACTATGCATACCGGAACCTCGGCCTGCTGGGCAATGTGAACATGATGACCGTCAGCCTCGACTGGTGACGTTGATGCCGCCCGGACGGCGGGGCCTCGCGCCCCGCCGCTCCGGCGGCATTGGTCTTTGACATGATGACGACGGTGGCGGCATGCGTGGTGGCCGCGCTCTTCGGAGCGGCGGCCCGGCAGGGTCCGGTGGATTCCGCCGTGACCCTCAGGCCTGTGCGCTTCTACAGTCCCGGCACGGGCAGCACGGTCTTCGAGGGCACCAGCGAGATCCGGCTCATCGGTCTCGCCGCGACGTCCGCGCCCACGACCCGGTACCGTGTCGAGATCGTGATCGCCGACAGCAGCGGCCTGGAGCTGGTCCGGAACGACTGGCCCCGGGAATTCCCGACGGAGGCCGCCCGCGCGGCAGGCGCCGCATCGATGGAGTCGTTCAGGTTCGCCGCGGCCCCGGGCCGGTACCGCATCACGGTGCGGGCGACGGCGGAGGGCGGGGCGGTCGTCGAACGGGCGGTGGAGATCGGCGCCTTCGCGGCGCGTCCGCTGGTGGCGGACCTGCTCCTGGCGACGTCGGCGCGCGAAGCGGCCGACACGGCGACCTTGGCTCCCGGGGAGATACGGCGGGGCCGTTGGGTCCTGCGCTCGGCGCCGATGCCGCGTCTCACCTTCACGGGCGCGGCCCTGACGTACTACACGGAGATCTACCCGTGGCAGGGGTTCGCGGGCGGTGACGGGCGACTGAACCTCGAGGTGGTGAGCAGCGCCGGACGATCGATCGTCCGGGCGGCGCCACAGCAGCTCAGGGTCGGGGCCGGGGGAGGCGTGGCGCGGGGCACGATGGACCTCTCCGGCCTGCCGGAAGGCGGATACCGGCTCCGGGCGACCATCACCGTGGGAGACTCGAGCGCCACCGTCGAGAGCGCGTTCTCGATGGGGCCGGACCGGCCGGCGGGGGCGATGATCGCCGCTCCGGCGGGGCCGGCCGCGGCAGCGGCACCGGTGCAGGTCGCCGGCACGTTCGACGGCATGAGCGAGGAAGTGCTGGACTCGCTGTACACCCCGCTCACGTACCTGCTGCAGGCCAACGAGCGCGGGGCCTTCGAGAACCTGACGGTGGAAGGGAAGCGCCGCTTCCTGACGGAGTTCTGGCGGCGCCGCGACCCGACCCCCGCCACGCCCGACAATCCGCTGCGGGAAGCGTTCTACCGCGGCGTGCGGCACGCGAACGAGTCGTTCCGCGAGGGTGGTGGGGCGCAGATCCCGGGATGGCGTACCGACCGGGGGCGGATCTACCTGAAGTACGGGGAGCCCAATGACGCACTCCGCCGCCCCATGGCGCAACCGAAACCGTACGAGGTGTGGGTCTACACCCGCGACCGCCGGCGATGGTACGTGTTCCTCGACCGGACCGGGCTCGGGCACTACGAGTTGATCGGCACCAACGACGTCTCGGAACGCAGCGTGGATCCCAACTGGGTCTATCTGCTCGGTCCGGACGGTGCCCAGGAAGTCACCAATTTCTTGCAGCGGTGAGCGAGTGCAATCTTGCTACCAGTGAGGAAAAACATGAAGCGTCAGAGTGTGCGACTCATCACGACCGCCTTGGCCGCCGCCGGCATCGCGGGGTGCTTCAGCGACCCGGCGAGCTCGCTGCAGAACGGTCCGGCGGCGATCCAGCTGACCAGGTCGGCGGTGTACCTCGCCGCCAGCGGGGACAGCGTCCTGGTCGAGGCGCGGATGGTCGACGACCAAGGGACCATCCTCCCGATCACCGGGGCTGCTTGGACCACCGACAACGTCGCCGTCGCGGACGTGCACGTCGCGGCCCAGCAGCTGCCGGACGACGGTTCCTCCAAGGTGTACGTCCTCGCCACCACGAACGCCGGCGGCGTCACCACGGTGCGCATCAGCGCCCGCGGGGTGAGCGACTCCGTTCGGGTCACGCAGATCACCAACACGGTCGTGCCGGGAACCTCGGCTGTCGTGGCCGGTGACACCGTGACGGTGACGGCGCCGGCGGGCTACGCGTGGGATCCGGCTGCCTCGGTGTTGACGCTCGGCGGCAACAGCACCTATCTGCTGTCGCGGAGCGCCACGGTCCTCAAGGCGCTGGCGCGCGCGCCGTACACCGGCGTGGTGACGGTGACGAGCTTGTTCTTCAGCGGCGGTGCGGGCGCCAACGCGGTCCCGATCGACTCGCTGCCGACCAACAGCGTCACTATCGCCCGGGCCACCCTGCCGGCGGCCAACGCGGCGGTGAGCGCCAGCGCCACGTTCGGCGCCGGTGCGCTCCTCACCGTCACCGCGCCTACCGGGATGACGTTCGATCCCGCGGCATCCGCCGTTGTGCTCATCGGGGTGTCCTCGGCGTTGATCAGCCGTTCGGCGAGCACGATCACGGCGGTCGTGGCACAGCCGTACACCGGCACGGTGATGGTGACCAAACTGCTGATAACGGCCACAACCAAGACCGTCGACTCGCTCCGGACCGCCGGCAACAGCACCCTCAGCGCCGCCGCGCTTCCGAACGCGAACGTCGTGGTCCGCAACAGCGCCGCGCTCGGGGCCAACGCGGAGATGAAGGTGACGCCGCCCGCCGGCATGACCTTCAGCACCAGCTCCACGAACGTCGTGCTCGGCGCCGCCAACGGCACCAAGCTGGTCAACACGGCCGACTCGATCGTGGTCATCTCGACCAACGCCTACACCGGGACGGTCAAGCTCACGAACCTGAACGTGACGGCCACGGGCAGCGTCGTGGACTCCCTCCGGACCACGGTGAACAGCACCATCGCCGCGGCGCCCTTCCCGGGGACCTTCGTGCAGCGTGGCGTCGGCGGCCTGCTGGACACGATCCTGATCATCGGCGGCGCCAGCGCCGACTTCACCACCAGCGGCGCCACTGCGTCCGACGTCACGATCAACAGCGGCCTGGCATTCGTCGTCCGCCGCGCCCCGGACACGCTGTACGTGTTGGCGAACCTCTCGGGCACCTCGGTCATCGGTGTGTCGAACGTGCTCATCGGCGCCACGCCGGTCTCCTTCATGTCCACGGCCGCCACCATTACCATCAGCCAGGTCAGCGCCGAGACGGACGAACCGACGAACAACGCCCCTGGTGCGGTGACGTTCAGCCTTGCCGGCAAGACCGCTGCCAACCCGTACGTGCACTACGGGACCGTGGATGGCAACGGGAGCGGCGTCGGGACCGACGCGGATGACCTCTACAGCTTTACACTGGCCACGCCGGCCACCGTGACCATCCAACTGGTGTTCGGCGGTACCGGCGGCGGCGGAGCCGTGAACCCGGACATCGACCTGCTAGTGTGCAACGCGACCTGCGCCAGCTTCCCCTTCGGCTTCGCCGGCGCGACCGCCGGGCAACCGGAGGGCCAGACGATCGTCAACATGCCGGCCGGCACGTACAACATCTACGTGAACGGCTGGGACTCGGCGAGCA
Organism: Gemmatimonadota bacterium; assembly: GCA_041484135.1. Taxonomy (GTDB): domain Bacteria; phylum Gemmatimonadota; class Gemmatimonadetes; order Gemmatimonadales; family JACORV01; genus JACORV01. The sequence continues at coordinate 8,704 of JBGPHD010000026.1, forward strand.
AGACGGTCGGGTACAAGCTGATCGTGTTCTAGTCACACTGGTTTCACGAACGCGAACGCCCCCGTCCACGGACGGGGGCGTTTCGTTTGCGGCTCTCGCGACGAGGCGCGGCGGCGGGTCAGCCGCTGAGACCGATGGCCTTGAGGATGACGTCCAGCTCCACCGGCTTCACCAGGAAGGCGTCGGCGCCCGCGGCCCGGAGCGGCGCCTCCATGGCCGGCTCCGCCAGTCCGGTCACCGCGACGATCCGGCACGCCGGATGAGCCGCGCGGATGGCCTTCACCACTTCCATGCCGCCGATCCCCGGCAAGACCAGGTCAACGACCGCGGCCCGAAGCGGCGTCCCGCTGTGAATCATCGCGACGGCCTCGCTGCCGTTGCGGGCCCGCTGCACGGTCACGCCGGCCCGCTCGAAGGCCCGCGTATAGACCCGCGCCACGTCGTCGTCGTCGTCCACCAGGAGGACGCCCGGCGAAGCAGCTCCCGGAGCCGCCGGCGGCTGCTCAGCCACCGTCACTCCCCCGCTCGGCCGCGATCTTCCGGCGCTGGTAGAGGATGATTCCCAGGATGACCAGCCCGATGATCACCGGCGTGAAGGCCAGGAGGGCGCCGGTCCAGAACATCGAGGTGTCCAGGCGGTCGTGGGCCCCCATGCCGCCATCCAGCGCAGCGAAGGCTAGGAATGCAGGCGATAGAGCAGAACGTAGACGACCACGCCCGTCACCGATACGTAGAGCCATATGGGCAGCGTCCAGCGCGCGATGTGTTCGTGCTTCGGATGTTGGGAGTTGAGGCCGCGGTACAGCGTCACCAGCGCCAGCGGGACGATCGCCGCCGCGAGAACCGTGTGCGAACTGAGGATAGCGAAGTACACCGCCCGAAGCCAGCCCCGCCCGGCGAATCGCGTCACCCCGGCATGCGCATGGTACCACAGGTACGAGGCCAGGAAGACCACCGACACGCTGAACGCGGCGATCATGAAGGCGCGGTGCGCCCGGCGCCGGCCGGTCCTGATGCAGACGTAGCCCACCGTGAGCAGGGTGGCCGTGATGCCGTTCAACGTGGCGTTGACGGCGGGAAGGTCGCTGATCCGCATGGATGCCGCGCGCGCTCAGGTAGCGAGCAGCGCGGTCCAGAGCAGCGGGAGGTAGAGCAGGGAGAAGCGGAAGAGGCTGCGCGCCCGGGCCGGGCTCGCGGGCGCCAGGGCCAGCCGGACGGCGAAGAGGACGAACGCCGTTCCGAGGAGGAGCGCGCCGAAGAAGTAGGCGGCCCCCGCCATCCCGACCAGCGCGGGAAGCAGGCTGATGGGGATAAGCGCCAGACCGTAGAGCGCGCACTGCCGGCCGGTGCTGGCCCCGGCCGGGTCCACGACCGGCAGCACCCGGAAGCCGGCTCGCTGGTAATCGGTCTTGTAGATGGCGGCGATGGCGAGGAAATGGGGCATCTGCCAGAAGAAGACGATGGCGAAGAGGATCCACGCCTCGGTGCCGAGGGCGCCGCGCGCGGCCGCCCAGCCGATCATCGGCGGGATGGCGCCGGGGACCGCCCCCACGACCGTGGCGAGCGACGTCACCTTCTTGAGGGGCGTGTAGACGAGCAGGTAGCTGGCGGCCGTCAGGACCGCGAGGAAGCTCGCCAGAGGATTCACGGTGAGCGCCAGATACAGGGCGCCGGTGCCGGCCAGCCCCACGCCGAACACGGTGGCCTCGCCGGTGCCAAGGCGGCCGGAGGGCAGGGGCCGCCGGGCGGTGCGGCGCATCTCCCCGTCGGCCTCCCGCTCGGCCACCTGGTTCAGGGCGCTGGCCGCCGCGGCCACGAGCGCCGTGCCCAGGAGAGTGTGGCCGAGCAGGGCGGCATCCGCCCCCGTGACCCCCGTGGCGGCGAGGTACCCCACCAGGGTGGTGATCACCACCAGGAGGGTGATCCGCGGCTTGGTGAGGGCTAGGAAGTCCGTGAGCCGCTCCCGGGCCGGTGCCTGGGCGCCGGGCAGTCGGGCAGTGGCGCTCATGCCGCCGCGCCCATCGGGGCGGGTTGGCCGGAGGGCCTTCCGGCGTCAGGAGCCGTGAGCATGCGCTGGGCCCTGAGGGCGAGGATCACCGACGTCACGAGCAGGAGCGCGCCCGTCGCCACGTGGGCCGTCGTGGGGATGACGGCCTTGCGGGTCAGGATGGTGAGGCCGCCCAGGTAGATCTGGAAGCCGAGCAGCGCGATGAGCGCGAGGGCGGGCCGTCGGAGCGGCGCCTGGTCACGGTGCTTCACCAGCACGCGCACGGCCGCCCAGAGGACGAGGCCGCCCGCGAGCAGCGCCCCGGCGCGGTGCGCGAGCTGATAGGCCACGAGCGAGGACGTGATCGGCGGGAGGATCCGCCCGAAGGCCAGCGGGAAGTCGGGGATCACGAGGGCGGCGCCGCTGTGGCGTACCAGGGCGCCGAGCAGGATCTGGACGTAGAGGCCAAGGGCCGCGCACAGGGCGAGCGCGCGCGTGGACGGCGTCCCGGGATCCGCGACCGAGGCCGACGGCCCCAGCCAGAGCGGGGAGGTCACCACCGCCAGCGCGGTCACCACCGAGAAGAAGATCTCGGCCATGCTCGCGTGGGCGACCGAGACGGGCATCGGCAGCTTCATGAGCACGGTGAGCCCGCCGAGAACACCCTGGAGGACCACCACCCCGACGGCGGAAACGGCGAGCCCGCGCACCCAGCGGCGCGGGTCGGTCCGCCACACCCAGACCGCCAGGCCGATCGTCAGGAGTCCCACGCCGGCCGCGATGAGGCGGTGGGTGTGCTCGAAGCGGACGCCGCCTTCCATCCTTGGGAAGAGCGTGCCGAAGGAGAGGGGCCAGTCGGGGACGGAGAGACCGGAGCCGGTGCTGGTGACGAGTCCGCCGGCCACCACGAGGACGAACGTCGCCCAGGCGACAGCCAGGGCGTAGCGGTGCAGGGAGCGGTTGTAGGCCTGCGGAGCGGTCACTTGCCCAGGAACTTGTTCAGCAGCGCGAGATAGACGACGAAGCCCACGGCGAAGACCGCGAAGGCGATCGACGACGCCAGGGCCCACGTCGTCCCGGACGCCTGGTATTCACGCCAGCCCCAGACCGCGAAGAACCCGCAGAAGACGACGGCGGTGCCGATGAGCAGGCGGTGGAAAGGGATCACCGGTGGAACTCCTGGAGGATGAACAGCACCATGATCACGGCGAGCGGGAGCGGCGCGAGGATCATGATCACGAGGCGCTTGGGCTCGAACTTGAGGTGCATGAAGTAGAGCGCGACCAGCCCCGCCTTCCAGATGGCGAGGAAGACCAGCGCGCCGATGAGCCAGTGGCGCGGGAGGAAGTGCAGTAGCGCCACCACCAGCTCCACGCCGGTGAGCGCGGCCAGATAGAGCCAGATGGCGATGTAGTTCGGGTGCTTGTGCTCGACGGTCGCCATGGCGTGGCGGCTCCTCTAGAACAGATAAACGATGGTGAACAGGATGATCCAGACCAGGTCCACGAAGTGCCAGTAGAGGCCGATGGTCTCGATCCCGTGGAACTTGCCGCCGGCGTACTTGCCCTGGAAGGCCCGCATGGTGCACCAGGCCATCGAGATCACGCCGCAGCTCACGTGGAAGCCGTGGAAGCCGGTCATCGTGTAGAAGGTCGAGCCGAAGAGGCCCGAGCTCGGCGTGAACCCCTTCTCGATGAGGTGGGTGTACTCGTAGGCCTGCACGCCGACGAAGCTCGCGCCGAGGAGCACGGTGAGGATGAGCCACCGCTTGAGGCCCGCCTGGTCGTCGTGCACGGCGGCCGCGTACGCCTTCACCATCGAGACCGAGCTGCAGATCAGGACGAAGGTATTGAACGCGGTGACCGGGATGTTGAGGGTCTGCTGCGGCACCGGCCAGCTCTCGGAGCTGCCCCAGCGCAGGATGATGTACGAGCCGATGAGGGCCGTGAAGAACATGATCTCGGAGCAGAGGAACACCCACATGCCGAGCTTCTGGGTGTAGACGCCCAGGCCTTCTTCCGCGGGCGCGGCGGGGTGCGTGGCGGCGTGCGACATCGCGAGCGCTCTCCTAGTGGGCGGCCGCGTGGGCCGACGCGGGCAGCGGCTGGTTCTGGGGCAGGAAGTCCGCTTCCATGTCCGGCCGGCTGTACTCGTACGGGCCGTGATAGACCGTGGGCGTCACGGCGAAGTTCCCGTGCGGCGGCGGGGACTGCACCGTCCACTCGAGGCCGTTGTCGTGCCACGGGTTCATCTCGGCCTTCTTCCCCCAGAAGAGGCTGTGGAAGAAGTTCCACATGAAGGGCAGCTGGGAGACGAAGAGCGCGAAGGCGCTCACGGAGATGAAGGTGTTGAGCGGCTGGAGCGGCTTCAGGAAGGCGTACTGCGACGGGTCGTAGATCCGCCGCATGTGCCCGCCGATGCCGAGGATGTGCATCGGGAAGAACACCAGGTTGTAGGTGATGAACGTCAGGGCGAAGTGGATCTTGCCGAGCTTCTCGTTCATCATCTTCCCGAACATGCTGGGGAACCAGAAGTAGATCCCGCCGAAGATCGCGAAGAGGCTCCCGCCGAAGAGCACGTAGTGGATGTGGGCCACGATGAAGTAGGTGTCGTGGATGTACATGTCCACCGGCGTGGCGGCCATGAAGATGCCGGAGAGCCCGCCGATGGTGAACATCGCGACGAAGGCGATGGCGTTCAGCATCGGCGTGGTGAAGGTGATGCTCCCCTTCCACATGGTGCCGAGCCAGTTGAAGACCTTGATGGCCGACGGCACGGCGATGAACATGGTCGAGACCATGAAGGTGGTCCCGAGCCGCGGGTTCATGCCGCTCTGGAACATGTGGTGGCCCCAGACCACCCAGCCGAGGAAGGCGATGCCGATGATGGCGTAGACCATCGAGTGGTAGCCGAAGATGGGCTTGCGGGACCCGTTGGCGAGCAGGTCGGACGTGATGCCCATGGCCGGCAGGATGAGGATGTACACCTCGGGATGGCCGAAGAACCAGAAGAGGTGCTGCCACATCAGGGGCTGTCCGCCGCCCGCCGGCATGAAGAAATGCGTGTGCAGGATGATGTCGAACAGCAGCATGATGATGGCGCCGGCCAGGATCGGCACGGCGAGCAGGGCGAGGATGGCGGTGATGAAGAGCGCCCAGATGGAGAGGGGCAGCCGGAACCAGGTCATCCCCGGCGCGCGCAGGTTGATGATGGTGGTGATGTAGTTCACCGAGCCCAGCAGCGACGACAGCGCGAAGACGATGATGCTGAAGCACCAGAGCTGCTGGCCGTAGGTGGCGCCGGTGTACTCCGGGTTGGCGGAGAGCGGCGCGTACGCGGTCCACCCCGACGCGGCGGTCCCCCCCTCGACGAAGAAGCCGGCCAGCATCAGGCCGCCGGCCGGGATCATCAGCCAGAACGACCACATGTTGAGCTTCGGGAACGCCATGTCGGGCGCCCCGATCTTGAGCGGGATCAGGTAATTCGCGAACACGCCCACCAGCAGCGGCATGATGGCGAAGAACACCATGAACGTGCCGTGCATGGTGACGAGCGCGGTGTAGAACTCGGGGAGCACCACGCCGTCGGGCGCCATGGCGCGGGGCCAGAGGCCCGGGAGCGGCATCGCGCGCCCGGGAAAGCCCAGCTGCCAGCGGATGAGCATCGCCAGCACGCCGCCCACCAGCAGGAAGAAGAGGCTGAGGAAGAGGAACTGGATCCCGATGATCTTGTGGTCGGTGGAGAAGACGTACTTCCGGATGAAGGGCCGGTCATCGTGATGCGCGTGTCCCACCTCACCGGCGGCCACACCTGCGGTGGTCATCGAGCCGTCCTCCTGGTGTTGGCGGTGCTGTCGGTGGGGGCGGGCGCGGCCGGCGCGATCTGCGCGGCCTGCCAGGCGGCGAACTCCTCCGCCGTCTGGACGAACACCCGGCTGCGCATGCGGTAGTGGCCGAGGCCGCAGAGCTCCGCGCAACCGAGCTCGTACTCGCCCGTGATGGTGGGCTCGAACCAGGCGTGGATCTGCATGCCCGGCACCGCGTCCTGCTTGAGGCGGAAGGCCGGGATGAAGAAGCTGTGGATCACGTCCTCCGACTGGAGGCGGACCTGATACTTCCGGTGCACCACGACGTGCAGCTCGTTCCGCTTCTCGAAGTCATCCGCCGTCCCGAGCTGGCCGTCCGGGCCCGGATAGGTGAAGTGCCATTCGAACTGCTTGGCCATGACGTCGATGGGGCTGGCGTCGGCCGGGATGCGCGCGGGGTCCTTGATGCGCGACCAGAGGGGCTGGCTGAAGATGCCCAGGAACGCGCACACGACGGCGGGGATCGTCGTCCAGATGATCTCGGCCCGGGTGCTCCCCTCGATGTAGGACGCCTTCCGGCCTTCCTGCTTCCGGTACCGGAAGAGGAAGACCAGCAGCGTCACCTCGACGACGACAAACACCGTCCCCGTGATATACAGGATCAGGACGAACAGGCTGTCGATCTCGCCGCCATAGCTGGAGGCGTTGGTTGGGAACCACCAATGCATCGGGCTGTCTCCTCGCCGGATCCCGCGTGTGCCTAGCTGTGGAAGGTGAAGGCGACGTCCTTGGTCTCGTTGGCCGCGACGGTCACCGTCGCGGTCTGAGTGCCCAGGTGCTCCTGCCAGGCCTCGATGACGTAGGTGCCGGGCGGCAGGCGGCCGATGCGGAACGTGCCGTCGGCGCCGGAGACCGCGAAGTACGGATGCGGCAGCACGCCCACGAAGGCGTTCATCCAGCTGTGCACGTTGCACTGGAGCGGGACCATCACCTCGGCGCTCGTGAACGAGCGGGGCGTGGTCATGTTGGTGGGCTGGCTGATGTTGAACGGCCGGTTGACCGTGGGCAGGGCCTTGATGTTGTGCAGCAGGCCGTCGGCGTTCAGGATGTTGAGTGTCTGCCCGACCTGGATGCCGAAGACGTGCGGCGTGTACATGCAGCCGTCCTGGTCGATCTCGACCGGGGTGCTCGGCACCGGGAAGACGAGGTTGGCCGGCAGCCCGCTCTTCACATAGACGAAGACGTTGCGCAGCGTGCCGTTGTCGTTCACCACGACGGTCTCGGCGAAGGCGCCGCCGGCGTGCTTGGCCGCGCAGGTCGCTTCCTCGCTCATGTCGATGCGCGCCATCGCGGGCTTGGTCCCCGTGAAGGCCACGCGACCGGTCACCGTGGCGGCCGTGGTGGTATCCACCGGGAAGGCCGCGGCCGCGGCCGGCGTCGCCGCGGCACCGCCGCCCGCGCTCTCGCCGCCCTTGCTGCACGCGCCCGCCAGTACCAGGCTCCCGAACGCGATCAATGCCTTCGCCCCGCGACTTCCGCTCATGCTTCCTCCAGATGCGTTGTGTCCGATGGTCACTTCGAGTTGTTCGCCGTCCGCTGCGCCCGCACGATCACCACCAGGCCCAGGCCCCCCGTGGAGAGCATGGCCAGGAGCGGCCAGACGTAGGTGCCGGCCCGCGCGGGCTCGCCGAGATAGATGGCGACCCACGAGCCGACCGACATCCGCGTCCCCGTCTCGCCGTTCGAGCCGTCCCACGCGAAGATCGCCATGGGGATGGCCCGGCCCGGCGTGAACTGCAACTGATTGACCGTGTCGGCGGTGGCGAGCGCCCGGGTGAACTGGACGCGCCACTCGCCATGATCGTAGACCGCGGCCGACATGACCGTATCGGTGGCGCCGGAGAGCGGCTCGAACTGGCCCACTCCCTTCGCCCACCCTTCAACCGTCGTCCGTGGTTCGCTTTCCCAGCGCCAAAGATACACAGGTTGCTCGGCGCTGCCCATGAGGAAGTAGGGACGCACCGAGCTCTCGCCGCCGCGGGAGGGGAACTGCACCGCCAGCCGGTCCGGCAGCCGCTCCGTGGTGTCGGCGGGCGCGGAATCGTCGGAGGCCATTGACCGCGCCATCCGGCCGCGCCAGAGGTTCCACGAGCTGTCCGGACTCTCCGACGGATCGTCCCAGGTGACGCGGAGGGCCAGCGCTCGCCCGTTGTGGACCGCCTGGACCCAGACGCCGTTCACCGTCGGGGCGAAGTGGCGCGGCTTCAGGATGACCTGGCCCACGAGCGGCAGGTAGAACCGGTCGGCACGGGCCCAGGCGCTGTCGTCGGGGCCGGCGGGAAGGGCACCCTCGACCCGGGCGGCGGACACGACGTCGCGCACCCGCGGCGCGTCCTCGGGAGAGAGGCTCCGCACGTAGGCCGCGATCCGCCAGATGTCGCCGTCGGTGATGACGTGGGCGTCCACGAGGTCGCTGAAGGAGGGCATCGGCGTGCCGTCGAGCCCGGTGCGGAGGCGATGGTAGATGTCCTCCTGCGTGGGCCCGCCGTTGAACATCCAGTTCTGGGCGAGGTCGGCGGCGCGGATGGGGTTGCCGAAGTCGTCCTTCAGGGTCGGCGCGGAGCGGCCATCGCCGCGGCCCGCCTCCCCGTGACACTTGAAGCACTCGATCTTCCGGAAGAGGGCTCGGCCGGAGTCGATCGCCGCCTGCCCGCCGCCCGGGTTCGACCCGTACGAGAGCGCGGTCGGCGCTGTGGCGAAGGCGTTCGAGAAGGTCTTCACGTAGCGCACCACCGCCTCGCGCTCGCCGGAGGAGAGGGTGGCCTTCCACGCCGGCATGCTGGTGCCGGGCATCCCCTCGTCCACCACGTGCCGGATGTCGGCGTCGGTGGGCACCTCGCCGGTGGCTGTGGAGCGCACCTGGTAGAGGGCGCGGGTGAAGTCGCGCGGCTTGGGGAGCAGGTGTCCCGCCGCCACGCCGTCGCCGCGACCCTGATCGCCGTGGCAGCCGGCGCACCACTTCACGTAGACGGCCTGTCCCTGGTCGTTGGTGCCGGCGGCCGGCGCCGGCTGCTGCCGGCGTGGCGCCGCCGCGGCCGCGAGGAGGACGAGCCCGCCCGCCAGGCCCGTTAGGGCGCCGCCCAGTGCCCTAGTGCTGCGCATTGGCGGCTCCCGTCTCGCTCCAGGTGCGCGGGTGCCACCCGGTGTGGTCGTAGAGGAAGATGATGACCGACCAGATCTCCTCCTCCGACAGGAAGTCTTCCCAGGCCGGCATCGCGGAGTTCCAGGGCGTCCCCTCGCGCGGGAGGCCGCGTCCGCCCTTGGCGATGCGCCAGAAGACGTAGCTCTCGGTGAGCTGCGCGATGGTGCCGTTGTCCGTGAAAGAGAGCGGGGCCGGGTTGAAGGCGTGGGCGTAGTGGCCGAGTCCGTCGAACCGGTCGCCGTGGCAGAAGATGCAGTTCTGGTAGTAGACGCGCCGTCCCTCGGCGACGTGGTCGGCGAGGTTCCCCTGGGAGCGGAGCGGGTTCTCGAGTCCCGCCAGCGTCATCGTCGTGCCGTGGAAGGTGATCGTGCCGGGAGGCGCGGGATGGATGGAGCGGAGCTGGGCGCCGCCCTCGGTGCTGGGCCGCACCCGCTGGTACGTCACGAACCCCACGGTGAGGGGCACCAGCACGAGGAGCGCGACCCGGATCCACTTCTTGTCCGCGTCCACCAGGCCGGCGCGGATCGGCTCCTTGAAGCGCCGCCACTTCTCCTCGCTGTCGGAGACGAAGATCAGGATGCCGACGAGGGCGGTGACCATGTACTGCGCCATCACGCTGGCCGGGATGGGCGCGCTCTTCATGCCGAAGAGCGGCGGCAGGAACCGGACGCCGAACTTGAAGAGGAGGTACGCGCCGATGAGGAGCGTGACCGCCTGCCAGAAGGGGTGGCGCAGGGCGGCGCGGACCTCGCCGGGGGCGAGGCGCGCGCGCGGGCGGCCCGGGTCCTCGGGGGAGATGGTCATCGGGTCACTTGAGGTTGGAGAGGTACGTGACGAGCGCCTCGAGCTGCGCGGCGTTGAGCTGCTGGCCGAAGGTCTGCGGCATGATCCCCGCCACCTGCTGGAAGCCGGCGGCGATCTTCGCGTTAGGCGCGAGGATGGACTCGCGGATGCCGTCGCGATCGAGCCGCGTGCCCACGCCGTCGAAGTGCGGCGCGATGGCGCCCCCCTGGCCGTGCAGGCTGTGACAGCCGAGGCAGCCGTTGGCGGCGATGATCTCCTGCGGGTTCATGCTGGCGGTGGCGCCGGCCGGCGCGGCGGGCGTCGCCGCGGTGGACTGCTGCGAGGAGCGGACGTCGTCGGGCGTCACGTCCACGGTGCCGCCGTTGCTCTCGAGGAAGGCGATCACCGCCCAGACCTGGTCGGGGGGCAGGGTGCGGCGCATGTCGGGCATGATGGGCTGGTAGCCCGCCACGACGTACGCGGTGGGGTTGGTCAGCGACTCGAACAGGTAGTCCTTGCAGGCGGTGCCCGGCTTGCGGTTGCCGCAGCGGACGCCGATGGGGCCCGCGCCCTTCTCGTCGGTGAGGAGGTTGGGCGCCCGGGTGCCGAGGCCGTGGCAGGCGGTGCAGCCGCCGGCGCCGTTGAAGATGCGCTCGCCGGCCGCGGTGAGCTGCTCGGGCGTGACGTTGCCCGAGAGGTCGATGGCCTGCGGGACCTCGGACTGGATCTGCGGGATGCTGTTGGCCACGAGCGTGTAGAGGCCCAGTACGCCGATCACCAGGAGGATGATGGTGAGATTGGTCTTCCACATGGCGGCCTAGTCTCCCGCGGCGGGCGCCGCCGCCGGCATCGGCGCGTGATCCGTGGCCGGCGCCGCGTGGCTGCCCAGCTCCGACAGCCAGAAGATGAACGACACCAGTGAGAGGAAGATCAGCACGCAGATGCTGATCATGATCGAGGCCTTGCCCAGGGCCGGGGTCGCGGCGTCCACGCTGTTGTCCCGCAGCACCTCGAACACGTGCCAGTGCTGCCGGATGCCGCTCCGGGCGAAGCCCATCAGGCCCATCAGCCAGGTGAACGTGACCGCGAGCACGAAGAGCGCGTACTGCGAGCGCGCGGGCATCTGGCCCCAGCGGATCTCGCCCTTGGAGGTGGCGCCCTTGAGGAGGAAGATGTCCAGCGTCGTCACCACCACGATGGTGGTGATCACCGCGAGCACCTGGTAGACGCTGAAGCCGATCCGCACGATGGCCGAGACGAAGTAGCCGTACCCGCCGAAGAAGAGCACCACCGCGGCCGCGATCCCGAACATCACCCACTGCGCCATCATCCCCTGCTTGGCCCACGGCACCACCGGCTCCTTGTTGGCGCGCCGATAGAGCAGGAACGACAGGAAGGTGGTGAGGATCATCAGGTTGACGGCGGTGTTCTTGGCGCTCATCACGCCCAGCACGCCGAGGAACGGATGGTGCGAGCCCCCCATCGCCTCCAGCTCGGCGCGGCTCGCGATCATGGTGTGCGGCGTGGACCAGACCAGCACGCCCGCCACCAGCACGATCAGCAGCCACTTGGTGTAGGGCCGGTAGCGTTCCGCTCCGGGGATGCGGCCCATGCCGATCCACAGGTAGTAGTTGCCCGCGAGGAAGAGCACGCCGATGAGGAAGGCCTGGAGGATCCAGAGCCAGCTCATGAACCCGCCCATCATCGTGATGCCCAGCTGCTGGTTGTACTGGTAGATCTCGCGGCCGAGCCAGTAGCCCGCGAACGGCAGGACGATGAAGGTCGAGATGGCGATGAAGTTGCCGATGTAACCCATCCAGTCGTAATGCGCCCGCTCCTCATCGGTGGTGGCGGCGAGGAACCGGTAGGCGGCGTAGGCCGCGACGATCGAGCCGCCGAAGACCGCGTTGGCGATGAAGCGGTGGATGTTGATCGGCATCCAGGTGGCATTGGCGAGCGCGTTCCAGAGACCGACCTCGGAGGGCAGGGTCTCCGGCGTCTCGCTTGAGGGCGGGCTCATCATGTAGGTGAGCCAGCCGTTGGCGATCAGCATCACCGTGGTGCCCCAGACGTTCAGCAGGATGCCGAGCACCCAGTGGCCGTACTTGGCGCGGCCCGTCTTCCAGCGGTCCCAGCCGTAGTAATAGAGGTAGAGGGTGAACGATTCGACGAAGAAGAGGCTGACGTAGATCCACATGGAGACGTGGAAGATCTCCGTCATGTGGTTCCAGAAGGCCGGGTAGAGCGTCGTGAGCAGGAAGACCAGGACGGCGCCCCAGATGGCGGTGGCGCTGTAGGCCACCAGCAGCAGGCGGGTGAACTCCTTGGAGAGCTTGTCGTAGCGCTCCTTGTAGGCCGCGTCCTTGGTGAAGATGCCGACCGCTTCCGTGATCACGGCGAACATCGGCACGCCGAGCACGAACGCGGCGAACATCAGGTGGACCTCGGCCGCGATCCAGATGGCCGCGCGGCTCCCGATGATCGGGAAGGCCCGGTAGGCTCCGGTCGTGTCGGCGGCGGCCTGGAGGAGAGCGAGAGGTTCAGTCATCGCGCACGAAGAAGGGTTTGCGCCGTGAGAAGTCGATGGGCATGGCGCCGCGGATCTCGCCCAGCAGGTCCGGCGTGACCGTGCTGAGGCCGCGGGCCTTCGCGAAGTCCTCGATGCGCTTGACGACGATGCCGCGCACGAACGACGGGATCTTGTCCAGCCGCGCGCGGGCCTCGTCGCTCCAGACGAGCCCCGGCGCCGCGGCGGCGCCGTAGGTCACCGCGCGCCGCGCGATCAGCGGCCGCTCGCCCGTGGGCTCGTAGCTGCACGAGGGATCGGCCGCGAGGACGTCGCCGGTCGCGGCGAAGGCGCGCGCCCGGCATCCGCCGCAGATCATCCGGTACTCGCAGATCCCGCACTTCCCGCCCAGCTCCCGCCGCCGCAGGTCCGCGAACAGCGTCGAGCCGTTCCAGATCTCGCCGAAGCTCTGTGTCGTGAGGTCGCCGGCCACCTCGGGGAGGTAAGGGCACGGCGTGACGGTGCCTTCGGGCGTTATGCGGCAGTACTGGATCCCGCACGGGCAGCGGGTCTGGTAGTCGAGGAGGGGCGAGTCGGGCGTCTCCTCGTACACGCGGCGGATGAAATGCGGCGCGCACTTGGCGCGCACCATCATGAGGCCGCGGTAACGGCGCTCGTGGTCGGCCAGCACGCCGAGGAGGGACTCGTACTCCTCCGCGGAGAGGTCCGTGAGCTGGCCACCGCGGCCCGTCGGCACGAGGAAATAGAGGTTGAAGGAGACGGCGCCCTGCGTCGCGGCCCACTCGAGAAGCTGCGGCACCTCGGCCTGGTTGCCCTTGGTGGCGGTGGTCTGGACGATGAAGTCGAGTTTGCGCGCGCGCAGCCGATCGAGCGCCGCGAGCGTGTCGGCCAGCGCGTCAGCTCCGTGGCGGAAGTTGTCGTGGTAGCGGGGCCGGAGCGAGTCCACGCTCACCGCGACGCCGGTGACGCCCGCTTCCTGGAGGGCCGCGATGCGCTCGTCGGTGAGAAGCGTGCCGTTGGTGCCGACGACCACCGTGGCGCCGCCGCGCGAGGCGTGCGACGCGATCTCCTCGAGGTCGCCCCGCAGCAGCGGCTCGCCGCCCGAGAGGATCAGCATCGGGTTGGGGTTCACGCCGAGCAGCTCGTCGATCACGCGGCGGCAGGTCGCGGTGTCGAGCTCGCCCGCGGCGGATTCCCCAGGGCCGGCGGAGATGTAGCAATGGGAGCAGCGGAGGTTGCAGCGGCGCGTGAGGTTCCAGGCGACGACGTGCGGCAGGCAGCTGTCGGTCGCGGAGGCGAGCGCGGGCTCGCCGGCGAACGCGGTCATCGCGGAGCGCGCGGCGGTCACAGCCAGGACATGCCCGTGTCGGCCATCGTGTGCGCCGCGCGGCTCCCCGACGCCAGATGCCGCGCCATCAGCTGGCGCAGGCCGCTGAACTTGCGCCGGAACTCCGCCGGGTCCTGCGCGAGGGTGCGGAACGTGAACCGCGGCACCACCTCGGCGTGCAGCGCGTCGAGCCGGGCCGGCTCGACCCAGCCGTGCCGCACGTACTCGAGCGCCGCCACGTAGTCGGGCTCGTCGCCCCGGGCCACCAGGCGCAGCACCACGCTGTAGGGATCGAAGTGGACCACATCGAGGACGCCACCCGCGCCCTTGGCAGCGTGCGCTCCAACGCCAGGCGTCTGCGTCGCGCGGCAGATCTCCGGCGGCACGGCGCGCGCGCGCTCCTGCCAGCCCGAGGGCAGCGGGATCACGTCGGCGGGGGACTCCCACACCACGCCGATCCCGAGCGACGCGGCCGCGTCGCGCACCGCGACCTCGAGCGATTCGGGCGCGGCGGGATCCCCGGCGATCTCGAAATGCGGCACGCGGGGGCGCCATCCCTCGGCGAGGTGCGAGGTGGAGGCGACGAGGTACAGCCGTGCCGGTGCGGACACGACGCCGCGCGCCGCGGCGAGCAGCGCGCTGAGGTCGGCCGCACCGACGTCCCTCACTTGTAGCGGCGCTTGGGCGTCTTGTCGTGCCAGCCGGTCACCCAGAACGTGTAGGCGTACGGGAACATCGTCTGCACGACGTGGAACGGCTCGTACTCGAAGAGCCGGCGCATCGCCCACGAGAACCGGTAGCGGGGATCGTCCACCGGGACGATCTCGACGGCGCAGTCCACCTGGAAGCTCACGAACACCGGCGACTGCCCCGTCCACAGCACCGAGGCGAACGGATGCCGGGTGAGGTTCTTGTAGGTGTCGCCCTCGAAGATCTCCAGCAGGCCGAGCCGCCGCCAATCGATGTGCTCCGGGTGCGCGTAGAACTCGCGCGCCGTGTTGATGCGCAGGTCGCGCGTCTCGTCCACCGCGTGCGGCGGCAGGGTCTGGATCTTCTCGACCGCGTCCTCCACCAGCTTGAAGTAGTGCGGGATGTGCTCGTCCTTGGGGGTGAAGCCGACGCCCTTGTTGGCGAGGTTGGGGACGAACTTCGCGTCGTCCCACGTCCCCACCACCGGGAGGTGGCCGGCGTTGAACGCGACGTATTCGTTCTTCTCGATCGCGTCGTAGATGCGGCGCTTGTAGTCGAGCTGCCACTGGGTGAACTGCTCGGGCAGCGCCTGGATCTCGATCTCGCGCACGACCGCGCCGTCCTCGAGGAGGCGCGCGGTGTCGCCCGCGACGTCGATGCGCC
>JBGPHD010000027.1:0-23530 GCA_041484135.1 Gemmatimonadota bacterium
CGCATAGCCGGCGCCCGCGCTGTCCACGCTCAGGCCGGCGAAGGTGGCCACGCCACCCGACGCGTTCATCGAGAGCACTCCGCGCAGATTCGCGCCCGGGGGCCCGCCCAGCAGCGCGATCGCGACGCCGTTCGGCGCGATCGTGACCGCGTTGCCGCCGGCATCCGCCACCGTCACGAGCACCGCCGCGAACGGCGCCCCGGCGGTGCCGCCGGCCGGCGGAACGGAGAACACGAGTCGTGCCGGCGCGCCGACCACGATGTCGAAGCTGGTGGAGACCGCGGCATTGATGCCGGTGGCGCTCGCCGTGAGCGTGTAGCCGCTCGCCGCCCGATCGATGCCCGCGCCCGTGAAGGTGGCCACCCCGTTGACGGCCGCCACGGTCGAGGTCCCGATGACCTGCGCACCGGCACCGCCGGTCCCGCTCGTGATGGTCAGCGCGATGCTGGCATTCACCGTGGTCGCCGTGATGCCCGAGCCGTCCTTCACGCGCACCTGGATCGCGGGGCTGAACGCGGCGCCGCCGAACGCGATCGACGGCTGGGTCACGAACTCGAGGCTCAATCCCGACGGGACGCCGGTCGCCGTGAACGTCACCGCTTGCCCCACGCCGAGGCTCTTGCTGTACGCGATCACGGTGTTGGCGCCGGGCGCCGCGCCCAGGGTGAGCGCCGCGCTCGCAAAGCCCGCCTGGGTGAGCACGATCGCCGAGTCTTGGCCGCCGAAGCTCCCGCCGCCGGCGGTCACCTTGAACACCACCGAGTCCCCCGAGAACCCCTGGGCCGACTGGTCTTGCACGAACACCACCAGACCGGCGCCTAACGCGGTGCCGGCGATGGCGCTCTGGTTGTTCCCGGAGGAGATGGCGATCGCCGCTGCCGTCCCGCCGATCGTGAACGGCGGACTGGTGGCCGGCACGAGGTTCCCGGACGACGCGATGAGGGTGTACGAGGCGCCGGGCTTGTCGATCTTGACCCCGCTGAACGTCGCCACGCCGCCGGTCGCGACCGCGCTGACCGTTCCCGACAGGACGCCGCTCGAAGGGTTCTGGCCGATCAGCAGCGAGATCACCCCGGACGCGCTCGTGACGCGGTTGCCGAACGCGTCCTGGATCTCCACCTGCATCGCCGGAGATATCGCGGTGTTGAGCGCCACCGAGCTGGGCGGCACGACGAACGCCAGCTTGGCCTGCCCGCCCGCCGCCACGTTGAACGCCGCGGACGTGTCCGCCGTCAGCGCGCCCGCCGACAGGATCAGCCGGCACGCCGTGCCGACCTTGTCCACGGTGAGAAAGGTGAACTTCGCGATGCCGGTGTCCGCGGCGGCGACCGTCGCGCCCGACAGCACCGCGCCCGTCGTGCACCCGAGCAGCGTCGCCGTGACCGAGGTGCGCGCGGTGTCCACCCGGTTTCCGAAGGCGTCGCGCACGGTGACCTGCACCAGCGGCGCGACGCCTGAGCCGGCGGTGTCGGCAACGGGCTCGACCGTGATGTCCAGGCGAACCGGCGCCGCCGGCCGGCCGGTGGCCGTGAACGTCGCTGGTGAGCCGGAGAGTCCTGCCGCGGTGGCGGTCACCGTGTTGCTGCCCGCCGTGGCGCCGAGCGTGAGTTTCGCCCACGCTCGGCCGCTCGCGTCGGTCGGCACCGAGGCCGCACCCGAAGAGAGCGTGCCGCCGCCACCGGTCACCGCGAACGTGACGCTGTACCCCGCCACCGGGTTGTTGAAGACATCCTTCACGACCACGACGAATGAATCCGCCAGGGGCGCCGCGACTGTTCCCGTCTGCGCGTTGCCGGAGACCAGCGCGATGTTCTGGGCCGGCGCCGCCGTGCCCGTCGCGGTGAACGCCACGCCGCCGCCGCTCAGGCCCCGGCCCGTCGCCGTCACGGCGTTAGGCCCCGCGACCGTGCCGAGCGTGAGGGTCGAGGCCGCCTTGCCGGTCGCGTCGGTGAGGACGGTGTCCGCCGTCTTCGTGGGGCTCGCCCCGAAGTGCCCGCCGCCGCTGGTCACGGCGAAGATGACCGTGTCGCCGGCGTCGAGGACGTTGCTCCCGCCGTTCACCAGCTGCGCGACGAAGGGCGCGCCGAGGGCCGCGTTCACCGCGCCGGACTGGCTGTTGCCGGACGAGAGGCCGAGCTGTGCTTGCGCGACCACGACCGTCGCGCTGTCCGTGACGGACCCGCTCGCGCCCGCGGTCGTGACGACGGCGCGCGTCGTGCCGGCCGCGACCGCCGTCACCAGGCCCGTCGCCGTCACGGTGGCGACGTTCGGGTTGCGCGTGCTCCAGGCGGTGGCCGCCGCGGCGATCGCGTTGGCGCGGGCGTCGGTGACGGTGGCGTTGATCTGCCGAGTGCGCCCCAGGGCCCAGAGCTGCACGCTCGGCACGGTGGGGTCGACGTTCACGGCCACCTGGCTCACCCGCACCTGTCGCTGCACCGTGACATTGTCGACCGACGCTTGCAACGTCGCGATCCCGTTCGCGTCCGCGCGTACCCGCCCCGTGGCCGCATCGAGCAGGGTGATGCCCGTGCCGGAGAGGATGCTCCACGCGAGCGGCACGTTAGGTATCGTGTCGCCCTGCCGGGTCAGCGCGGCCACCACCGGCTGGAGCGTGTCGCCGAGGCTCTTGAGCGTGTCCACCGTCGGCGTGGCGCGGACGCCGAGGCGCGGCACCACCGCGTGCACCGTGAAGACGTGGGACACCGTGTCCACGAGCGCCGTGTTCAACGGGCGGGCCAGGATGCGAGCGGTCCCGCGCCCCTGCACGACCAGCCGGGCGTTCGCCGTGTCGATGGCGACGACCGCGGCGCCCTGGACGACCGTCAAGTCGAGCTGGAACCCGACCGGCTTGCCGTCAGCGGTGAGCGCGACGCTGAACGTGTCGCGGACGGCGACGGTGTCGCCAACGTACAGGTCCGCCGAATCAGGAAGGAAATCGAAGCGGTAGGTGGGAGGCTGGGGGGCGACGACCAGGTCCTGCACGCACTCGAGCGCGACCAGGGCCAGGCTCACGGATAGCGCAACGCGTACCCCTCGCCGGACCGCACTTTGCCCCGCGGGGTGGCGGTTCAGACCAGGAAGGGTCGAACCTGCCACAGACGACTCCAGGTTTGCTGCGCTGCGAACGAAAGGAAGGCCAGCGCGTCCCAGCCTCTCGGCTGGTTAGGCCGTGGCCCGGCTACCGATGAGACACAACCGCCCGACCATCATACAGGCAAGTTCCGCGCCGCGTCAAATGACGGCGCCGCATCGCCAGAAACCCGTGTGCCGGAGTCACTTCGGAGGAAACACGTGAGGCAGGTCACCCGCTCGGCCGTGGCACCTGCGCAACGCCGTCCCAACCCATCCCATCCTCGTCCTGCGGGACTGCGGCGGTCCTACCGCCCCGCCGAGCGCACCACCAGGAGCAGGCCGCCGAGCCGCTGGTCGAGCGCGCCCTTGAAATCGATCGTCTGGAGCAGGTAGGAGAACCGGAACTCGACCGGCGCCGATGACGGACGATAGGCAAGACCGACCTCGGCGCTGCGGGGGGTGCCCAGGTTCTGCGACGCCACCACCGCCGTGATCGGGTACACGGCGACGTCGGCCCAGCCGCGCAGGCGCGGCGTGCCGATCGCCGAGCTGAAGCTCGCGCCCGCGCCGTACATCCGCCACACGGAATTGGCGAGGCTCGTCGAGACGGCCACCGCCTTGCCCCGCGCGCCGATCTGCAGCCAGGGCTGGATCCGGACCGTCAGCCACGCGTCGGTCTGGCGGGCATCGCGGTCCTCGCGCACCGGGTCTCCCCCCAGCGTGCCGCGGAGCCCGCGCACTCCCAGCGCCAGCCTCCCCTTCGCCACCTGTCCCTCGAGGCCGACCCACGTGCCCGACTGGTACCCCTTCTGGCTCGCCGATCCCAGGCTGGCGAAATAGGCGACCGCGCCGGCACGCACGCCGCGTTCCTGAGCGGCCAGCGGCGCCCCGATCAGCAGCGCGAGCACGAGAACGCGCGCGGCCCTCACGGCGTCCTCGTCGTCGTTCGGATGTGGACGCGCGCCCGCTCGCGCGCCCGGTCGTTCGACTCCGTGATGGCGGTCCGTTGGGCGGCGTCCTGCTCGCGCACCGAGCGGTTGCGTTCCACGCCGGCCGGATTCGGCAGCCTGACCATCGTGCCCGACAGGTAGCCCGCCACGCCGACCGCGGCCAGCGCCGCGGACACCGCCCACGCCCGCGAGTCGAGCGAACCGCTCGGCCCCGGGCCCGTGTAGGCGAGAAGCCCGGCGCCCGCCGCGAAGAGCAGGCCGCGCAGGAGCGGCGCCGGCTTGCGCTGCCTCACCGCCGTCGTCTCCGGCGCCAGCCGCGAGGGATCGAGCGCCGGCGGGAGCGGCACGGTGTCGAGCGGCTCGAGCTCGATCGTCAGGGTGCGCTCCTGGAAGGAACTTTGCCCCACGCTGTCACGCGCCAGGACCCGCAGGACGTATCGGCCCGCGGGCGCCACCGCTCCCCCGGCACCCCGCAGGTTCCAGTCGAACGACGTGATGCCGTTGGCGGCCTGCGAGTCGGCGAACACTTCCTCGCCCGTAGGGCGGGCGATGGAGAGCAGCAGCATGGCGCGGCGGCTGGGCAGCGCCGTCACCCGGAAGCCGCCCCCCAGCACCTGCACCGACGTGTCCGAGGGGATCTCCAGCACGATCGCCAGCTGCGTGGCGCGCGCGAGCGACGCCCGCTCGGCCTCGAACGTGGGCCGGAGATCCGAATGCAGGTCCGCCAGCGAGTCGATGCGCAGCTCGGGATCCAGGGCCAGCGCCTGACGGAAGGCCTGACGCGCTTCCGCGCGCCGCCCCCCCACCAGCTCGGCGATGCCGAGCAGCGTGAAGCCGCGCAGGCGTTCCCGGACCCCGGCGCCGGCGCGCGGGTCGAGCGCATAGCGGAGCAGCGAGAGGGCCGAGTCGGGGCGGAGCTCGTCCAGCTGGATGCGCGCCTGCTCGATGGCCTGTGCCGGCGGCACCTGCTGGGCGCGCGCGGCGGCCGGCCCGAGCGCGGAGACGCCCAGCACCAGTGCGAAGACGCGCGCGGCGGCGCTCACGGGCGGACCAGCCGCACGCGGCCCACGATCTTGTGTTCGCCGGGACCGACCGCGATGGTCGTGTCCTTCGTCCAGGTGCCGAGGCTGTCCGTCACCGTGAAGCGGATCGCGATGAGGCCCGCGGGCACCTCGTAATCGCTCACGGGATTCGCCGGCGCCGCGCGCCCGTTGATGGTCATCGGCGCATTGGGACGGCTACCGATGCTGATGTAGCCGGCCTGGCCCGCCGGCGTCGCGGGCACGGCCGCCGCCGTCACAGTCGCGGTATCCCGGTCGAGGCGCACGTTCTGACGGACCGTGTCCCCGGCGTTAGGTGTCAGCGCGAACTGCCACGGCCGGAACCCCTGCGCCGTGACGACGACGGTCTGGCGGCGGCCGGGCTCCAGGACCACCGGGTTCGACGCAGGCCGGCCATCGAGGCGGATCGAGGCGCCCGGAGGGGCGCCGCGCAGCACCAGCAACGCTGAGCCCGTGGGCTGGGGCGCGACCGGAGTGGCGACCGGGGCTGGCGTCGTGGACGCGGATTCCGCGGCGGCACCCGCTGCCGGTGTGGCACCGCCGCCCGTTCCACCTTTCGACAGCATCACGACGGCTACGATGGCGATGACCACCGCGACGGCGCCGATCAGCAGTCCCATCCGGCCGCGGCGAGGCGGCGCCTGCCCTTCCGTCACGGCGGGGCGCGGGGTGACCGGACCAGACACCGTCGCGGCGCTCAGCGACTCGCCGCGCGCGGCGCGCCCGAAGGCGTCGGCGAAGTGCCGGACGCTCGGGAACCGCTCTTCCGGTTTCTTGCCCAGCCCGCGCTCCACGACAGCGACGAGGTCCGACGGCGTCTCGGCCCGCAGCCCCACGATGGGCGGCACGGGATCGAAGCAGTGCTTCTTGATCACGTCCACCGCCGAGACACCACCAAATGGCAGCTCGCCCGCGACCATCTGGTAGGCCATCACCGCGAGCGAGTACTGGTCGGCGGCGGGCGACAGCGGCACGCCGGAGCACTGCTCGGGGGACATGTAGTGGGGCGTGCCGAGCATCGAGCCCGAGCCGGTGATCGAGGCGGCGCTCGTCACCTTGGCGATGCCGAAGTCGGTCACCACCACCCAGCCGTCCCTCCCGATGAGGATGTTCCCCGGCTTGATGTCGCGATGGAAGACGCCCTTGTCGTGCGCGTACTGGAGGGCGTCCGCCACCTGGCGCACGATGTCCGCGGCCCGCCCGAAGCTCAGCGTCTTCTCGCGCTCCAGCAGGTCGGTCAGCGTCTCGCCCTCGATGTACTTCATCGCGTACCAGAGCAGCGTGGCGCGCTCTGACACGCGGTAGATCGGGATCACGTGCGGGTGGTCCAGCGTGGCCGACGTCTTCGCCTCACGCTTGAACCGCTCCACCGCGCCCTCACCGAAGGTGAAGGAGGGCGGCAGCACCTTGATGGCCACCTTCCGGTCGAGCTGCAGCTCCGTGGCCAGGAACACCGCGCCCATGCCGCCGCGCCCCAGCTCGCGCTCGATGCGGAACTGGCCGGAAAGCTCCGCCCGCAGCGTCTGCTCGACGTCGGGCCCCATCTCCAGCGGCTGGGGCTCGGCGGCGCCGGTGTCCCCCGACACGTTCGTGCCGCAGCTCAGGCAGAACTTGCTCTCGGCCGGGAGCGGGGTGTCGCAGCGGGGACAGTTCACTTGGCCCCCATCACGAACACGCCGCCGTCGCCCACCGCGACCACGCGACGGAACTCGGGGATGATGTTCCCGCCCGCGTAGACGGTCTCCTGCTGGGAATAGGCCGCTACCGCCCGCAGCGTGGCGGTCGTGACCGACGGCAACAGGGTCCAGGCCCCGCCGTCGTAGTGGAGGATCGTCCCGCCGGCACCGACCGCGTACACGTCGTTAGGCCCGAAGCCGGACACCGCGTACAGGTCCACGGTCAGCGGGCTCTGCATCAGCACGCAGTTGTTGCCATCCCAGTGGAGGATCGTCCCGGCGCGCCCGACCAGGAACACGTCGGTCCTCGACGTGCCCCAGACCCCGAGCAGGTCCTCTGCGGTACAGGTGCGCTCGACGCTCCCGAGGAGCGCGCGGCCGGCCTCTCGAGCCGTGAAGAGCGTTGTGCGCGATGTTCCCCACACGGCGTTGGCCAGGTCGAAATCGGGAAAGCCGTTGTTCGCGAAGGAGAGAATGCTCCTCCCGTCGTACCTGTACAGGCACTCGAGGTTGAAGCAACGGCCACCGAGGTCCCCGATGAGGACGAGGGTGTCCGGTCCAGCGGCCCACAGGCCTCTGAAGGTGACGCCTGGCTGCCGGGCGACCTCCTGGAACCCGCGGGTCGTCGCGTCGACCCGCACCAGCGCGCCTCCGTCGGAGACGGCGTAGAAGTTCGCGCCATCGAGGCTGAAGACCGCGCGCAACGTCTCGGTGCTCACGCCGAAGACATCAGGGGGGAAGGTGCCGAAGCCGTAGGCGAACGTGCCGTTCTCCCCGACTGCCGCCCAGTTGCCTCCGGACCCCCACACTCCGTAGAGCGTCCTGTTGCCCGCGAACCCCGCGGACCAGTTGCTGATCGCGATCGGGGCCGTCGCCTTCACGGTGACCACCGCGCGGCCGACGATATCGGCCACGGTCGCCGTCATCACCGTCTGCCCGGTGCCCAGCGCGATGGGGGCGGTTCTGGAGGTGCCCGTGTCGTTGGTGATCAGGAAAGTCACGACGTCCCCGTTCGAGGACCCCAGGCTGGCGCTCACACCGGGCAGGAGAACACCGTCCCCGTCGCGCACCTCGACGTTCAGCCGGACCGTGTCGCCCTGGTCCACCGTCACCGCCTCGGGCACGATGGTGACGCTCCCCGGGGTGCCGGGGCCGAGCACCTGGAAGGGCTCGCTCGTCGCCAGCGCGAGCCCGGGCGACGTGGCGACGAGCGTGTCGGCGTTGGACGCGGTCTTCACCAGGACGCTGTCGTAGGTCGCCACGCCGAGGATCGTGCGCTGGGCCGTCGCGCCCTCCACTATGGCGTTGGGGACAGGGCCACGAAGGAACAGCGTGACGTCCGTAGGCGGAAAGGTCTTGACGTTGCCGAAGGAGTCAACGACCTCCACCTGCGGCGCCGGCCGGATCGGCGTGCCCTTGGGCGTGGCCGCCGGCTGTACGCGGAAGCGCAATCCCGCCGCGGCCGTCGGGCCGACGCCGAACGACGGGCTGCGCGCCGCCGCGTGGCCCGTCGCCGTGGCGCTCAGCACGTACGACGTCCCGGCACTGGTCAGCCGGAGGCCGAAGGCGGCGATGCCTGACGACGCGACCACGCTCGTCGTTCCCTCCAGCAGGGCTCCCGCGGGCCCGCCGGCGAGGGCGACGACGATGGTGTCCTGGGCCATGGTCACCGTGGCGCCGGTCCCGTCGATCACGCGGACCTCGACCTCGAACGAATCTCCCGCCACGACCGACCCGGCAGGCACCCGCGTGAATGCCAGCGCCGGTCCCGTCGCGCGGGCCGTGGCCAGCAACGTTCCCGCCGCGCCGCCGAGGAACACCTCGCCCGTCGAGAACCCGAACACCGCGCGCAACCCGGCGGCGGTCGGAACGGTCACCCGCTGCCATGCCCCGCCCGTGAAGTGGAGCAGCGTTCCGCCCTCGCCCGCGGCGAACGTGTTCTGCGCCGACGTCCCCCAGACGGTGTTCAGGACCTCCGTAACGCCCGTCGGCTCCAGCGTCCAGGCCCCACCCCGCCGCCGCAGCACGGTGCCGCTCGCGCCCACGATCACGACCTGCTCCGCGGACACGCCCCAGATATCCGTCAGCACGGCAGCGCTCGGCGCCGTCTCGGCCTGCCACGTCCGGCCATCGTAGTGCAGCACCGTCCCGCCGTCGCCCACGGCGTAGACATCCGACGCCGAGCTGCCCCACACGGCCCGCAGGTTCTGGGTCGTCCCGCTGGACATCGTTTCCCAGCGCAGGCCGTCGAATCGCTGAACGGTGCCGTTCGCCCCGACCGCGAACACGTCGCGCGGCGAGGCGCCCCACACATCACGGAGAGAGGCAGCGGTCCCGGAATTCTCGGGTGCCCACGTCTGGCCGTCGAAGTGAAGAACGGCGCCGACGTCCCCGACCGCGTACACATCCGACGGCGCGGCGCCCCAGATGCCCCACACCGACACACCCGCCGCTACGTCGCCGGCCACGCTCGTCCAGCTCTCGCCGTCGAAATGCAGGACCGTGCCCAGCGCCCCGACCGCGTACACGTTCGACGGAGCGGAACCCCAGAAGGCGTTGAGTTGTTGAGCCGTCCCGCTGGTCACGGAGTCGAGGAGCGACACCGCCGCGGGGGCAGGCATGCTCACCGTCACGAGCGCATAGCCGAGAAGCCGTCCGGATCCTTCGCCGGCCTTCGCCTCGATGATCGCCTGGCCGCTCGCCACCGCCGACGCGCTGCCCGTCGCGGCGTCCACGGTCGCGATCTCGGGGTTGAGCGAGCGCCAGACGACGGCCTGCCCCGCGAGCACGAAACCGTTCGCGTCCACGGCCTCGGCGCTGAACCGCGACGTCGCGCCCAGGCCCTCGAGCGCCGCGGCCGCCGGCTGCACCACGACCGTGGCGCGCCGCCCCCGGACCTCGGGCTGTTTGGGGTCGGAAACGAAATCGTCCACGCACTGCATGGAGAGGAGCGGCAGGAGGATCGGGGGCAGGGCCCGCCTCAGGCGGCGGCCGAATGCAGCCGTCCACCGCGCGGGGCGCGGGCTCCCCGCAATCCGTGCGATCTGGTCGGGAATGATGCGCCTAAGATGCAGGCCCCGTCCGGGGCCGTCAAACGCGCCTAGTACGTTCCCAAGTACCTCTTTACCTCCCACCCGCTCACCTGGGCGATGTACTCCTGCCACTCGGCCCGCTTGGCGTCCAGGAACCGCCCGGCGATGTGCTCGCCCAGCGCGGCCATCACGACCTCGTCCTTCTCCAGGCAGTCCAGCGCCTCGAAGAGGTCCCGCGGCAGGTCGTCGATGCGATAGTGCCGCCGCTCGCGGTACGTCATCTCGAAGATGTTCTTGTTCACCGGCTCCGGCGGCTCGAGCGCCCGCTCGATGCCGTCGAGTCCCGCGGCGAGCTGCACCGCCAGCGCGAGGTACGTGTTGGCCGAAGGATCCGGCATCCGGAGCTCGCACCGCGTCCCGGTGCCGCGGCGGTCCGGCACCCGGATCAGCGGCGAACGGTTCTTCATGCTCCACGCCACGTTCACCGGCGCCTCGTAGCCGGGCACCAGGCGCTTGTAGCTGTTCACCAGCGGATTGGTGACCGCGCAGAAACCGCGCGCGTGGTCCAGCAGTCCGGCGATGTAGTTCAGCGCGACCTTCGAAAGCTCCCACTGCGCCTTGGGGTCGTGGAACGCGTTGTCGTCGCCCTGGAACAGGCTCTGGTGGGTGTGCATCCCCGAGCCGTTCTGGCCGAAGATCGGCTTGGGCATGAACGTGGCCACCAGGTCGGTGCGCTCCGCCACGCTGCGCACCACCAGCCGGAAGGTGGCGAGGTCGTCCGCCGTCTTCAGGGCGTCGGCGTACTTGAAGTCCACCTCGTGCTGGCCCGGCGCCACCTCGTGATGCGCCGCCTCCACCTCGAAGCCCATCTCCTCGAGATCCCCGACGATGAGCCGACGTGCCTGCTCCCCCCGGTCCGTGGGCCCCACGTCGAAATACCCGGCCACGTCGTGCGTCACCGTGGTCGGCTCGCCCTGGGCGTCCTTGTGGAAGAGGAAGAACTCGGCCTCGCATCCCGCCATCATCTCGTAGCCCAGCTTCGCGGCGCGCGCGATCTGCCGCTTCAGGGCCGAGCGCGGGCACCCCGCGAACGGCGTGCCGTCCGTGTTGCAGATGTCGCAGATGATCCGCGCGACCAGCCCCTCCTCGGACGCCCAGGGGAAGACCCGGAAGGTGCCGAGGTCGGGGCAGAGCAGCATGTCCGATTCCTCGATCCGCACGAACCCCTCGATCGAGCTGCCGTCGAACATGATCTGGCCATCGAGGGCCTTCTCGAACTGGCTCCGCGGCACCTCGACGTTCTTGTTGATGCCGAGGATGTCGGTGAACTGGAGCCGGAGGAAGCGCACGTCGAGGCGGTCCACCATGACCAGGATGTCGGCCTTGGTCAGCCGCGTCTTCTCGATGAGCGCGCGATACCCGGGGTCGCGCGTCACCGGCGGCGGCCGGAGCGCCGCCAGAGACGAAACGGGCGCGGCGGTCGCCGCGCCCGTCCCGGTGCCGCCGCCCTGCCTAGACGTCATAGTAGAGGAAGAACTCGTACGGATGCGGCCGCAGGGCCATCGGCTTCACTTCCTTCTCCCGCTTGTAGTCGATCCAGGTGTCGATCAGGTCCTGCGTGAACACGCCGCCCTTGAGCAGGAAGTCGTGGTCCGACTCGAGCGCGGCCAGCACCTCGGGCAGCGACCCGGGGGTGTTCTTCACCCGCCGCTTCTCGGCGCCCTCGAGCTCGTAGAGGTCCTTGTCCATCGGCGCGGGCGGCTCGATCCGATTCCGCACCCCGTCGAGGCCGGCCATCAGCAGCGCGGCGAATGTGAGGTACGGGTTGCACGACGGGTCGGGCGCGCGGAACTCCAGCCGCTTGGCCTTCGGCGACTTGGAGTACATCGGGATCCGCACGATCGCCGAACGGTTGCGCGCCGAGTACATCAGGTTGATGGGCGCCTCGAAGCCCGGCACCAGCCGCCGGTACGAGTTGGTGGTCGGCGCCGCGAAGGCGAGGAGCGCGGGCGCGTGCTTCAGCAGCCCGCCAATGTAGAAGCGCGCCATGTCCGAGAGACCGGCGTACCCCTTGGGGTTGAAGAACAGGTTCTCCCCGTCCTTCCAGAGGCTCTGGTGCACGTGCATCCCCGAGCCGTTGTCCCCGAAGAGCGGCTTCGGCATGAAGGTGGCCGTGTAGCCGTTCTCGTTGCAGACGTTCTTCACGATGTACTTGTACTTCATCACGTTGTCGGCCATCTGGACGAGCGGTCCGAAGCGCATGTCGATCTCGGACTGGCCCGCCGTGCCCACCTCGTGGTGCTGCACCTCGACATCGATGCCCGACTCCATCAACGCGAGCATGATGCGGGAGCGCAGATCCTGCTGCTTGTCCACCGGCGGCACCGGGAAGTAGCCCTCCTTGTGCCGCGGCCGGTGCGCCAGGTTCGGCGAGCCGTTCTGCCCCGAGTTCCAGATCCCCTCTTCGGAGTCGATGTGGTAGTAGCCCTCGTGCGCGTTCTGGTCGAAGCGCACCGAGTTAAAGATGAAGAACTCCGCCTCCGGGCCCCAGTACGACGTCGTGGCGATGCGGCTCTCGATCAGGTGCTGCTCCGCCTTCTGCGCGATGAAGCGCGGATCGCGCGAATACCGCTCGCCGGTGATCGGGTCCGCGATGTCGCAGATCAAGGCCAGCGTCGGGACCTTGAGGCACGGGTCCACGAAGGCCGTCGAGGGATCCGGCATCAGGAGCATGTCGCTCTCGTTGATCGCCTGGAACCCGCGGATGCTCGAGCCGTCGAAGCCGAGCCCGTTCTCGAACTTGTCCTCGTCGAGCTCCTTGAGCGGCACCGAGAAGTGCTGCCAGGTCCCGAGCAGATCGGCGAACCTGACGTCCACCACCTGCACGCCGGCGTCGCGGGCATGGCGGATCACTTCGCTGGGGGAGGTGGAGGTCTTCGCGGTGTTCTTGCGTGCGGTCTTCGGGGGCATGGTGGCCGTCATGGTAGAGGGTCCGGGTGCAGGTAAGGCGGGCAAAGTATGCCCGCCGTGCATAAGTGTCAAGCGCAATGTGCATGCCGTGCACGAAATCGGCATTCTCATGCTCTATCGAGGCTCGAATCCTGGGAAATGCACCGTGAAATGTGCAAGATGTGCACGACACTTGATGCAATGGCGCAACGAAAAGGGGCCCGGAAGGCCCCCCGTTCTCGTCGGTCCAATGGCCGTCTAAGGCCCCAGCGATTCCACCAAGCTCCATAACTCGTTGGCGGAGAAGTCGTTGAAGCGTTCCTGCACTTCCTTCTGCGTCCGCTCGAGGAAGACCCAGGCGCTCTGGCGGTGTCGGTCGCCGTGCACGAAGTGGATGCGGCCCCGGCAGGTCCCGTCATCGGGCGGGAATTCGAGCTCGACGTAGACCTCCCACTTGGTCTCGCCGCGGGCGAGCTGGCCCATGTGGGTCGCTCGCTGGCTCCAGGGGAACGCGATGGAGGATTCCGTGCGGGCCTCGGGCCGGGGCGGCTAGTCGCCGCCCTCGCCGCCGACTTCGACCTCGTCGTCGCCGGGGGCGCCGGCCCGCGTCCGCTCCGTCGCCTCGAAGAAGCCGCGGAGACTCGCCCCGATCACCTCGTCGAGGTACTGGTCGATCGCGAGCATCACTTCGAAGGCGTCGCCTCGGCCCCAGTCGAGCTTCTGGCGGAGGAAGCGCCAGATGGCGTGGCGCAGATGCCGGAATTCCTGGTAGAGGTCCGACGCGTCGTAGCGTGCGAGGCCACGCAACTTGCCGAACCTCAAGCCCCGCCGCCGGCGCGAGATGGACATCTCCGAGCTGGGACCCTCGTCGCCCTCCATGAGCGTGTGGGCGATGTCGGCGAGGAGGGCCGGGACCTGGTTGGTGAGCAGGAGGTCCGGGAGGCGCTCGTCGCCCGCGATCTTCTGGTCGCCGCGGACCGCGTCCCGCCAGATCTGGGCGATCTCGTTGACGTGCTGGACGATGACTTCGCCGGCCTGGCGGCGGGCGAGGGAGACCAAGGCCATCTTCTAACCTAGCGGCCCTGCGGCAGTCGCGACAGGATGTACGACCCGATGGTGCCGCTGTCCGTGGTGGTGACGATGCCGCTGGCCGAGCCGCCCGGCTCGAACCCGCCCAGCAGCAGGATGCGCGCCTGCTCCGGCCCCGATTCGGTATCC
The DNA here is from genome assembly GCA_041484135.1 of Gemmatimonadota bacterium. Lineage (GTDB taxonomy): Bacteria > Gemmatimonadota > Gemmatimonadetes > Gemmatimonadales > JACORV01 > JACORV01. Next base: position 13,959 of record JBGPHD010000027.1, read on the forward strand.
ATGACCCAGAGATGCAGCCGGCCGCCCTGCGTGCGCCCGCTGGCCTCGAGCAGCTGTCCGCCGGTGAAGAACCCCTGCGTCACCGTGCCGAGGGCGTTGATCAGGACCGGTTCCGGCCGGTCGCGGTTCACGAAGAGCTCGAGCACCGCGGTGAAGGCCCGCCCGCTCGGCGTCGTGGGGGTGAAGTCCAGTTGGTAGCGGCCCTCGAACGGGTGGTCCGTCGCGCCGCGCACCACGTAGGTGCGGTTCACCGGCGCCATCGAGCCGAACACGCCGAGCCCTCCTTCGAGGGTGTTGAGGAACCCGCTTCCCGTGAACGGGTCGTTCCCGGTCCTGAAGAAGTCGAAGAAGTTGGTGTCCATCGCGGCCACGGTAAACGTCTCCCGCGTGCCGGCGATCCAGACCGCGGGCGGGATGGTGTCGGCCTCGAAGGGGAGCGGCAGCCGGCCCGCGACGCGGAACCGCGTCGAATCGGTGAAGAGCAGGAGCGTCAGGCGCCGCACGAGGTCGCGCGGGCGCACCTGCACGAAGACGCCCTTGGACGCGTCGGCGCCGCTCCACGTGACGTCGAGGTCGTCGCGGTCCCGGTCGAAGGTGGCGCCGTCGGGCGGGACGCCGCCAAGCACCGGCAAGCCCGGCATGCGGGTGCGCCCCGTGACGACGCGGCCGTCGGGCGTCCTCACCCGCAACCGGTAGACCCGGCCCGGCGCGAGGAAGGTCGGCGCATCGACGCGGCGGAAGCTGTACACGCCCTGCGGATCGCAGGCCGGCATGCCCGGATTGCAGGCCATCTCGTTGAGCACGACCGAGTCGCCGTCGTCCCGAGTCACCACGACCCGCGCGCCGCTGATGGGGAGCGGCGGCCGGGGCGGCCCGCGCAGCGAGTCCTGGCTGGGGATCAGCATGGTGCCGGTGATGGAGCGCTCCACCACGACGTATTGCGCCGAGGCGGTGGAGTCGAGCGTCAACACCCCCTGGACGACGACGACCTCAGAGCCTAACGGGATGGTCACTTCCTGCAGCTTGCAGCCGGCAGTCATCAGGCTGCTGGCAGCAAAGACGGACGCGCAGACGCGCAGACGCGCAGACGCGCAGCGGTGGTCGGTCGGCAGTCGGCAGTCACCACGCCACTGACGACCGACGACTGACAACAACTGACGACCGACAGCTGCCAACCACTGCGCGTCTGCGCGTCTGGCGACTACTGATCGTCCCGACCGTTCACTGCCCACTAGAACTCCACCTCCAGTCCGACGGTTGGCAGGAGGGGGAACTGCGAAAACCCGCGCCGCACCGGCGGATTCTCCGTATAGTCGTAGAAGTACGTGAAGACGTTCGTCCGCGCGTACGCATTGAGCAGCGACGCGCTCGGGTACCAGCGCGCCCCGAGCCAGCGGAAGGTCCACCGCGCCGCGACGTCGAGCCTCGAGTACGCGGGGTAGCGCAGCGTGTTGCGTCCGGTGCGGTAGGGCTCGGTGAAGGCGCCGATGAAGATGTTGCGCCCGGGATCGTAGAAGCGGTGGATCCACTGGCCGGCGATGCCGGTGTAGGGGAGCGGCGAGCCGTAGCCGAATCGCACGGTCCACCGCGCGCCCAGCGGTCCCGCGAAGTTCGCCACCGCGTTCAGGGTGTGGCGGCGGTCCTGCGCAGGCGCATAACGCTCGCCGGTCTGGTCCACCCGGCGGCTCACCTTGCCCAGGCTGTACGCGATCCACCCGGTGATGGGGCCCGTCGTCTTCCGCAGGTAGACGTCCATCCCGTACGCGGTGCCGCGTGCCGTGAAGAACTCGTCGCCGCGCACCGCGGGGTCCTCGTCCGGGTTGCCGTCCACCAGGTTCCGCATCCGCTTCCAGTACGTCTCGACCGAGAGCGACAGCCCCTGCCCGTACCACCGCTCCACCCCGAGGATGGCCTGGTCGGCGTGGCTCACCGGCACGACCGAGTCGGCCCCCACCCAGAACTCGAAGAGCGAGATGGGGATCTCCTCGTTCCTGAGCGAGTGGATGTACTGGTAGTAGCGCCCGCCGGAGAGCGTGACGGCGAGGTCGTTCCGCGCAAACACCTTGACCGAGAGGCGCGGCGCCACGCCGGTGAACCCGGCCACGCGCGTGAGCCGGATCCCGGGGCGGACCAGCAGCCATCGCCGCGCCCGCCACTGGTCCTCGGCGTAGGCCTCGAGCGCCGTGGGATGGTAGTCGAGCCGCGCCAGGTCCACCTCGAGGTCGCTCGAGGTGGCGAGGTAGGTGATGTCGTGACGCTCCAGGACGTAGCCGGCGGCGAACACCTGTCCCGCGCCGCGCACCTCGAGGTCGCCCGAGAGCGCCAGCCGGCGCACCCGGTTCTGGAACAGGAAGACGCCGGGCCCCACGTCGATGTCCGCGTAGAAGCTGCTCCCGCCGACGCGCTGGGTGAGCAGGGCGTTCCCGCCTAACGACCTCCGCCAGGTCGCACCGACGGCGCGGTTCCCCCAGTCGAACCGGAACGACTGCTCCGGCTGGCCGGTGCTCGCCTTGGTGAGGACGAAGTTGAAGAAGTCGCCGCTCGCGAAGCCCGACGCCGTGAGGACGCCGCCCGCCACCCGCGGCAGGCTCACCCGGCCGATGAGGTCCTGGAAGTGATACGGGAAGGTGGACGAGCTGAAGGCGTCCACCACCTGGTCGGCGTAGGTCCGGCGCCCCGCGACGAGCCAGCTCCCCGCCTTGCCGGGGAGCGGGCCCTCGAGGTGCAGCTTGGAGGAGAGCAGCGAGACCGCGGCGGAGCCGCGCACCCGGCTCGCCGAGCCGGTGCGCTCGTTGACGTCGAGCACACTGGAGAGCCGCCCGCCGTAGCGGGCCGGGAAGCCGCCGGTCAGGAAGTCGACCCCTTCGACCGCGTCGTCCGCGAAGGTCGAGAGGAGCCCGCCCAAGTGGAACGGGTTGAAGACCACCTGCCCGTCGAGGAGCACCAGGTTCTGGTCGGCGTCGCCGCCGCGCACGTTGAGGCTCACCGAGTAGTCGTTGCGCGAGACGACGCCCGGCATGAGCTGCATGGTCCGCAGCAGGTCCGACTCGGCGAGGCCGGGGACGGCGCGGATGTCGCGGATGTCGAGCGAGCGGGTGGAGGCCTGGGCCTCGTCCTCGAAGCGGGCGCGCTCGGGCGCCCGGGTCACCACCGTGACCGGCGTGACCGTGATGGGCTCCGCCTCGAGCCGCACGTCGACGATCGTGGTGTCGTTGTCACGGACCGGAACGACGAGCGTCTGGTCCCGAAAACCGACCCGCCGGACCTGGATGCGCCAAGTGCCGGCCGGGACCGCCCCGAGCACGAAGGCACCGGCCGAGTCCCCGATGGTGCGCCGGCCCAGTCCGAGGACGGTGACGGCGGGCTGGCCCACGGCCTCGCCGAGTGTCGAGCGGACCGCCCCGCGGATAGCGCCGGTCTGGGCGAGCGCCGGCCCGCCCACGGCGAGCAGCGCCGCGGCGAGCAGCGCCGCCGGCGTCGGGTGGGCCCAACACCGCGCCGTGCCGCGCGTTGGCGTCCGTCCGACCTGTCGTCTAGTTTTCACGCATGACGACTCCAGCCACCGTGAAATGCCCTGCCTGCGGCGCCCAGACTTCCGGCAAGTTCTGCTCCGAGTGCGGCGCGCCCCTCAGCAGCCGGGCCTGCCCTTCCTGCGGCGCCAAGCTCTCGGCCCGCGCCAAGTTCTGCTCCGAGTGCGGCACCACCCTCGGTGGCGGAGGTGCCGCCCGCCCCGCCGCGGCGGCAGCGACCGGCGCCGAGCGGCTCCCGTGGATCGTCGCCGGCGTCGCGGTCGTCGCCTTGCTCGTCACGGTCGTCTTCCTCGTGAGCAAGCGGTCCCCCGGCGCGGCGACCGCCGCGAACGCGCCGTTCGCCGGCGGCAACCCCGGCCAGGCGACAACCGATCTCTCGCAGATGACCCCCCGTGAGCAGGCCGACCGGCTCTTCGACCGCGTGATGCGCGCCACCGAGGCGAACGACACCGGGCAGGTGACGTTCTTCGGGCCCATGACGCTGCAGGCCTACGCCAATCTCGGCACACTCGACATCGACTCGCGGCTCCACGTGGGGCTGATCCAGCTCGCCCTCGCGAACCCGGCCGGCGCGCTCGCGGAGGCGGACACGATCCAGCGCAGCTCGCGCACCCATCTCTTCAGCTTCGTGCTCAAGGCCCGCGCGGCCGGGGTCCAGGGGAACGCCGCCGCCGGCCGGCAGGCGTACCGCGGCTTCCTGGATAACTACACCGCCGAGCGCGCGAAGAACCTCCCCGAGTACGAGCAGCACAACACGGTGCTCACCCAGACGCGCGACGAGGCGCAGCGGGCGATGGCGGCCTCGAGCCGCCCGTAACGTGCCGCGCATCCGGGTCGCGCACAGCCCCGACTCCGACGACGCGTTCATGTTCTGGGCGCTCGCCGCCGGGAAGATCGACACCGGGGACCGCGTTTACGAACATGAGCTGGCCGACATCGAGTCGCTGAACCAGCGCGCCCTTGCCGGCGAGCTGGAAGTGACGGCGGTGTCGTTCCACGCTTACGCCTACCTCCACGAACGGTACGCACTCCTGCCCCACGGCGCGTCCATCGGTGACCGGTACGGGCCGCGGCTGGTCGCGCGCGAGCCCCGGCCGCCCCAGGCGGAGGACGTGCTCGCCGGCAAGACCGTCGCCATCCCGGGGGAACGGACCACCGCGGCCCTCGTCCTCCGGCTCTACCAGCCCCTGGCCGAGACGATCGTAGTGCCGTTCGACCGGATCGAGGACGCGGTCCTCCAGGGACAGGCCGACGTCGGGCTGCTGATCCATGAGGGCCAGCTGACCTTCGCCGACCGCGGCCTCTCGCTGTGGGAGGACTTGGGCGACTGGTGGTACCAGGGCACGAGCCTCCCGCTCCCGCTGGGCGGGAATGTCGTTCGCAAGGACCTGGGCGCGGAACTGGTGAGCGCCATCTCGCGGGATCTCAAGGCCTCGATCGTGTACGGCCTCGCGCACCGGGCCGAGGCGCTCACCCACGCGCAGCAGTATGCGCGCGGCATGGACGCGGGCCGTACCGACACGTTCGTCGGGATGTACGTGAACGACTTCACGGTCGACTACGGCCCGCGCGGCCGCGCGGCCGTCCAGCGGCTCCTCGACGAGGGGCATCGGGCGGGACTCCTTCCCGCGCGGGTGACGGCGGAGTTCGTGGCGTCGTGAGGCAGACCCAGCCGGCCCTCTTCCCGCTCGCGGAGCCGCGCCCCGCGCGGGTCCTCGTGGTGGAGGACGACGCGGCCCAGGCCACGCTCGTCAGGCACCTGGTCGAGGCCGCGGGGGCGGAGGTGGTGGGCGTGGCGCGGAGCGGCCAGGATGCGCTGGACCGCGCGGGCCACGCCGACGTGATCCTCCTCGACTACCAGCTCGAGGGGTCGATGACCGGGCTCGACGTGCTGCGCGAGGTGCGCCAGCGCCGGATCCACGCGGCGGTCATCGTCAACACCGCGTACGGCAGCGAGCGCGTGGCGGCCGAGGCGCTGCGGCTGGGCGCCGACGACTACGTCATCAAGGACGATGCGTTCGTCGAGATGCTGCCGCGGGTGCTGAGCCGGGTGCTGCGGATCCACGAGGTCGAGCGCGCGCTGACGGAGGCGCAGGCGCACGTGCTGCGGTCCGAGCGGCGCGCCGCCATCGGCGAGATCACCATCGCCATCTCCCACGAGATGAACAACCCGCTGATGGCGCTGCGCGCCCAGCTCGAGCTGCTGAAACTCGACGGCGTGGCGCTCTCGCCCGTGATGCGGGCGAACGTGGAGAGCGCGCTGGAGCAGGTGGAGCGCATCACCATCGTGGTCCGGCGCATCGCGCAGCACGACCACGAGGCGTCCACCACCTACGTCGGCGGCATCAAGATGATCGACCTGGCCGGAGGTCAGTCCGCCGGCACGCCGTGAGGCTCCGGGGCCTCGCCCCGCTCGTCCGCCCGCTCCTCCGCGGGCCGGCTGCTCTTCAACCACGCCGTCACCTTCGCTCCCAGGTCGTCCAGGAAGGTGTAGACCACCGGCACCACCACCAGCGTGAGCAGGGTGGACGTGATGAGCCCGCCCACCACCGCCCGCGCCATGGGGGCCCGGAACTCGCCGCCGTCGCCTAACGCGAGCGCCGTGGGCAGCATGCCGAAGATCATCGCCAGCGTGGTCATGATGATGGGGCGCAGCCGGATCTCGCCCGCCTCCACCAGCGCCTGGAACCGCGACAGGCCGCGCGCGCGCGCCTTGTTGGCGAAGTCCACCAGCAGGATCGCGTTCTTGGTCACCAGCCCCATCAGCATGATGATGCCGATCATGCTCATGATGTTGAACGTGTCGCGCGTGACCAGGAGGCCGAGCAGCACGCCGATGATCGAGAGCGGCAGCGACAGCATGATCGCCAGCGGCTGGACGAACGAGCCGAACTGCGACGCGAGGATGAGATAGATGAACACCACCGCCAGCGTCAGCGACTCGAGGATGTAGCCCACCGTCTCCGCGAAGTCCGCCGACTCGCCGCCGATGTTGAGCCGGTAGCCGGGCGGGATGTGGACGTCGGCGATGCGGGCGCGGATGTCGTTCATCACATCGGTGAGGGGCCGGCCCTCGTAGTTGCCTTCGACGCGCGCGACGCGCTCCAGCGACAGGCGCTTGATCTCCCCCGGCGCCGAGCCGGTGCCGATGCGGGCCACCTGCCCGAGCGGCACCATCACCGCGCTCTGGGTCCGGGCGTCGGTGCGGCTGGTCGCGATCGGGATCCGCGCCAGGTCCGCCGCCGAGGTGCGGTACTCGGTCGCCACCCGCACCACGACGTCGTGCTCGAGCCCCGTCTCGTCCTCGTAGCTGGTCGCGCGCTGGCCCGCGAGGATCGGCCGCAGGGTGGCCGCGACCTGCCCCACCGAAAGCCCGACGTTGGCCGCAAGATCCCGGTCCACGTCCACCACGAACTCCGGCTTCCGCCCCTCGAGGCTCGACCGCATCTCCACCGCGCCCGGCACCGTGCGGATCCGCGCCAGCATCTCGTCGGAAAGTTGCTGAAGCCGACCCACGTCGGGGCCCAGGACGTTGATCTGGATCGGCAGCTGCCCGCCGCCCATGCCTGGCGCCTGCACGATGGGCTCCACGCCCCGGAACCGCCGGAAGGCGGCCCGGAGCTGCGTCTCGAGCTGCTGCTGCGTGACGCGCCGCTCGGCCTTGGGGCGCAGCTTCACGTAGATCAGGCCCTTGTTGATGTTCCCCTGGTCGTCGCCGCCCACCGAGAGGTAGGTGTAGGCCACCTCGGGCCGGGCGCGGATGAAGCGGTCGATCTCCTCCCCGCGGGTGCGGGTGTAGGAGAGCGAGCTCCCCACCGGCGTCTCGAAGCTGACCTGCGTCTCCTCCTGGTCCGAGATGGGCATGAACTGTCCGCCCACCGCGCCCACCGCCATGAGCGCGATCGCGCCCGCGAAGGCCCCGCCGGCGATGCCCATCGTCGCCCAGCGGTGGGTGAGCGCCCAGGCGATGATCTTCCGGTAGCGCCGCCCCAGGCCGCGGAACCCCTGATTGAACCGCTCCAGCTGCTTGCCGATCAGCCCGCGTTCGGCGTGCCCTTCGGCCTGCGGGTCGTACCAGATGGACGAGAGCATCGGGTCGAGCGTGAACGACACGAACAGCGACACCGCGACCGCGAACGCGATCGTGATACCGAACTGGTAGAAGAACTTCCCGACGATGCCCCCCATGAACGCCACGGGCACGAACACCGCCAGGATCGAGAGCGTGGTGGAGAGCACGGCGAAGCCGATCTCGCTGGTGCCCTCGCGCGCAGCGGTGTGATGATCCTGACCGTGCTCCACGTGGCGTACGATGTTCTCGCGCACCACGATGGCGTCGTCGATCAGGATGCCGATCGCGAGCGACAGCGCCATCAGCGTCATGGTGTTGATGGTGAAACCCATCGCGTAGATCGCGAGGAACGCCGAGATCACGGAGACCGGCAGCGTGAGGCCGGTGATGACCGTGGACCGCCAGGAATTGAGGAAGAGGAACACGATGAGCACGGTGAGCCCCGCGCCCAGGAACATGGACAGCTCCACGTCCCCGAGCGACGAGCGGGTCCAGCGCGAATTGTCGCGGACGACCTTGAGCTCCACGCCGCGCGGGAGGTCGGGCGCGATCCGTCCGAGCACGTCGTTCACGCCGTCCGCCACCGCCACGATGTTGGCGCCGGAAACGCGCCGGATATCCAGCGCGATGGCCCGCTCGCCCGCCACCGCGGCGTACGACCGCTCTTCCTCCTGGGTGTCCTCGATGCGGGCCACCTGGCCGAGGCGGACAGCGGCGCCGCCGCGCACCGCGACCACCACCGCGGCGAACTGCATCGGGTCACGGATGCGGCCGCGCACCCGCACCAGCTGCTCGCCGTTGCCGCGCTCCACGCGGCCGGCGGGCGTGTCCTGGTTCTCGCGGCGCAACGCGGCGATCACCATGTCGGGGGAGACGCCGAGCGCCTCCATCGCGGCCGGCACGAGGTCCACGTGGATCTCGCGCTGCAGGCCACCCACCACCGTGACGTTGCCGACGCCGTTCACGTTCTCGAGGCGCCGCTTGATGGTCTCGGTGGCGAGCCGGGTGAGGTCGCGCATCGCCCAGCCCTGGCCCGCCAGCGACAGGGTCACGATCGGCTGCTGGGCCGGATCGTAGCGCGACACCACCGGCGGGTCCGCCTCCGCGGGCAGGTCCAGCTTGATGCCGTCGATCTTGGACCGTACGTCGTTCTGCGCGTTGATGACGTTGATGTCGAGCTGGAACTCGATGAAGATGGTCGAGAACCCCTCGACCGACGACGACTCGATCTTCTTGACACCCTGGACGGTGTTGACCGCCTCCTCGATGCGCTTGGTGATCTCGCGCTCCACCCCCTCCGGGCTGGCGCCCGGATAGCGCGTCTGCACCAGCACGAACGGGAACTGCACGTCGGGCATGTTGTCGAGGCCGAGGCGCCGGAACGAGAAGACGCCCAGCACCACCAGCGCCAGCATCATCATCGTTGCGAAGACGGGCCGCTTGATGGAGAGGTTGGAGAGGAACATGGTCGGCCCCTAGTGCGTGCCGCGCGCGACGTCCACCACCGCGCCCGCCACGAGTCCGTCCACCGGGCCCACGATCACCGTGTCGCCCACCGCGATGCCGCTGGTGATCTGCACCAGCGCCTGCTGCTCGTCGGCGATGCCCACGCCCACGACGCGCTTCACCACCTTGCCGCCCGCCACCACGTACACCGTCGGCGCGCGCGCCTCGCCCTCGTACCGGAGCGCCACGCGCGGGATCGCCACGGCGTCGCGCTCCTCGCGCACCAGCACTCTCCCAGACACGAAGAGCCCGCCCACCAGCCGCCGGGCCGCATTCGGGATGTCCACATAGATCCGCACCTGGCGCGTCGCCGGATCGGCCGTGGGGTTGATACGGCTGATGCGCCCCGTCACCGAATCGCCCGCGAGCTGCGCCACGGTGAGGTTCACCGTGCGGCCCACCCGGAGCTCCGGCAGCCACTGCGCCTCCACCGAGGCCGCGAGCTGGAGCGTGCGCGTGTCCAC
>JBGPHD010000028.1:0-23461 GCA_041484135.1 Gemmatimonadota bacterium
CCGCCGTGCAGTCGGGCTCGCGCCGCACGCCATCCCGCTCATCGGAAGGTGCATGCTGATGGACGCGCCGCTCGTCGTCACCGCGGCGCCGGCGCGGGTCGCCGAAGCCCCGTTCTTCTTCCCCGATCCTCTGGACGAGCCGGTCCGGCGAGCCTGGCAGGGCGGCGCGCTCTCCACGTGGGCCGCGGTGCCGCTGAATCTCGGGGACGGGACCACCGGCATCCTGGCGGTGGGCCGGCGCGAGCCGGCCACCTTCATCGCCGGCGACCTGGACTTCCTCAAGACGGCGGGATACGCCCTCGGTGCCGCGATGGGGCACGCGCTGGCGCCGACGAGGGTGTGAGCTGAAGGGATGTCCCGGGCGCGCGCCGGCGCGGCGCTACTGCCCGTTCCGCACGTCCACCTGCACGGCCGTCCACGCTTCCACATCCGAGCCGGCACGCTTCCCGCCGTGGTAGTGCGCCTCACGCACCGCCGCCAGGCCGAGCGCGGTCACCGTGTCCGCCGATGAGGGCGTGCGCACGCGCACGTCCGACACGCGGCCCGACTTGGTGATCCGCACGAAGTAGGAGGGCGCCGTGGGAAGCCCCCCACGCCGTGCCGCGACGCGGACGACCAGCGTGTCCGCGGGCTCCGGCGCGACGTCGAAGCACCGGTTGTCGGGGTTGTAGCCCGGCTCGGAGCAGAGCTTCCCCGCCAGGGTCGCGGCGAGCCGCTCGATCATCACGAACAGGCTGTCCTGGTCGCTCGTCTCCTCGGCGCGGGTGACCTGGACCACGTGGACCGTGTCCCGCACGTCGTAGACCTCCACCGTCAGGCGCAGCTGGCGTCCCGCCTGGTACGCGCTCCCGATGACCATCTGGTTGGCCCCATGCTCGAAGGCGAACGCCGCCTTCCGCTCGAGGGGCGCGTCCACCCGCCATTGCTCGGAGGTCCAGTGACCGGCCAACTCGTGCGCGTCGACCGCGGGCACGTGCTGGTTGCCGGCGAGGGCGTCGGTGAACAACTGGGTGGTGCTGCGGGAGATGTTCGCGGCGTCGGTGGAGGTCAGCGCCTCGAAGGGCAGCACGGCGACCTTCACGTCGGGGGTCCGGGGCGCGCCGTGGACGTCGTCGCGCCGCCCGCCGCCGAAGACGCCGCCCTTCCAGAGTGCGACGCCACCGGCGGCGAGCAGGAGGACGGCCCCGGCGGCGATGACTGCCGACCGCGGACTGATGACCGCTGCGCGTCGGTGCGTCTGCGCGTCTGCGACCGCTGCGTCGCGCAGCGCCTGCGCCAGCTCGGCCGCCGTGGCGAAGCGGTCGTCCGGCTTCTTTTCGGTGCAGCGCGCCACGACGCGGGCCAGCGCGGCGCTCACGTTGGGGCGCTTGGTGCGCACCGGCGGCATCGGCTTGGTGATGTGCTGGATGATGATGCCCTGCGTGGAGGGGCCGTCGAAGGGCACTTCGCCGGCCAGCATCTCCCACAGGACCACGCCGAGCGAATAGAGGTCGGACCGGTGGTCCACGGTCGCCTCGCCGCTCGCCTGCTCGGGGCTCATGTAGTGGGGCGATCCGATGATCATGCCGGTGCCCGTGAGCTTCTCGCCGGAGCCGGCCGCCGCCTTGGCGATGCCGAAGTCGGCCACCAGCACCCGGCGCTTCTCCCCCTGGAGCATGATGTTCTGCGGCTTGACGTCGCGGTGCACGAGGCCGTGCGCGTGGGCCTCGGCGAGCGCCTCCGCCACCTCGGCGCCGAGGCGCGCGACCTCCGCCTCGGGGAGCTGGCCCTTGCGCCGGAGCAGGGCGTCGAGCGTCTCGCCCTCGACCATCGGCATGCCGAAGTAGACGAGTCCCTGGCCCTCGCCCACGAAGAATATCTGAAGGATGTTGGGGTGATTCAGCTTCGCGGCCGACTCCGCCTCGCGGATGAAGCGCTGCACGCTGGAGCGGCTGCCGGTGAACTCGGGCCGCAGGACCTTCACGGCGATGCGGCGCGACAGCTTGCGGTCGGTGACCGCGAGGACGTGGGCGAATCCCCCCTCGCCAAGCTCCCCTTCGACGATGTAGTCGGGTCCCAATGCCGTCTGGAGGGTGGGCTTGAGGGTGTCTGGTGGGAGCATGGCCGTCGCGCCCTGCTCGTCGGCGGGCGTGAGGGTCCGCGCCTCGGGGTTCGGTGTCCCGCAATGCGGACAGAACGACGTCCCCGCCGCCATCTCGCGGCTGCAGCGTACGCAGGTGGCCATGCTGCCAAGGCTAGCACGCGATCCCGAGGCTTGCCAGGCCCATGGCGATTGCCATAATTTGAGGGTCCCCGCACGCAGCACCCCTCGACCAATCGCAGGAGGAAGTCCGTGGCGCAGGGATCGAATGGCCACCGGGATGCCACCAGGCGCGGCGCCGGTCGCCGGTTGCTGGAGGAGCGGCGTGAACGCCCCGAGCGTCGCGTCGACCAGCGCCGGCTGCAGGACATGTGGGTCGCGCGCAACATCCGGACGGGGAGGGAACGGCGCAGCGGAGCCGATCGCCGGTTCGACGAGCGTCGCCTGCTTATCGATCGCCGCGTCGGCTGATGTGTGGACGCCGCCGCTGAGCGGCTGACCACCCGTCTTCAGCACGGCCTGATACCGGCCGTGCCCGTGCCGCACCGCGCCGACGGCCAGTACGACCCCGAGGCACAAGAGCGCTACGCCGAGTGGATGGCGGCGCAGCCCATCGCTGGCGTCGCCGTCTGGGCCCACACCGGCCGTGGCGTCCACCTCGAGCCCGAGATCGCGGCGCAGGTCCTGACCTCGTGGCGCGCGGCGCTTCCCAGGGACAAGCTCGTCATCGCCGGCGCCGGTGCGCGGCCCCGCTCGCGGGCGGCCCACCCCGGGATCCGGCTCACCCCCCCCGCCGACCCGCTCGGTCTCACCAACTTCGTCATCAAGGGCACCGTCGAGATGGCGGCCGACGCGAAGAAGCTCGGCGCCGACGCCATCCTCGCCTTCCCGCCCGTCCTGCTGCGCGATCTCGAGGACCGCGAGCGCCGGATCGTCGAGGTCCACAAGGCGCTGGGCGAGGCCGGACTCCCCATCATCGCCTTCTCGCTGTACGAGGCGGCCGGCGGGATCGAGTACAACGACCGCATCCTCGACCGCATCCTCGCCCTGCCGCAGGTGGCGGGCATCAAGGTGGCCACGCTGAACAGCCCGATGGCGTTCCAGGAGATGGTGCCGCGGATCCCGGAGGGGAAGATCCTCATCACCGGCGAGGACCGGTTCCTCGGGTACTCGCTCATGATGGGGGCGACCGCCGCCCTGGTGGGCATCGGCGCCGGCCGCACCGCCCTGACGTCGGCGATGGTGACGGCGCACGGCGCCCGGGACTTCGAGCGCTTCCACCTGCTCTCCCGCGCCGTGGACCGGTTAGGCATGGTGACCTTCCGCGAGCCGATGGAGGGGTACATCCGCCGGATGCTGTGGGTGCTCGCCCTGGACGGCGTCATCCCGAAGGGCTCCAGCTACGACCCCTGGGGTCCCGACGTCGCGCCGTTCCAGCTGGACGAGGTCGCGGCCGTCTTGGGCCAGCTCGCGTGATCGGGCCCGAGCGGCTCCCCGAGCGGCCGCGGTCGCCGCGCACGATGCGGGCCCGGATCCTGCTGGACTTCGCGCGCTTCAAGAGCGGCCTTCCCGCCGACCTCGCCGCCCACGCCCGCGAGCAGTACCGCCTCGACCTCACCGGGAGTTTCGCGGGACGGCCGGTGCGCGTGCCCTTCGGCAAGGGCGCGGGCCAGCTCTCCATGACGGTGAAGGAAGTGCGGGCCGACGCCGAGGCGGGCCTCGGGTTCGTGGTGCTGAAGACGGTGATCGCGCAGGACGCCCGGGGCGCGGCGACCATGGCCGGTTGGGCGATCCGCGAGTCGGCGATGGAGGTCGGGCCCCGCGTCTCGCGCACCGGGCGCACCGGCTGGACGGTGACCTGGAAGGGGCGCGGCTGGGACCGTTCCTTCGACGACTACCTGGCCCTGTATCGCGAGGCGCGCGCCCTCGGCGAGGAGGCCGGCATGCCGGTCGCCGCGTCGGTGAAGTTCCACCTGCCCCCCTGGGGCACCGCGTTCGTGGAGGCGGAATACGCGCACACCACGACCCGGCTCGCGGCGATCGGCGGAGCGGGGACGATCATCGAGAAGGACTTCTCGCCGACCCTGGCCGCGGACGACCGGAGCGCGGAGCGCGATGCCATCCTGCGGTGGATGCGCGAGGTACCCGCGCTCATCAAGCGTCAGGCGCCGGTGACCCTCGGGATGAAGGTGATGAACGCCCTCTTCGACGACGACTTCCAGGTGGAGATGGTGCACGCGGCCGCCGGGAATCCCGGCGTGGACTTCCTGACACTCGCGAACCGACTCTGGGACCCGGCGCTCCGGGCCGCCTACGGCGGGTGGGACCTCTCCGACCGCAACCTCCGCGTCCTCGACCGGTACCTGGCGGTCCACGGGCCGGTCGGGACCGGGAGCGGCGCGGGCTTCTCGGCCACCGGCAACATCGGGAGCGGCCGGATGATGATCGAGTACGCGTTGCGCGGCGCGACCAGCGGCCAGATCCACACCTTCTTCCAGCTGCCCCGGAGCGCCTACCCCGCCGACGAAGGGAGCGCCACGGCCCGGGCGCTCCACGCGCTGCTGTACCATCCTGAAGAAGGCCTCCTGGTCTGGATGGTCCACCTTGGCGAGACCGGCGCCCTCGAGCCCAGGGATGGGCTCCTCCACTTCCTCGACATCGCCCATGGACCCGCTCGACACACCGATTGACGTCGCCGGCGCGCGCCTCTTCGAGGTGGCCATCCCGCTCACGGAGTCGTTCCGGATCGCGGGAGGGGCGATGCGCACCCGCCGCTCGCTGATCGTCGAGCTCACCGATGCGAGCGGCGCGGTAGGCTACGGCGAGACCGCGCCCTTCGAGCGTCCCTTCTACAGCGACGAGACGCTCTACTCGGCCAAGGCGTGCCACATCCAGCACCTGCTGCCGAAGATGAAAGGACAGACCTTCGGCTCGCTCGAGGTCGCCATCCACGCGCTGGAGAAGGGGGTCCGCGGCAACCGGATGGCGCGCGCCGGCGTGGAGACGGCGCTGTGGGACCTGCTCTGCGCCAAGGCCAACGTGCCGCTGCGCGTCCTCCTCTCCTCGGCGATGCAGCGCCTCAAGGTCCCGGACCCGATGCGGGCGAGCCGCCAGTGGGTGGAGTCGGGCGCCGCGCTGGGGATCCCGGAGGACGACGACCTCGGGGCCCTTGCCGAGCAGGCGCAGCTGGCGCTGGAAGCGGGTTACAAACGGATCAAGGTGAAGGTCGAGCCGGGATTCGACGTGGCGCCGGTCAAGGCGGTGCGCGACGCGGCGCACCAGGCGGGCCGGAAGGTGCGCATCTGGGCCGACGCCAACGGCTCCTACTCGCGCGAGAAGGACATGGAGGCGCTGCAGGCGCTGGACCGTGAGGGGTTGGTGCTCCTCGAGCAGCCGCTCTCGCCCGACGACGTGCTCGGCACCATCAAGCTGGCGCACGAGATCGTGACGCCGGTCTGCGTGGACGAGTCGCTGGTGGACGACCGGGCGGGACAGCTCTTCCTCGAGAGCGACGGCCCCAAGGTCTGGAACCTCAAGGTGCAGCGGGTGGGCGGCCTCTGGGAGAGCGTGAAGATCTACAAGCGCGCGGTGGAGGCGGGGGTCAAGCTGTGGGGCGGCACGATGCCGGAGACCGGCGTCGGCGCGCACGCCATCATCTGCCTCGGGTCGTTCGCGGGATTCGTCTACCCGACCGACGTGGCGCCGAGCAAGCGGTGGTTCGAGGCCGGGGCGGACCTGATCGAGCAGCACATGGACGCGCAGGGCCGGATCAGCGTGTCGGACACGCCGGGCCTGCACCGGTTCAAGTTGAAGGAGAAGCTGGAGAAAGTGGGCCGCCTGGTGGCCTGACGGCGCTGCCTAGAACAGCTTCGCCAGCCGCTTCAGCAGCGATTCCTTCCCCGCCACCCGCCGTTCGCCGGTGAGAAAGCCGGCCGTCTCGATCGCCTCGCGGAACTCCCGTCCGTCGTCGTACCGCTCGCCGGGTTCGTAGTTGCAGGCTTTCCGCAGCGCGTCCTCGAGCAGCGCGGGGACGTCGTCGCGCTCGCCGCGGAGCGGGATGGGGGTGCTGCTGACGGCGCCGTGGAGGATGGCGTCGGTGGTGCGCTCGCTGAACGGCGGGCGCCCCAGGAGGCAGAAGTAGCCGACCGCGCCGAGGGAGTAGAGGTCGGTGCGGCGGTCCACCTGGCCGCCTAACAGCTGCTCCGGGGCGGCGAACTGCGGCGTCCCGCTGCGCGAGGTGGCGCCGCCGAAGAGGCGGCCGCGGGGCAGCGCCAGCGCGAGGCCGAAGTCGGTGACGTGCAGGCCCCCCTCGGCGTCCACCAGGAGGTTCTCGGGCTTGACGTCGCGGTGGACGAGGCGGCGGGCGTGGGCGTACTCGAGCGCGGTCAGGGTCTCGTCGAGCAACTCCACGGTGCGGGCCACCGAGAGGGGGCCGAGCCGGTGCACCAGCTGGGCAACGCTCTCGCCCCGGATCAGCTCCATGGTGTACCAGAGCAGGCCGAGGCGGCCGTGGATGTCGTAGATGCTGACGATGTTGGGGTGCGAGAGGCTCGCGGCGATGCGGGCCTCGCGGTTGAACCCCTCCGCGATCACCGGGTCCTGGGTGAGCTGCGGGTCGAGGACCTTGAGCGCCACCTCGCGCTCGAGGCGCAGGTCCCGCACCCGGTACACCCGGCCGAAGCTCCCGGCGCCCAGCTCCGCCAGCAGCTCGTAGTCGTCACCTAACGCCCGGCGGAGCCGGCGTTCCCAGAGCGGCGAGTCGGGGAGGATGAGCGACGGCGGTCCCGCGCCCGGCTCGGTGAAAGCGCCGGTGTCGGCGGCGAGGTCCTCGAGCATCTCGGAGGCGGTGAGGAAGCGCTCGCGCGGCCGGGGCCGGAGCGCGCGCATCACCACCCGCTCCACGGCCTGCGGGACCTGCGGGCGCAGCTCGCGGCACGGCGCCGGGTCCTCGCCCGGCACCACGCCGGTGAGGGCGTAGTACAGCAGCGCGCCGAGGGCGTAGATGTCGGCGCTCGGGTCGCCGGGCGTGCCGTCGCGGACCTCGGGCGCCAGGAACGGGTCGTCGTCCTTCCGCTCGGCCTCGGGGACGGCGTCGAGCACGCGGCTCGAGTACCGGAGGTCGGTGATGACGGGGCGGCCGGCCGGGTCGAGCAGCAGGGTGGTGGGCCGCACCCGCCGGATCACGACGCCGTTGACGTGGGCGTGGTCGAGCGCGGAGAGCAGGTCCCGCGCCAGGCTCATCACCGCGGGGATCGTCCGCGGACCGCGCGCCACCGCGTCGGCGAGGCTCTCCCCCTCGATCCAGTTGCCCACCCGGTACGCCACGCCGCTCCGGACGCCGGCCGCGTAGACGTGGCGGATCGACGGGTGGTCGAGGCGCGCGAGGATCTCGGTCTCCCGCATGAACCAGGCGCGGTGCGGCCCCTCGTGGGGGTGCACGCGCAGCGCGACCCGCCGCTTCAGCACCTTGTCCACCACGACGAAGAGCAGCCGCTCGTCGGATTCGGCGACGAGCCGCTCGATCTCGAAGAGGTCGGCGAAGAGTCCTTTGGCTTCCATCGCCGTGAAAGGTAATCGGCCCCCGGCGGTGTCCGCTTGTGGGACGGCGCTTCCCACAAGCGGTCACGGCCCGCCCTTCACGCACCGGCCGCCGGCGCGGTAAACGACGCCGCGCCTCGATCTTAGGCCGCTCCCGCGCACGGCACGCCGCTTGCCCTCGTCTTCAGCGTGGACATCCCTCGCGCACCGCGCCGCAAGCAGAACCGCTGGATCCTGGCGGGGATCGGCGTCGCGCTGCTGGTCCTCACGACCATCGGCCTCGGCCGCCTCAGTCCGGCCGCGCCGGGCGTGGAGCGCGCCGGCATCCTGCTCGACCAGGTCAAGCGCGGGCAGATGCTCCGCGAGGTGCGCGGCCCCGGCACCCTCGTCCCCGAGCAGATCCGCTGGGTCTCGGCGGTCACCGCGGGCCGGGTCGAGGTGGTGAACGTGCGGCCGGGCGCGACCGTGCAGGCGGGCACCGAGCTGCTCCGGCTCTCCAATCCGGACGTGCAGCTCGAGGCGCTGAACGCGCAGCAGAACCTGGCGGCGGCGATGGCGCAGCTGGTCAACCTGCACACCAGCCTCGAGACCCAGCGGCTCAACCAGATGTCCGCGGTCACCACCGTGCAGAACCAGCTGCGCGAGGCGCAGCGGAACTTCGAGTCCGCGCAGGCCCTGGCGGAGCGGAACCTCGGCTCGACCTTCGACCTCCAGCGGACGCGCGACCAGGTGGACGAGCTGACGCAGCGGTTAGGCATCGAACGGCAGCGGCTCGACCTCTACACCAACTCGGTGGACAGCCAGCTCACGCTCCAGCGGGGCCAGGTGGACCGGCTCCGCGCCATCGCGGACTTCCAGCAGAACCGGGTGGCGTCGATGCACGTCACGGCCGGCGCCGACGGCGTGGTGCAGGACCTCGCGCTCGAGCCGGGCCAGTGGGTGCAGTCGGGGACGACCCTCGCGCGGGTGGTGCAGCCCGGCCGCCTGAAGGCGGTCCTGCGCATCCCGGAGACGCAGGCGCGCGATGTCGCCGTCGGCCAGGAGGCGTCGATCGACACCCGCATCGGCATCGTGCCGGGCCGGGTGGTGCGCATGGATCCCGGCTCCCAGAACGGCACCGTGGCGGTGGACGTGGCGCTCGACGGCGTGCTGCCCCAGGGCGCGCGCCCCGACCTGTCGGTCGAGGGCACCATCCAGATCGAGCGGCTCACCAACATCCTCTATGTCGGCCGGCCCGCGTACGGGCAGCAGGGGAGCACGGTCGGCCTCTTCAAGCTGGTGGAGAACGGCCGGTTCGCGATCCGGGTGAACGTGGGCCTGGGCCGCAGCTCGGTCAACACGATCGAGATCCTGAACGGCCTCGCGGTCGGCGATTCGGTGATCCTGTCGGACATGTCGCGGTGGGATGACGTGGAACGGGTCCGCCTGCGGTGACCCGGCACCCTGAACCCTACACCCTCAAGGTTCTATGACGAAGAACGGTGAGACGCTCATCCATCTCGACGGCATCAAGAAGGTGTTCTACACCGACGAGGTCGAGACCCACGCGCTGGCGGAGATCCATCTCGAGATCAAGACCGGCGAGTACATCGCGATCTCGGGCCCGTCGGGGTGCGGGAAGACCACGCTGCTGTCGATCCTCGGCCTGCTCGACTCGCCCTCGGAGGGGCAGTACCTCCTCGACGGCGAGGCGGTGGCGAACCTCACCGCCGCGCAGCGGGCGCGCATCCGGAACCGGCAGATCGGGTTCATCTTCCAGGCCTTCAACCTCATCGGCGACCTCACGGTGGCCGAGAACGTCGAGTTGCCGCTCACCTACCGCGGCCTGGCCTCGGCCGAGCGCAAGAAGCGGGTGCAGGACGCGCTCGAGAAGGTGGGGATGGCCCACCGCATGAAGCACTACCCCTCGCAGCTCTCGGGCGGCCAGCAGCAGCGCGTCGCCGTGGCGCGCGCCGTGGCGGGCGAGCCGGTGATCCTCCTCGCCGACGAGCCGACCGGGAACCTCGACTCCAAGAACGGCGAGTCGGTGATGGATCTCCTGCGCGACCTCCACCGTGCCGGCGCCACCATCTGCATGGTGACGCACGACCCGCGCTACGCGGCCCACGCCGACCGCGCGGTGCACCTCTTCGACGGCCGGGTGGTGGAAGAGCAGATGGAGTCCGGTGTGGCCTGATGGCCGGGCCGATCCCCTGATCGCTTCGAGGAGTGCATAACGCATGATGGGCGAGTTGCGGCAGGACCTCCGGTACGCCGTGCGCATCCTGGCCAAGAGCCCCGGCTTCACGGCGGCGGCGGTCCTCTCGCTCGCCCTCGGGATCGGCGCCAACACCGCCATCTTCAGCCTCGTCAACGCGCTGCTGATCCGGTCCACCCCGGTCGCGGATCCCGCGCGGGTGGTGCGGGTCTATCCCGCCGGCTCCGACGGGCGGTTCCACTCGGTCTCCTATCCCGACTACCTGACGCTCCGCGGCGCGAGCCGCACCCTGGCCGGTCTCTCGACCTTCACGACGCGCCCGCTCAGCCTCGCCACCGGCGGGCAGGCGGATCGGGTGACCGGCGAGATCGTCTCCGGCGACTTCTTCCGCACCCTCGGCCTGCGGCCGGCGGCGGGGCGTTTCTTCGTTCCGGAGGAGGGCGTCACGCCGGGCACGCACCCCGTGGTGGTGCTCGGCCACGGCCTGTGGCAGCGCCGCTTCGCCGGCGACTCGTCGGTGGTCGGCCGGACCATCGGCCTCAACGGCCGGACGTTCACCGTGATCGGGGTCGCGCCGGCCTCTTTCGTGGGCGTGTCGGTGGCGATCCTGGCAGACGTGTGGGTGCCCGTGATGATGTCGGACGCGCTCTTCCCGATGGAGAGCGGCAGTCGCCTCACGCAGCCCGAAGTGACGTGGCTCAACCTGGTGGGGCGCCTCGCCCCCGGCGCGAGCCGGCCGGCGGCCGAGGCGGAGCTGGGCACGATCGTGCGAGGGCTCGCGACGGCGCGGGGCGAGACCGTGGACCCGCGGGCGAACCCGGTCCGCGTGGAGGCGGAGAACCGGCGCTTCGCGGACCACCAGGCGGAGGTCACCGCGTTCATGGCGGTGCTGATGGCGATCGTCGGGGTGGTGCTGCTGGTGGCCTGCGTGAACCTCGCGGGGCTCCTGCTGGCGCGCGCGTCGGCGCGCCGTCGCGAGATCGCGATCCGGCTCGCGGTGGGTGCGGGGCGCGGCCGGCTCCTCCGGCAGCTGCTCACCGAGAGCCTCCTCCTCGGACTGTCAGGCGGCGGGGGCGGCGTGCTGCTGGCGCTCTGGGGCACCGACCTCCTCGCCCGGCTGCGGCCGGCGGCGGACGTCACCATCGCGCTCGATCTCGGCCTCGACGCGCGGGTGCTGGGCTTCGCGCTCGGCGTCTCGGTGCTCACGGCGCTGGCCTTCGGGCTCGTGCCGGCGCTCGCCGCCACGCGCTCCGACGTGGTGAGCGCCCTCAAGGACGAGGCGCCGGGCGGCGGACGGCGGCGCTCGCGCCTCCGGAACGGATTCGTGGTGGCGCAGGTGGCGCTGTCGCTGCTCCTGCTGCTCGGGGCGGGGCTCCTCACGCGCAGCCTCCGCAACGCCGGCGCGATCGATCCCGGTTTCGATCCGGCGGACGTCACGGTGGTGCCGTTCGACGTGGGCATCCAGGGCTACAGCGCCGCGCGGGGCCAGATCTTCTATGCGGACCTGCTCGAGCGCGCGCGCGCACTCCCCGGAGTCCGGGCGGCGGCGCTGGCCGAGAACGTCCCGCTGGGGCTCGGCAACCAGGCCATGGGCTTCAACGCGCCCGGCGTGACGCCCCCCGAGGGGAGGGGCAGCATCGTGGCGGACTTCAACATCGTGTCGCCCGGCTACTTCGCCGCGCTCCGCATCCCGCTCCTCTCGGGCCGGGACTTCGCGGCGACCGACCGCGCGGGCGGGCCGGCGGTGGCGATCGTCAACGCGACGATGGCCCGGCGGTTCTGGCCCGGCGGCACGGCGTTAGGCAGGCGCATCTGGGCCGGGCGCGTGGACACCACCGGCGGCTACGAGGTGGTCGGCGTGGTAGCGGACGGGAAGTACCGGACCCTCGGCGAAGAGCCGCGGAACTACGTCTATCTCGCCTATCCCCAGTCGCCGGCCACGGCGCTGACGCTGCATCTCAAGGTGGCGGGCGGGCTCGACGCCGTGCTCGGCGGGCTGCGTGACGCGGTGCGCGCGCTCGATCCCTCCATGCCGGTGCTCACGCCCATGTCCCTGCGGAGCGCCATCGGCATCTCGCTGCTGCCGCACCGCCTGGCGGCGGGGGTCGCGGCGGCCTTCGGGCTGATCGGCGCGCTGCTCGCCGCGCTCGGGATCTACGGCGTCACGGCCTACACGGTGAGCCAACGGGCGCGCGAGTTCGGCGTGCGCCTCGCGCTGGGCGCCCGGGCCGGCGACGTCTTCCGGTTGGTGCTGGGCCAGGGGATGCGGCTCGCCCTCACGGGCGTGGCGCTGGGAGTGATGGGCGCGCTGGCGCTCACGCGGTTCCTCGGCAGCCTGATGTACGGCCTCAGCCCGACGGACCCCGTCACCTTCGGCGGCGTGACGGCCGGGCTCGCCGCGGTGGTGCTGTTGGCGTGCTTCGTGCCCGCGCGCCGCGCGACGCGGGTGAACCCGGTCGACGCGCTCCGGAGCGAGTGAATGCCATGGAGCCCAGGCGCATGATGGAGACCTTCTTCCAGGACCTCCGCTTCGGCCTCCGCGGGTTGCGGAAGAACCCCGGACTCACACTCGTCGCCGCGTTGTCCCTGGGGCTCGGCATCGGCGCCGCCACCACGATCTTCACCTGGCTCAACTCGTTCGTGATCAACCCGCTCCCCGCGGTACCGGCGTGGAACCGGCTGGTCGTCGCGCACACCCGGGCTCCTGAAGGCGGAACCTGGTCGGTGTCGTTGCCGGACTTCCGGGACTGGCGCGCCGGCGCGCGGACGGTCGACCTGGCCGCCTGGGACATGATGCAGCTGGGGCTCCGCGACGGCACCGAGCCGACGGAACGCGCCTGGGGCATGCTGGTCTCGGGCAACTACTTCGAGGCGCTGCAGGTTCGAGCCATGCTCGGCCGTCTCCTGCGTATCGAGGACGAGCAGCGTGGGGAGCCCGTGGTGGTCCTCGGCCATGGCTACTGGCAGCGCCGGTTCGCCGGCGACTCGAGCGTCATCGGCCGCTCCATCACGCTCAACGGATCGGCCTTCACCATCGTGGGGGTCGCGGCGCCGCGCTTCGGCGGTACCTACGTCGGTCTGCGCGTGCATCTCTTTGTGCCGATGACCACGATGCCGCTGCTCACGCCCGACGGCACGCAGTACCTCCAGGACCGCCAACGGCGGGCGTTCGACGTGGTCGGCCGGCTGAAGCCGGGAGCGACGCTGGCGCAGGCGGCGGCCGAGATCGACCCGCTGGCCCGGAGAGCCGGAACGGCGGGCGGCCTCGCCCAGCCCCTCGGAGCCGTGGTGCAGCTGCACCGCGACGTCGATGCCCCCGGCGCCATGCGGCCCCTCTTCATCGCTCTGCTGGCCGTGGCGGGGCTGGTGCTGCTCATCGCCTGCGCCAACGTGGCGAACCTGCTGCTGGCCCAGGCCATGGCCCGGCGTCGCGAGGTCGCGGTGCGGGTGGCCGTGGGCGCCTCACGCTCCCGGCTGATACGGCAGCTCCTGACCGAGAGCCTGGCGCTGGCCGCGCTGGCCGGGGCCCTTGGCCTGGCGATGGCGTTCTGGGGCCGCGACGCATTGCAGATGCTGTTACCGGCGGTGCCGTTCCCGGTCGGCTTCGACGTCAACCTGGACGGCAGGGTGCTGTTGTTCGCCATCCTCGTGACCGCCGCCACCGCGATGGCGTTCGGGCTCGTGCCGGCGCTCCAGGCCTCGCGGCCGGACCTCGTGCGGACGCTGAAGGACGAGATCGGCGAAGGTACGGGCGGCCGGGGGCGGCTGCAGGCCGCTCTGGTGGTGGTGCAGGTGGCGCTCTCGCTGGTGACGTTGGTGTCGGCGGGTCTGTTCGTGCGCAGCCTGGGGGCGGTCCGTTCCGTCGACACCGGTATGAGCGGCCTCGATCGCGTGCTGCTGGTCGGCACCGACCTCAGGCTGACGGGCTTCACCTCGGACAGCGTGCATGTGTCCGTGGTGCGCGGCCTGCTGGAGCGGGTGCGCGCCTTGCCGGGGGTCGAGGCGGCGTCGGTGGCCCGCACCGTCGTGCTCGGCCCCGCCCCGCTGATCACCACCGCGACGCGCGTCGAGGGCTACGTGCCGCGACCTGACGAGGACATGAACGTCAGCTACAACGTGGTGACCGGCGACTACCTCCGGACCACGGGCATCAGGTTGATCGAGGGGCGAGGCATCAGCGACGCCGACCTCGACGACAACGCGCCGGCCGTGGTGGTCAACGAGGCCTTCGTGCGGCGGTTCCTGGCCGGGCGGACCGCCATCGGCGCGCGGATCAACGTGGGCGGCGACGAGTGGCTGTCCGTCGTGGGCGTCGTGGCGACCAGCAAGATCAACTCGTACACCGAGGATCCGGTGCCGCTCGTGTTCCGCGCCTACAGCCCGCGCTTCGCGCCCCCCTCCTTCACGCTGCATGTGCGGGCCGCGGGAGACCCGATGGCCCTCAGCCCGGCCATCCGGCGCGTCTTCGCCGAGGTCAGCGCCGATCTGCCGTTCCTCGACCCGCGCAACATGGCCGAGTACACCTCGATCCCGTACTGGGCCCAGAAGGTCGGTGCCATCATGCTGTCGGCGGTCGGGATGCTGGCGCTGCTGCTGGCGGCCATCGGCATCTACGCCACGATGACCTATACCGTGGGCCGCCGGGTGCGCGAGATCGGCGTGCGTCTGGCCCTGGGTGCAGGGCGGAGCGAGGTGGTCCGCCTGGTCCTCGGCCGCAGCATGCGGCTGACCGGGCTCGGACTGCTGATCGGCCTCGTCGGCGCCGTGGGCGTGGGCCAGGCGCTGCGCAGCCAGCTGCTCGGGGTCGGTCCGCGGGACCCGCTCACCTTCGCCGGCGTGGGGCTGGTCCTGGCCGCCGTCGCGCTCGTGGCCAGCGCCGTACCGGCGCGCCGCGCGGCGCGGGTGGATCCCATGGTCGCCCTGAGGTCCGAGTGAGCCGACTCCTGGGAGATCTCCGCTACGCCTGCCGGTGCCTCGCCCGGACCCCGGGCTTCACCCTCGTGGTGGTGCTGACGCTCGCGTTAGGCATCGGCGCCAACGCGACCATGTTCGGTGTGGTGGACACGCTGTTCGTGCGGCCCCCCGCGCTGGTGCGGGATCCGGGGCGGATCACGCGGGTGTACGTCCGACGCGCCATGGGGTCGATGGGCCTCCTCACGGGCAGCACCGTGAGCTACCGCTCTTTCGAGGACCTGCGTGACGCGCCGGGCGTGTTCGCGCAGGCGGCGGCGATCACGACCCGGCCGCTCTCCCTGGGCCGCGGCGCCGAGGCGGTGCGGATCCGCGGGGCCGCGGTGTCGCGCGAGTACTTCCCGCTGATGGGCGTCGCGCCCGCGCTGGGGCGCTTCTTCGCCGCCGACGAGGATCGCCCGGGGACGGCGCGCGTGGCGGTCCTGAGCTACGGGTTCTGGCAGCGGCATTTCGGGGGCGATCGCGCCGTGCTCGGCCGGAGCCTGCCGATCGGCGGCGGGACCTACACCGTGATCGGCGTCGCGCCCGAGCGGTTCAACGGCATCGACCTCGCGCCGGTAGACCTGTGGGTGCCGATCCAGGCGGTGGCCGCCGAGCTCGCTGGCCGGGACGCGCTCACCAGCCGGAACTGGTTCTGGATGAGCATCATCGGCCGGTTGCCGCCCGGTGTGCCGGCCGACGAAGTCGTCCGGCGCGCCAGCCTCGCCTACCGCCGCGGCGCGGCGGCGGGGGCCCGTCCCGAGACCACCGAGACCACCGCGCAGGTGCTGCTCGGCCCGGTGCAGCAGGCACGCGGACCCGAGGCCGGCAGCGAGACGAAGGTGTCGGCCTGGATCGGCGGGGTCGCGCTGGTGGTGCTGCTGATCGCGTGCGCCAACGTCGCCAACCTGCTCCTCGCCCGCGGCGTCGCGCGCCGGCGCGAGCTGGCGGTGCGGGCGGGCCTCGGCGCGGGGCGCGGAGGCCTGATGCGCCTGCTGCTCGTCGAGAGCCTGGTGCTCTCGGCCCTGGGTGGCGGCGCGGCGCTGCTGCTGGCGGTCTGGGCGGGCGCCGGGATCCGGGGCCTGCTCATCCCGGACCTGCCCCAGGACCTGCCCGTTCTCGATCCCCGCGTGCTCGGGTTCACCGCCGTCGCGGTGGTGGCGACGGCGATCCTCGCGGGCATCGTGCCGGCGGTGCAGTCCTCGCGCACCGATCTCGCCGAGGCGCTGAAGAGCGGCGGGCACGGCGCGACGGCGCGCGGGGGCCGGACGCGGGCCCTGCTCCTCGGCGCACAGGTCGCGCTGACGCTGGTGCTGCTGGTGGGCGGCGGGCTCTTCGTCCGCAGCCTGCGCAACGTGCAGGCGCTGGACCTCGGCCTCGACCAGGACAAGGTGCTCCTCGCCTCGGTGGACCTCGACGCCATCGGCGCCACACCGGACCGCGCGAACGCGACGTACCTCGCCGCGCTGGAGCGCATCCAGCGCCTCGCCGGCGTCGAACACGCGGCGGGCGTCGCGATGCCGTTCGGCTGGGGCTGGTCCACGGACCTCAAGGCCGAGGGCGTGGACTCGATCCCCGCGCTCTCCGGCGGCGGTCCCTACATCAATGCCGTCACGCCCGACTACTTCGCCACGATCGGCACGCGGCTGCTCTCCGGTCGCGGGTTCGCGGCGACGGACCGCGCCGGGTCGGAAAGGGTGGCGGTCATCAACCGCACCATGGCGCGCGGGCTGTGGCCGGGCGCTCAGGCGCTGGGCAAGTGCCTCTATGTCGGGGACTCGACGAGCGCGTGCCGGCGGGTGGTGGGCGTGGTCGCGGACGCGCGTCGCGGCAGCGTGATCGAGGACCCGACGATGCAGTACTTCCTGCCGCACGCCCAGTACGCGGGGCCGGGCGGCGCGCAGATCCGGGGCTTGGTGATCCGCGCCCGCGGCGGACCGGATCCGCTCATCGGCGCCGTCCGGCGCGAGCTCCAGGCGGCCGGCGACGTGCCCTACGCCGACGTGGAGACCCTCGCCTCGCGGCTCGCGCCGGACTACCGCTCCTGGCAGCTGGGCGCGGCGGCCTTCACGGCCTTCGGTGCGCTGGCGCTGGTGATCGCGGCGATGGGGATCTTCGCGGTGATCTCGTACGCCGTCAGCCAGCGGACGCAGGAGATCGGCATCCGCATGGCGTTAGGCGCCGAGGCGGGGCAGGTGGCGCGGATGATCCTGGGGCAGGGCCTGCGCGCCACCCTCGGGGGCGTGGTGGTCGGGGCCGGCGGCGCGTACGTGCTGGGCCGCGCCGTGCGCGCGCTGCTCTACGAGGTGGGGCCCGCCGACCCGCTGGTCTTCGCGTCGGTCGCGGGGGTGCTCGTCGCGGTGGCCGCGTGCGCCGCGTACCTGCCCGCCCGGCGCGCCGCGCGGGTGGACCCGATGACCGCCTTGAGAAGCGAGTGATGGAGACGCTGCTCCAGGACCTGCGCTTCGGGCTCCGCGGCCTGCGGAAGAACCCCGGCCTCACGCTCATCGCCGCGTTGTCCCTGGGGCTCGGCATCGGCGCCAACACCACGGTCTTCACGTGGATGCAGAGTCTCGTGCTGCGCCCCCTGCCCGCCGTGGCGGGGTACGACCGGCTCGTCGGCCTGCACACCCGCGCCCCGGGCGGCGGCACCTGGTCGGTCTCCTACCCCGACTTCCGCGACTGGCGCGCGCAGTCCCGCACCATGGACGTCGCGGCGTTCGATTTCATCCAGCTCGGCATGCGGGTGGGCGGAGCGGCCACGGAGCGGGTCTGGGGCGAGCTCTGCTCCGACAACTACTTCGACATCCTCGGGGTCGCGCCGGTGCTCGGCCGGACCTTCCTCCGGGGCGAGGAGGAGCGCGCGGCGCAGGTCGCCGTCCTCGGGTATGCGTTCTGGCAGCGCCGCTTCTCCGCCGACTCGAGCGTCGTCGGCCGTTCCGTCGTGCTCAACGGCCAGTCGTTCACGATCGTCGGGGTCGCCTCGCCGCGATTCGGCGGCCCGGTCGTCGGCCTCCGGTTCGACATGTTCATCCCCATCACCACCCGGACGGCGTTGCTCCCCTACGGCGACCGGTGGCGGACGCAGCGCCAGTACCAGACCTTCGACGCCATCGGCCGCCTGCGCGCCGGCGTCACCTTCGAGCAGGCCCGGCAGGAGATCGACGCCCTCGGGAAGGCGGCCGGGATCGCGGGCGGCGTCGCCCGGCACCAGGGCGTCGTCGCCAAGCGGCTCGGCGATGAGGGCGCGGCGTCGTGGCTCCGGCCCGTCTTCGGCGCGCTCCTCGCCGTCACCGGCATCGTCCTGCTCATCGCGTGCGCCAATGTCGCCAACCTCCTCCTCGCGCGCGCCGCGTCGCGCCGGCGCGAAGTGGGGATACGCCTCGCCGTGAGCGCCAGCCGGGCACGCCTGGTGCGCCAGCTGCTCACCGAGAGCCTGGCGCTCGCGCTCCTTTCCGGCGTGATCGGCGTGGTGGTGGCGCTCTGGGCCCGCGACCTGATGATGGTGATGCTGCCGGCGGCCCCGTTCCCCATCGGCCTCGAGTTCCGGGTCGACGGGGTCGTGCTGGGATTCGCCCTGGGGGTCACGCTGCTCACCGCGCTGCTCTTCGGCCTGGCGCCCGCCCTCCAGGCGTCGAACCCCGAGCTCGTGCCGACGCTCAAGGACGACATCGGCGCCGGCCACCCGAAGCGGGCGCGGCTCCAGTCCACGCTGGTGGTCGTCCAGGTCGCGCTGTCGCTCGTCTCGCTGGTGTGCGCCGGCCTGTTCCTCCGCAGCCTGCTCAACGCCCGCACCGTGGACACCGGCTTCCGCGATCCCGAGCGGGTCCTCCTCGTCTCCACCGACCTGACGCTGGCGGGCGTGCGCGGCGACTCGGCGACGACGAACCTGACCCAGCGCCTGCTCGAGCGGGTACGCGCGGTCCCGGGCGTCGAGGCGGCGGCCGCGGCCGAGATGGTGCCGCTCGGCTTCGGCGGCAACAGCTCCAGCGGCGCCACCATCGATGGCTACGAGCCCAGGGCCAACGAGAACATGTCGATCCACCGGACCGCGGTGACGTCGGACTACTTCCGCGCCATGGGGATCCCGATCATGCGCGGCCGGCCGATCGGCGCGGAGGACGCGGGCGGGCCGCTCAGCGTGGTGGTGAATCAGACGTTCGCGCGGCGCTACTGGCCCGGCCTCGATCCCATCGGCCGCCGGATCGACCAGGGCAACGGATGGATGACGGTGGTCGGCGTCGCGAAGGACGGGAAGTACGCACAGCTGAGCGAGGATCCGCAGGCCCTCATCTACCAGCCCATGGGCTACACCTTCGCGGCGTCGGACTTCACCATCCACGTGCGCACCTCGGGTGACCCCCTGGCGCTGGCGCCGGCGCTCCGCCGCGCCTTCGAGGCCACCAGTGCGGACCTGCCGTTCCTCGACGTGCGCACCATGGCGCAGCACATGCAGGCCGCGGTCTTCGCGCAGCGCATCGGCGCCTACATGCTGGCGGGGTTCGGGTGCATCGCGCTGCTGCTCTCCGGCATCGGGATCTACGGCGTGCTGTCCTACGGCGTCACGCAGCGGACCCGGGAGATCGGCGTCCGGGTCGCGCTGGGCGCGGGCCAGCGCAGTGTCGTGGGGCTGGTGGTGGGGCGCGCGATGCGGCTGGTGGCCGTGGGGCTCGGGATCGGCCTGGTGGCGGCGCTGGCCGCGGGCCAGCTGCTCCGCACCCAGCTCTTCGGCATCAGTCCGCGGGACCCGCTCACCTTCGCGTCCATCGCGCTGGTGCTCGGGGCGGTGGCGCTGCTGGCGAGCTGGGTCCCCGCCCGCCGCGCGGCGCGGGTGGACCCGATGGTGGCGTTGCGCTCCGAGTGACCGCGTCCGTCCGCCGCGGCGGATTGACCGTCAGGCCGATGACGTAGCCGCTCGCCGGCGGCCCTCCGCCGGCGCCCTAGTCCCGTAGCATGAACCGGCGGCGCCGTCCCGCCGAACCGGGAGAACCGATGAACGACCTGTTCGCCGACGCGCGCCGCGCGGTCCGGGGATTCCTCCGGACGCCCGGCTTCACGGCCGCCGCCGTCCTCACCCTGGCGCTGGGTATCGGCGCCAACACCGCCATCTTCAGCGTGGTGGACGGCGTGCTGCTCCGGCCCGCGCCCTTCGCCGCCATGGACCGCCTCGCCATGGTCTGGGAGACGGACCGCAAGAGCGGCACCACCCGCGAGCCGGCCTCGGTCCCCGACTTCCTCGACTTCCAGCAGCGGACCCGGACCTTCGCGCGGCTCGCGGCCTTCGCGCCGGCCGAGGTGAGCCTGACGCCCGACCGCGGCGATCCGGCGCGGCTCGCGGCGCTGGCCGTCAGCCACGAGTTCCTCCCCCTGGTGGGGATCCGCCCGCTGGTCGGCCGCGTCTTCAACGCGGACGAGGACCGCCCCGGCGCGCCGCGCACCGTGATGATCTCCGAGGACCTCTGGACGCAGCAGTTCGGCCGCGATCCCGCCCTGGTGGGCCACACCATCAAGATCAACGACGTCTCGCGCACGGTCGTCGGCGTGCTGCCGCGATCGGCCGACTTCGGCGCGCTGCAGATCCTCGGCGCCGCCGCGTACGGCCGCGGGTTCGCCGAACGCGGCGGCCGGGTGCGGGTGGATGTCTGGGCCCCGCTGGCGGCGGACCCGGCGAGCTCGCCCCGTGACACGCATCCCATTTTCGTCCTCGGGCGCCTCACGTCCGTCGCGAGCGTGCGTCAGGCGCAGCAGGAGATGGGGGGCGTGGCGGCGGACATCGAGCGCACCTTCCCCGACGACAACGACGGTCGCGGCGTGACCATCGAAGCGCTCGGCGACGTCGTCTTCGGTCCGGTGAGGCCGGCGCTGATGGTGCTCCTCGGCGCGGTGGCGCTGGTGCTGCTGGTGGCGTGCGCCAACGTGGCGAGCCTGCTCCTCGCGCGCGGCACGGCGCGCCTGCACGACGTCACGGTGCGCGTCGCGCTGGGCGCGAGCGCGGCGCGGCTGGCGCGGCAGTTCCTGGTGGAGAGCGCGGTGCTCACCATCGCGGGCACGCTCCTCGGCGTCGTGCTGGCGGTGCAGGGGCTCGGCGCCCTGCTGGCGCTGGCCCCCGCCGTCATCCCGCGGGTGGACACGGTCGGCATCGACGCACGGGTCCTCCTCGTGACGTCAGGCGTGAGCGCCCTGGTGGCGCTGGCGTTCGGGGTCCTGCCCATCGTCCAGATCCGGAGCCTCGATCCGCACACCGGCCTCCAGGGTGGCGGCCGCACCTCCACCGGCAGGGAGCACCGCCGCCTGCGCGCGGCGCTGGTGATGTCGCAGCTCGCCCTGGCGGTCATGCTCATGGTGGGGGCGGGGCTGCTGATCCGGAGCTTCTGGCGGCTGGGGCAGGTGGACCCCGGTTTCCGCGCCGAGGGCGTGCTCAAGGCCGAGTACCAGCTGCCGTCGAGCCGGTATCTGCGGGACTTCGCGCGTTGGCCGGTATGGCCCGAGCAACAGCGGTTCAACGCCGAGCTGGAGCGGCGGGTGGCGGCGCTGCCGGGTGTGACGTCGGTGGCGATCGCCACGAGCCATCCGCTCGACGCCGGGTTCACCAGCTCCATCGCGGTGGTGGGGCGCGAGGCGGAGGCGCGCGACTGGCCCGAGCCGTCGCTGCGGCTGGTGAGCGCGGGGTACCTCGCGACGTTAGGCGTCCCGCTCCGGGACGGCCGCGGCCTCGCGGCCGCCGACGATGCCGGCGCCACGCCGGTCGTCGTCATCAACGAGGCCGCGCGTGACCGTTTCTTCGCCGGCCGCCCGGCCCTCGGCCAGCGCATCCGGCTCTGGGGCGCCGAGCGCTTGGTGGTCGGCGTGGTGGGGAACGAACGCTTCCACGGCCTCGCCGAGGCCACGCCGCCGGGCCTCTACCTGCCGCTGGCGCAGGTCCCCTCCGCCGGGGGCTCGCACAGTCTGATGCTGCGGGTGCGCGGGGATCCCGCCGCGCTCGCGGCGCCCGTCCGCGCGATCGTCCGCGAGCTCGACCCGGCGCTCCCGCTCTTCGGGGTGGAGCCGCTCGCCGAGACGCTGTCGCACGCCTTCGGCCCGCGGCGCTTCACGATGCTGGTGCTCGGGCTCTTCGCGGCGGTGGCGCTGCTGCTGGCCGCGGTCGGCGTGCACGGCGTGCTCAGCTACACGGTCGCGCAGCGCACCCGGGAGATCGGCATCCGCATGGCGTTAGGCGCCGACCGCCGCTCCGTGGGGGCGCTGGTGGTCTCCCAGGGCGCCCGGCTCACCGCGGGCGGGCTCGCCGCCGGTCTCGTGGGCGGGCTGGTCCTGTCCCGGGCGCTGGTCTCGCTCCTCTTCGGGGTGCGGGCGAGCGACCCGCTCACCTTCGCCGGCGTGACACTGGTCCTCGGCGGGGTGGCGCTGTTCGCCTGCTGGCTCCCGGCCTGGCGCGCCTCGCGCGTGGACCCGATGGTGGCGCTCCGCGCCGACTAGGAGACCGATCATGGACACCCTGCTCCAGGACCTCCGCTACGCCGTCCGCTCGCTGCTCAAGAGCCGCGGCTTCGCCCTCGTCGCGGTGCTCACCCTCGCGCTCGGCATCGGGGCCAACACCGCGATCTTCAGCGTGGTCAACCGGCTCCTCTTCCACCCGTTCCCGTTCCTCCGGACCGGGCGCCTGGCGGCCGTGTGGGCGGTGGGCCCGCGCGGCAACGACCACAACGAGGCGTCGGCCGCGGACTTCCGCGACTGGCGGGACAACCTGCGCTCCTTCGACCACCTGGTGGCTCACAGCTGGTGGCGGGGCACCTTCACCGGCGGGGAGCAGCCGGAACAGGTGCAGGGCTTCCGGGTCTCGCCCGACTACTTCGACGCGCTCGGCGTCCGGCCCGCGTTAGGCAGGACGTTCGCCGCCGGCGAGGACGCGCCGGGCAAGGACCGGCTCGTCATCCTGAGCTGGGGGCTCTGGCAGCGGCGCTTCGGCGGGGACCGCGCGGTGCTCGGCACCACGGTGACCATCAACGGGATCCCGCGCACCGTCATCGGCGTGATGCCGGACGGGGTGCGCTATCCGGCGCCCGCGGAGATGTGGGCGCCGCTCGCCCTCACCCCGGAAGGGTGGGCGAGCCGAAGGTCGCACTACCTGCTGGTGACGGGCCGGCTCGCCCCCGGCGCGAGCTTGGCGGGGGCCGGCGCCGAGCTCGCGGCGCTGGGCCGGCGGCTCGCGGCGCAGTATCCCGAGTCCAACACCGGGTGGGGCACCAGCGTCAGGCCGTTCCGGCGCGACGTCACCCGCGAGATCGAGCCGATCCTCGCCGTGCTCTTCGGCGCGGTGGGGTTCGTGCTCCTCATCGCCTGCGCCAACGTGGCGAACCTGATGCTGGCGCGCGCCACCGGGCGCCGGCGCGAGTTCGCGATCCGCTCCGCGCTGGGTGCCGCGCAGGGGCGCCTCACCCGGCTGGTGCTGACCGAGTCGCTGGTCCTCTCGCTCGCTGGCGGGCTCGCCGGCATCATCATCGCCATCTGGGGGGTGGACCTCCTCGTCGGCCTGGTGCCGGCGGCGCAACGGCACTTCGTGGCCGGACTCGACCGGGTGCGGGTTGACGGCCCGGTGCTCGCGTTCGGTCTGGGGCTCGCCGTGCTGTCGGCGGTCCTGTTCGGCCTCGTGCCGGCGGTGCGAGCCTCCCGCGCCGAGTCGGGCCAGCCGCTGCGCGGCG
>JBGPHD010000029.1:0-23009 GCA_041484135.1 Gemmatimonadota bacterium
CGTTCCTGGTAGCGGAAGGCGCGTTCCAGCTCCGGCAGTGAGGGCGGCAACCGGCCGAGGACGCCTGCCGACTCGCCGCGCGCGGCGGCCTCGCGGCGTCGCTCCTCGACCTTCTGCTTCTCCCACTGCGGCTTCGCGCCGTCGCCGTAGAGGTGCGGGTGGCGCGCCTTCATCTTCTGGACCAGCCGTGAGGCGGCCTCGTCCAGCGTGAACGCGCCGCGTTCCTCGGCGAGGACGACCTGGAAGGCACAGTGGAGGATCAGGTCGCCCAGCTCGCCCATGATCTTCGTCTCGTCGCCGTGGTCGATGGCATCCTCCAACTCGGCCACCTCTTCGCGCAGGTAGGGGCGCAGCGTGTCGAGCGTCAGCGCCCGGTCGAAATCGCACCGCTGCCGGAGGTCCCGGACCAGAGCCAGGACGTCGGCAAACCCCGATTCTCCTTGCATTTAGCCCCCTTCCCGGGTACGCTACTCACTTTGCGACCCGAGAGCAATCTGCCGGAGCCGGCGCGCACCTGGATCGACGTGGACCTCGCGGCATTGGCCTCCAACGCGAGGACTTTGGTGGCCCGTGCGCCGGGCGCGCGCCTCCTTGCCATGGTGAAGGCGAACGCCTACGGCGTGGGCGCGGTGCCGGTGGCGCGCGCGCTCGAGGCGCTCGATCCCTGGGGCTACGGGGTCGCGACGCCGGAAGAGGGCGCGGAGCTCCGTGCGGCGGGGATCCGGCGCCGCATCCTCGTCCTCTCCCCCGTCACCGAGCAGTTAGGCGCCGTGGCCGAGCATGACCTCACCCCCGGCCTCGACGGAACGTCGCAGGTGCGCGCGTGGCGCGCCCTGGCGGGCGACCGCCCCTTCCACGTCCAGATGGATACCGGGATGGGACGCGCCGGGATCTGGTGGGAAGCGTTCGGCGAGCAGGCCGTCGATTTCCGCGATGCGCCGGGATTCGAAGGGCTCTACACCCACTTCCACTCTGCCATGAGCGACCCGGGGTCGGTGAAGCGGCAGTGGAGGTGGTTCCAGGCGGCGGTCGCCACGCTACCCAAGCGACCGGCCCTGCTGCACGCGGCGAATAGCGCCGCGACGCTCGCGCATCCCGAGGTCGCCGCCGACCTGATCCGCCCGGGCATCTTCCTCTATGGGGGCCGTGCCGGCGGGAGCGTCGCACCGCAGCCGGTGGTCACGTGGCGCGCGCGGGTGCTGCAGGTCTTCGGTCGTGAGGCGGGTGCGACGGTGAGCTACGGCGCCACCTTCACCGCGCCCGGCCCCATCACCGTCGCGGCGCTGGCCGCGGGATACGCGGACGGCGTGGACCGCAAGCTCTCGAACGTGGGCGAAGTGCTGCTCGGCGGCCAGCGGATGGGCATCGCGGGCCGCGTGACGATGGACACCACGATGGTGTGGACGCGAGGCCCGGGGCCGGAAGCGGGCGCCGTCGCGACCCTTATCGGCAAGGACGGCGACAAGGAGATCACGCTGGACGACATGGCGGAGGCGGCGGGGACGATCAGCTACGAGGTGTTGACCCGGGTAGGTGCGCGGGTGGAGCGGCGCTACCGGTGAAGCGGTTCTTCCTCATCGTGCTCGACGGGCTGGGGTGCGGCGAGGCGCGCGACGCCGCCGCGTACGGCGACGTGGGCAGCGACACCCTTGGCAACGTGGCGAGGGCGGTGGGCGGCCTGGCGCTCCCGGTGCTCGAGCGTCTGGGCCTCGGCAACGTGAGGCAGATAGCGGGGGTCGGGCCGGCCGCTGCGCCACAGGCCGCGCACGGGTTCATGCGCCCGGTGAGCGCCGGGAAGGACAGCATCACCGGACACTGGGAGATCTGCGGCGTCCTGTTGCCGCAGCCGTTCGCCACCTACCCGGACGGCTTTCCCGCGGAGCTGCTGGCGGAATTCTCGCGGCTCACGCGCCGCGGCATCCTCGGCAACAAGGCGGCCTCGGGCACCGCGATCATCGACGAGTTCGGCGCGCGCCACCTCGCGACCGGGGACTGGATCGTCTACACCTCGGCCGACTCGGTCTTCCAGGTGGCGGCGCACGAGGAGAAGGTCCCGCTCGCGGAGCTGTACGAGGCGTGCGGGAAGGCCCGGGCGATGCTCACCGGGCCTCGCGCCACCTCGCGCGTGATCGCGCGGCCGTTCGAGGGGAAGGCGGGGGCGTTCACGCGGACCGCCAACCGCAAGGACTTCTCGATCGAGCCGGTGGGGACGACGCTCCTCGACCTCCTGGCGGCGCGCGGGATCCCGCGGCTCGGCATCGGCAAGGTGGACGACCTGTTCGCGGCGCGGAACATCAGCAGCACCCACACGCCGACCAACGAAGACGCCTACCGGCGTATTCGGGACGCGCTCGCCCATGTAGATTCCGGGCTGGTCTTCGTGAACGTGATCGAGTTCGACCAGAGCTGGGGGCACCGGAACGACGTTCCGGGGTTCCACAGGGGCCTGATCGAGCTGGACGCGTGGCTGGGCGAGGTGCTGCCGCTGGTCCGGGAGGACGATATCTTCGCCCTCACGGCGGACCACGGCAACGATCCCACCACGGCGTCCACGGACCACGCGCGGGAGAACGTGCCGCTGCTGGTCTTCGGCCCCAAGGTGCGGCCGGTGGCGCTGGGTGGGCGGGCGTCGTTCGCAGACCTGGGGCAGACGGCGGCCGAGTACTTCGGCGTGGAGCCGCTCGCGGCCGGAACGAGTTTCCTCAAGGACGTGATGTGATCGAAGAGCTGATCGAGGTGGCGCGGGCGGCGATGGGGCGGGCGTACTGTCCGTACTCCAAGTTCCACGTCGGCGCGGCGCTCGAGTCGGCGGACGAGGCCGTGTTCTCGGGCTGCAACGTCGAGAACGCCTCCTTTGGTGGGACGATCTGCGCGGAGCGCACGGCGCTGGTGAGCGCGGTCGCGGCGGGGCACCGGACGTTCCGGCGCATCCTGATCATGAGCGACGCGGACGATCCGGTGGCGCCTTGCGGCTTCTGCCGGCAGATGCTGGCGGAGTTCGGGACGGACCTCGAGGTGATCTCGGTGGGCGCGAAGGGCGGGCGGCGGACCTGGCGGCTGACGGAGTTGCTGCCGGAAGCGTTCACGGGTGCGGATTTCATGGAGGACGCATGAAGCTGGGCCGGGTCATCGGGTCGGTCGTGGCGACACGCAAGGACGAATCCCTCCAGGGCGCCAAGCTGCTCGTGGTGGAGAATCTCACGCTCGACCTCAAGCCCGAGGGTGGCTACGTGGTGGCGGTGGACGCGGTAGGGTCCGGCGCCGGAGAGACCGTGCTCTACGCGTCGGGCTCGTCGGCGCGCCAGACGCCCGCGACCAAGGACCGGCCGGTGGACGCCGTCATCATGGCGATCGTGGACAGCTTCGATGCGCATGGCAAGAACACCCGCCTCCACTAGTCTCGTCGCGGCCGCGCTCTGCGCGGCGGCCTTCGCCTGCCGGGAGGACCTCTCGGCCCCGGGCCAGTGCCCGGCGCTCTGTCCGTCGAGCCAGGTCCAGGTCGCCGACACCACGCTCCTCAGCGTGGACACGAGCGATGTGGCGATCCGCGGCTTCGTGACCCCGGCCGAAGGCACGATCCTCGTCGCCGCCGACCTGGATTCGCTCAAGGGCCGGGTGTTCGTGCGCTTCGCGACGCGGCCGACGCGCTGGTTCCCGGTGGCGGGCGACACGGTGGGGGTGACGATCGGCGCCGTGGACAGCGCGACGATCGACCTCCGCATCACGCGGGACACCGCGGCCAAGAACCTCAGGCTCCTCCTCTACCGCTTGCCGGTCCGGGTGGATTCGACCGCGACCTTCGCCTCGATGGCCGCCTGGTTCGCCGATTCGATGCTCGTCGATTCGATCCGGGTGGACTCGGTCCCGGGCAACGATACGCTGAAGGTGATCCAGCTCCACCACCGGTTCCTCCCGGCGTCCCTGGTCGAGCCGTTCTTCGGGGATTCGGAGGTGGTCGCCATCGGCATTGGGCTGCGCGCCGACGCCCGCACCGCCGTGACCGTGAGCGCCGCCGAGACCGGCGGCGGACCGCGGCTCCGGTACTATGTCCACGCTCCGGCGCCGCAGGACACGCTCAAGCACACCTTCGACCTGGGAGCGAGCTTCGACGGCTTCGCGACCAGCCCGGTGCCCGCCGTGCCCGGCGCTGATCTCCTGGTCGGCAACCTGCCGTCGGCGCGGTCGGTGGTCCGGCTCGACATCCCGCGGTCCCTCGTCGACTCGACGACCGTGGTGCGCGCGACGCTGGTGTTCAACCAGACGCGCCCGGCCACCGGACGACCGGGGGAGAGCTTCAGGATCGAAGCGCGCCCGGTGATCCGCGACTTCGCGGGGAAGTCCATCACCCACACCGACACCACGCTCTACGGTCACGCCACGGTCACCGTGGGCGATACGGGGCAGGTCGTCCTCGAGGTGGGCAGGCTGCTGCGCTTCTGGGGGGCCGGCGGCGACTCGCTGCCGCGCTCGGTGGTGCTGCGCGTCACACCCGAGGGGACCGGCCTGGGCGAAGTGACGCTGGCCGGCCGGACCGCGGGCGCCCTCGCCCCGTTCCTGCGCGTGACCTACGCGCGGCCGTACAAGTTCGGGGTGCCGTGATGCGCCGCCTGACGGCCGGGCTCCTGGCGATGGGTGCGCTCGCGGCGGTGGCGGGCGGCCTCCAGGCCGACGACTCCGTGTTCGGG
This sequence comes from Gemmatimonadota bacterium, assembly GCA_041484135.1. Taxonomy (GTDB): domain Bacteria; phylum Gemmatimonadota; class Gemmatimonadetes; order Gemmatimonadales; family JACORV01; genus JACORV01. Next base: position 4,686 of record JBGPHD010000029.1, read on the forward strand.
ATCCGTGGCCTGGGCATCCTGGGCCGGCCGCAGTCGGCGCGGTCGGCCGCGGCGGGCGGGGGCTTCTCGCTCTTCGACGGGGAAGGCGCCGTGAATCCGGCGGCCCTCACGCGGTGGCGGGGCATGTCCGGGTGGGCCGTGGGATCGCCGTCGCGCCATCGCTTCGGCTCCCCCGCCGGCGACGCCTCGCTCAGCTCCACGCGCTTCCCGCTGATCGGGTTCTCCACGGTGGTGGGGCAGCGGCTGTCGGTGGGCGTCACCATCTCCGACTACCTGGACCGCACCTGGAGCGTCCGCAGCGTGGACACCCTGACGCCCCGCGGCGCGCCGGTCGAGGTCACCGACCAGTCGCGTTCCATCGGCGGCGTGTCGGACCTGCGCCTGGGCGCGGGCTACCGGCTCTCGCCCACGGTGGCGGTGGGCGTGGGGCTCCATGCGCTCACCGGGTCCACGCGCCTCGACGTCACCCGTCAGTTCACCGACTCCTCGTACCAGTCGTTCCGCGACACCGCCGTCACCGATTTCCACGGCTTCGGCCTCTCCGCCGGCGCGCTATTCACGCCCCGCGCGAACCTGGTGCTCGGTCTCAGCCTTCGCGTGAACACGGCGCTCCACGCGCGGAGCACCGGGGGAGCGCGCGCCGACGTGGCGCTGCCGATGGAGCTGGGATTCGGCGCGCAGTATGCGCCCCGCACCGGGTCCCTGATCGGCGTGAGCGTGCAGTACGCGGGATGGGGCCGCGCCGCCGACGATCTCGCCGCCGCCGGGGAGGAGCGCTCGCGCAATGTCTGGAGCGTCGGCGCGGGCGCGGAGGTCGAGACGATGCGGGTGGGGTCCGCGCGGATGCCGGTGCGGATCGGGTACCGCTGGCGGCAGTTGCCCTTCCCGGTGAGCGGCGTCGCCGTGGGCGAGCATGCCTTCACCGCCGGGCTGGGACTCAGCCTGGTGGGCGGGCGCGCGCTGCTCGATGTCGGGTACGAGCGCGGCACGCGGTCGGCCGGCGCCCTCTCCGAACAGCTCACCACGGGTTATCTCGGCATCACCGTCCGGCCGTGAACGTCCTGCTCCACACCTTCGGTTGCAAGGCCAATCAGTACGACACGGAGCTCGTGCGCCAGCGTCTCGAGGACGCCGGGTGCCGCATCGTGGCGTCCGCGGAGGAGGCGGACGCGGCGGTGGTGAACTCCTGTACCGTGACCCACGTGGGGGAAGCGAAGATGCGCGGCCTGGTGCGGCGGCTCGCGCGCAAGCGCCCCGGCCTGCGGACCGTGGTGATGGGCTGCGCCGCGGCACTCGACGACGGGACCATCGCGGCGCTGCCGGGGGTGGCGGCCGTGGTCGGGGGCGCGGACCCGGAACGGGTCGCGGAGGCGTTAGGTGCCTCCGGCGCGCCCGCAACGCCCCTCCGCGCCTTCGCGGCGTCCTCGCGCGCCTGGCTCAAGATCCAGGACGGCTGCGACGAGCACTGCACGTTCTGCGCGACCACGCTGGCGCGCGGCGACAGCCGCTCGCGCGACCCCAAAGACCTGGTCGCGGAGGCGCGCGGCCTCTCCGCTCGGCACGCGGAGATCGTCCTCACCGGCGTGCACATCGGGACCTGGGGCCGAGACCGCACCGACGGCGCCACCCTGGGCGCCCTCGCGGAACGGCTGGTCTCGGAAGTCGGCGAGGTCCGGTTCCGGCTCTCATCGGTCGAGGCGACCGAAGTGGACGAGAAGCTCGAGCGCCTCATGGCGGAGGCCCCGGACCGCCTCGCGCCGCACCTCCACGCGCCGCTGCAGTCGGGGAGCGACCGGGTCCTCAAGCGCATGGGCCGGCACTGGTACTCTGCCAACACGTATCGCCGCCGCGTCGAGCGGCTCGCCGAGCGGGTGCGCCCCCTGGGGCTCGGCGCGGACGTCATCGTCGGCTTCCCCGGTGAGACCGATGCCGACCACCGCGCCACCGTCACGCTCGTCGAATCGCTCCCATTCACCTACCTGCACGTCTTTCCCTACTCCCCGAGATCGGGCACGGCCGCCCCGCGCCTCGGGCCGCCACCTCCGCCCGACCTGGTGCGCGAGCGGAGCGCCGAGCTTCGGGCCCTCGCCGCCCGGAAGGCCGCCTCGCATCGGGCCGCGCGGGTGGGGGAGACCGCCGACATGGTGCTGGAGGGGCGGCAGGCGGGCGTGCGGGACGCGCTCTCCGAGGACTACCTTCCGGTCCACCTGCCCGCCGATGCCGCCTGGGTAGCGGGCCGGACGAGGGTCCGGGGCCGCCTGGTGCAGCGCCGGCAGGGGCTCGGTGCGGAAGCGGCGCCCCGGGGCTAGGTTTCCGACACAGGCGATCATGATTGAACACGTGCGCTTCTTCATCGAGACCTACGGCTGCCAGATGAACGTGGCCGACGCCGAGCTCATGGCCGGGGTGCTGGCGCGCGAGGGTTACCTCCGCGCCGACTCTCCCGCCGAGGCCGATGTCGTCATCGTCAACACCTGCGCCGTCCGGGACCATGCCGAGCAGCGGGTGCTCGGCCGGGTAGGCGAGCTCAAGCGCGACAAGCGGCCGGGCGCGGTGCTCGGCGTGGTGGGGTGTATGGCCCAGCGTCTCGGGGAGCGGTTGCTCGCCAAGGCGCCGCACGTGGACTTCGTGGTGGGGCCCGACGGCTATCGCCAATTGCCCGATCTGGTCCGGCGCGCGCGGGAGGGGGAGCGCCCCGCCGAGACCGCGTTCGTCTCCAGCGAACACTATGAGGACATCGTCCCGGTACGCCGGACCGCGGCCAGCGCCTTCGTCACGGTGCAGCGCGGCTGCGATTATCGGTGCACGTTCTGCATAGTTCCGTACACAAGGGGACCGGAGCGCAGCCGTATGTTGTCCGACGTCGTCCGCGAGACGGAGGGCTTGGCGGCGGGCGGCGTGACGGAGGTGACGCTCCTTGGCCAGACGGTCAACTCGTATCACGACGGCACCAGCGACTTCGCGGACCTGCTGCGCGCGGTGGGGGCGGTGGACGGCATCCGCCGGGTCCGCTTCACCAGCCCGCACCCTAACGACTTCAGCGACCGCGTCATCGCGGCGATGGCGGAGGTCGAGGCGGTCTGCGAGCACGTGCACCTGCCGGCGCAGAGCGGATCGTCGGGGGTGCTCAAGCGCATGCTGCGGCGCTACACCCGCGACGACTACCTCAAGGTGGTGGAGCGGCTGCGCGCCGCCATCCCTGATATTGCCATCACGACCGATCTCATCGTGGGATTCCCGGGCGAGACGGACGAGGACGTCGAGGAGACCGTCACGTTGGTGCGCGAGGTGGGATTCGACAGCGCGTTCACCTTCCGGTTCAGTCCGCGCGAGGGAACGCCGGCGTTGCGGCTCCCGGATGCGGTGGAGGGCGGCGTGGCGGCGGCGCGGCTCGAGCGGCTCATCGACGAGGTGCGGAAGGTCGCGCGGGCCAGGAACGCCGCCGCGGTGGGCACGACGCATGAAGTGCTGGTGGAGCAGGTGGCGCTCCGCGGCGGGCAGCTCCAGGCGCGCACTCGGCACAGCCGGGTGGCGATGCTCGATGGTCCGCCCGCGTGGATCGGCTCGTACCGGATGGTCCGGCTCACCGGGACGACGGGGGCGACCTTCACCGCGGCGCCGGTGGCGACGAAGCTGGAGGTGGTGGGCGTATGAGGAACGTCATGGAAGACGTGGTCAAGCGGATGGTGAACGAGCTCAAGGCCAGCGCCGCGGATCCGTGCGGGTGCGACCTCTGCCAGGAGGACGTGATGGTGTACGCCCTCAACCGGCTGCAGCCGCACTACGTGGTGACGCTCAAGGGCGAGGTGCTCTCGAAGCTGGAGATGAACGCGGACCAGAGCCGCGCCGACGTCGCCATCGCGATCATGGAGGGCTACGAGGCCGTGGGCGCGTCACCGCGCTGCGGGCGGAGGTCGGCCACGAAGAGCTGACCGTTGGGGGCGGGGCCGGAGGCCGGCGCTGACATGCCGGCCGTCGTCCTCGCCGCGTTGGGGTTCGTGGCCGGCGACATCGCCGGCCTTTCGTTTTCGGGCCTGGCCTGGGTCCTCGCCCCGGTGCTCGCCGCGGGCGCGATGGCGCTCTGGGTGTGGCGCCGAGATCCGGCGATCCTGCTCGCCGCCGCGGCGACCGGCGTTATCTGGGGCGGAGCGTCGGCGCTGCGGGCGGCGTCGGACTGCCGCACGCGTTGGCGCGAGGGGACGCGGCTCTCGCTGATCGTGGAGCCGCTCGACCTGCCGGAGCGCGGCGTCGCATCGTCGTTCCAGGTGTCCTCGCCCGCCGCGTGCCGCGGGCCCATCCAGGTCCTCCTTCCAGCGAGGAGAGACACGCGCGGCGGCCAGAGCCGGCTCGACGCGGCGCTTGCCGTGACCGGTGTGTGGCACCGCGACACGCGGGGAGCATCGCCGGTGCCGGAGCGGCCGGAGCGGGCGGGGCGCCTGACCGTGACGCACTTTCGTTCCCTCGCGACCCCGCTTTCGCCGCGCGCCCGGCTCCGCCTGGGCGCGGAGCGCCGCTTGGTCGCGCTCTTCGGGACACGCCGCGGCCCGCTGGCGGCCGCGCTCACCGTCACCGCCAGCGTGGACCTGCCCCTCGAGTTGCGCCAGCGCTTCGCGCGGGCGGGACTGGCCCACCTCCTCTCCATCTCGGGATTCCACGTGGGCATCCTCGCCGGCGCGCTCGTGCTTCTGTTGCGCGCCGCACGGGTGGCCCCGGACCGAAGCCTCGTGGCGGGGACCCTCCTCGTCGCGGGTTATGTCTGGATGCTCGGGTTCCCCGCACCCGCCGCGCGGTCGGCGGCGTTCGTCGCGCTCTGGTGCTGGGCCCGCGTCCGCCAGCGACCCCTGGTGCCGCACGCGGTGCTCGCCTCCACGGCGCTCGTCGTGGTGGCGCTGGACCCGATGTGCGTGCTCGACGTGGGGGCCTGGCTCTCGTTCTCGGGGGTCTGGGGATGCGGCGCCGCGGCCTCGTGGTGGAGCCGGAACGCCGCACGCGCCGCAGCGCTGCAGGAGCGTCGCTGGCTTCGTGCGGTGCAGCCGGTCTTCATCTCGCTGGGCGCCGTGCTCGCGACGGCTCCGGTGAGCATCCTCGCTTTCGGCACGATGGCGCCGGCCGCGCTGGTAGCGAACATAGCCGCCGTCCCGCTGTCGGCGCTGGTCATACCGGCGATCGCGCTGGCCCTGGTGCTCGCGTCCCTCGGGTTGGCGGGGCTCGCGTCGGGGGCGGCGGCCGCGGCGGGCCTCGGACTCGACCTCCTCGAATGGGTGACGCGGCTGGCGGGTGACTTGCCGCTCGCGACCATCGCGTTCGAGCGGCGGGCACTCGCGGCGGCCACGCTGGCGGCGATAGCGTGGGTGGTCCTCAGGCCCGATGGGCCGGGTTCCCCGACCAGATCACTCCCGACCCGCGGGAAGCCGGGTGCGCTCGCCGTCATCCGGGAGGGCCCGATCGCAGGCATCACGAGGCGGCTCGCCCTGTCGGTGGCGGTGGCAGGCGCCGCCGCGGTCTGGTGGACGGTGCCGCCTGCCGCGTCGGGTAACGGCGACGGGCGTCTCGCGCTACATTTTCTCGCCGTGGGGCAGGGGGATGCGGCGGCGATCCGGACCCCGGCGGGCCGCTGGGTCGTCATCGACGGGGGGCCGCGGAAGCCGGAGTTCGACGCTGGAGCGCGGGTGGTCGTGCCCTTCCTCCGGCGCCAGGGCGTGAGGCGGGTCGCGGTGGTCGTGGCATCGCACGGGGACGCGGACCACCTGGGAGGCCTGCCCGCGGTGCTTCGCGCGATCCCCGCCGACCTCGCCCTGGAGCCGGGCGAGGCCGATCCTCGGCCGCTGTATCACGAGTGGCTCGCGGACCTGATCGGGACGCATGTGCGGTGGCATCCGGCCCGCGCCGGGGACCGGTTCGAGATCGACGGCGTCACGTTCCGGGTGTGGCATCCGGACAGCGCCTGGATGGCGCTGCGGCTCCCGGCCAACGACAACTCGGTCGTACTGTCGGTGGAGTACGGCCGGTTCCGGGCGGTGTTCACGGGCGACGCGGGCCTGCCGATGGAAGCGGTCCGGAGCGCGACGATCGGCGCGGCGACGCTTCTCAAGGTGGCGCACCACGGGAGCCGCACCGCCACCGGGGCGGCCTGGCTCGCGGCGCTGCGGCCCGCTTTGTGCGTGATCTCGGTGGGGCCGAACATGTACGGGCATCCGGACCCCGGCACGCTGGCGAACCTCGCGGCCGAGGGGTGCGCGACCTGGCGGACCGACCGCAGCCAGGGGATCGTCGTCGAGACGGACGGGGCGCGGGTGACGGTGCGGACCGGGACGGGGCGGGACACGACGTTCACGATTGGGGAGGGACCACGGTGAAGTCCAAGCTCTCGCAGGTCGTCACGATCGAGCGCTTCATCATGGACCAGGAGCGGATGCACCCCGAGGCCACCGGGGAGCTTTCGAACCTGCTGTACGACATCGGCTTCGCCGCCAAGATCATCAACAGCCACGTGCGCATGGCGGGTCTCGCCGACATCCTGGGCTCGGCGGGGGTGGTGAACGTGCAGGGCGAGATCGTCCAGAAGCTCGACGAGTTCGCCGAGGCGACGATGCGGCACGCGCTTCTTTACACCGGACGCGTGTGCATCCTGGCCTCGGAGGAGGACGAGTTCCCGATCCCGGTCCCCGACGGCTATCCGAGCGGCAAGTACACCATCCTCTACGACCCGCTCGACGGCTCATCGAACATCGACGTGAACGTGACCATCGGGACCATCTTCTCGGTCCACAAGCGGGTGACGCCGGGGGACGGCCCCGGCTCGCTGAAGGACTGCCTCCAGCCGGGCCGGACCCAGGTCGCGGCGGGGTACGTGCTCTACGGCACGAGCACGATGCTGGTGTACACCACGGGCCACGGCGTGCACGGCTTCACCTTCGACCCGTCGTTAGGCGAGTTCCTCCTCTCGCACCCCGACATCAAGACGCCACCGGTGGGCAAGTACTATAGCGTGAACGAGAGCTACTTCCCGCGCTGGGACCCCAAGGTCCAGGCGCTCATCAAGCGCTACAAGGGCCTTGACAGCAACGGGAACGTGGGGAAGAACTGCCGTTACATCGGCTCGCTGGTGGCCGACTTCCACCGCAACCTCCTCGCCGGCGGCATCTTCTGCTATCCGGCGGACAAGAAGTCCCCGCAGGGGAAGCTGCGGCTCCTCTACGAGTGCGCGCCCCTCGCCCAGATCTGCGAGCAGGCGGGCGGCTATGCCTCGGACGGCACGCGCTGCATCCTCGACATCATGCCGACCGAATTGCACCAGCGCTCGCCGCTCTTCATCGGCAGCCGGGACGACGTACGGCTCGCCGAGGAGATGTTGAAGGGGTGACCGGCCCGGTAGCCGGCGTCATCCTCGCCGCCGGCGCCTCGAACCGCATGGGCCGGAACAAGCTCCTGCTCCGATTCGAAGGGGAATCGGTGCTGCGGCGCGCGGCCCGCTGCGCCCTCGAGGCGGAGCTCGATCCGGTGATCGTCGTCCTGGGGCACGCCGCCGAGGCGGCGAGGCGCGAGCTGGACGGGCTCGCCTGCCGCGCGGTCGTGAACCCCGACCACGAGCAGGGCCAGACCTCCTCGTTCCACGCCGGCATCGCGGCGGTCCCCGTGACAGTGGCGGCCGCCGTCATCATCCTCGCCGACATGCCCTTTGTGACCGCCGTCATGCTCGAGGCCCTGGTCCGTCGCTTCCGCGAAGGCGGCGCGGCGCTGGTGCTCTCCGACTACGCGGGCGTCACCGCGCCGCCCACCCTCTATGGCCGAGCGCTCTTCGCAGAGATCCTGGCCACGTCCGGGGAGAACGCCGGCAAGCAGATGGTGAAGGCGCACCGGGCCGAGGCCGCGACCCTGAGCTGGCCCGCGGACGCCCTGAGCGATCTGGACGAGCCCGGGGACTACGACCGCGCGCTCCACCGGCCCCGCGGCGCTTAGCGGCGCCGCGCCCCACCGCGTTATCTTGGCGCACGCATGACCGACCCCCAAAGCTCCTCCGGCGTGCCCATCAAGGCGTCCTACGGCCCCGCGGACGTTCCCTCGGACCTTGCCAGGCGTCTCGGCGAGCCGGGGGAGTTCCCGTACACCCGCGGCGTCCACGAGACGATGTACCGCGGGCGCCTCTGGACGATGCGTCAGTACGCCGGCTTCGGCACCGCCGAGGAGACCAACGCGCGCTTCCGCGAGTTGCTCGCCGCGGGGCAGACGGGGCTCTCCACCGCGTTCGACCTTCCCACGCAGATGGGCTACGACTCCGACCATCCGCTCGCCGCGGGCGAGGTGGGGCGGGTGGGTGTGGCCATCAACACGGTGGACGACCTGGCGCGCGTCTTCGAGGGGATCCCGCTCGACCAGGTCACCACCTCGATGACCATCAACGCCACCGCGCCGATCCTCCTCGCGATGTACCTCGTGGTAGGAGAAGAGCACGGTGTGCCGTGGGAGAAGCTCGGCGGGACCATCCAGAACGACGTGCTCAAGGAGTACATCGCCCGGGGCACGTACGTGTATCCGCCCGACGCGAGCCTCCGCCTCGTGACCGACGTCTTCCGCTTCGTGGTGGAGCGCAAGCTCGGGTTCAACCCCATCTCGATCAGCGGCTACCACATGCGTGAGGCGGGCGCGACCGCCGCGCAGGAGCTGGCCTTCACCTTCGCCGACGCGCTGGAGTACCTGCGCCGCGCCGCCCGCGCCGGGATCGACGTCGCCGCGCTCGCCCCGCGCATCTCGTTCTTCTTCGCGGCCTGGAACGACCTCTTCGAGGAAGCGGCCAAGTTCCGCGCCGCGCGACGGATCTGGGCCACGCTCCTCAAGGACGGGTTCGGCGTGCCCGAGGCGGCGTGCAAGCTGCGCTTCCACACCCAGACCGCCGGCTCGGCGCTCACCGCGCAACAGCCCCTCGTCAACGTCGTGCGGGTGACGGTGCAGGCCCTCGCCGCCGTCCTCGGCGGCACGCAGTCGCTCCACACCAACTCGTTCGACGAAGCGCTCGCGCTCCCCACGCCCGACTCGGCCCGACTCGCCTTGAGGACCCAGCAGGTGCTCGCGTACGAGTCCGGGGTGACCCGCACCACCGACCCGCTCGCCGGCAGCTATTACGTCGAGGCGCTCACGGCCCAGGTCGAGACGCAGGCCCGGGCCCTGCTGGCGGAAGTCGAGCGCCGGGGCGGCGCGGCCAAGGCCATCGCCGAGGGGTTCGTGCAGGAGGCCATCCACCGGTCGGCGTACGCGGCCCAGCGCGCCATCGAGAGCGGGGATGAGGTCGTGGTCGGCGTGAACCGCTTCGGCGACGAGACCCCGCTGGTGACGCCCCGCGCCCCGGACTACTCGGCGCTCGCGGCCAAGCAGATCGCCCGGTTGAACGCGGCGCGGGGGAAGCGCGACCAGTCCGCCACCGCGCGCGCCCTCGAGGCGGTGCACGCGGCCGCCGCCGCGCCGAGGGCTCCTCTGATGGAGTCGATCATCGAGGCGGTGCGCGCCCGGACCACGTTAGGCGAGATCACGGCGGCCATGGAGCGGGTGTGGGGCCGCCACGGCGGCGGCTTGACTTCATCGGCTCAAGTGAGCTAAGTTAAGCGGCCATGCCGACTTACGAGTACAAGTGCCCCAAGTGCGGGCACCAGTTCGAGGTGGTCCAGAAGATCACCTCGAAGGGCGGCGCCAAGTGCCCCGAGTGCGGGACGAAGGCGGAGCGCCAGCTCTCGGGTGGAGCGGGGTTCGTCTTCAAGGGCTCGGGGTTCTACCTCACGGACTACGGCCGCGCCGGCCAGAAGCAGAAGCAGAAGTCGAGCGAGGCGGGCGAGTTGTCCTCATCGAGCGAGAAGAAGCCGGACGCTGGCGAGAAGAAGCCCGACAAGGAGAAGGCCGGCGGCACGCCACCGGCGTCGAAGTTCAAACCCATCAAGAAAGACGACTAGTGACGGCGCTCGAAACGATCCGGTCCGAGCTTGCGCGCGTAGCGGCGACACTCGGGGCACCGGCGGACGTCGTCGTGGAGCTGGAGACGCCTCGTGAGAAGAGCCACGGCGACGTGGCCTCGAACCTCGCGCTCGCGCTCGCCAAGACGCTCGGCTCGCCGCCGCGGAAGATCGCCGAGAAGCTGGTCGCCGGGATGAGCTTCCCGCCCGGGGTCGTCTCCGCGGTGGAGATCGCTGGGCCGGGCTTCATCAACTTCCGCCTCGCCACGGACCAGCTCGAGAGCATCCTCCGGACCATCATCTCGGCGGGGAAGGGGTACGGGCGGAGCGGGAAGACGCAGTCGAAGAAGGCCAGCGTGGAGTTCGTCTCCGCCAACCCGACGGGGCCGCTGCACGTGGGCCACGGACGCCAGGCCGCCCTCGGCGACGCGATCGCGGCGCTGCTCGAATGGGACGGCTGGGACGTCACCCGCGAGTACTACTACAACGACGGTGGCGCGCAGATCATCAACCTCGCGGCGAGCGTGCAGGTGCGCATCGCCCAGCGGAGCGGCCTGCCGGCGGAGATGCCCGAGGGCGGGTACCACGGCGAGTACATCTCCGAGATCGCGGACCGCTACGTCGCCGAGCACCCTGAGGACTCCGGCGGTGTGGATCGGGAGGCCGTGCGCCGCTTCAGCGTGGAGGCGCTGCGCAAGGAGCAGGACCTCGACCTTCAGGCCTTCGGTGTGAAGTTCGACGTCTACTTCCTCGAGTCGTCGCTGTACACCGAGGGGAAGGTGGACGAGACGGTGAGGCGCCTGGTCGCGGCGGGCCACACCTACGAGAAGGACGGCGCGCTCTGGCTCAAGACCACCGAGTACGGTGACGACAAGGACCGGGTGATCCTGCGCAGCGCCGAGAAGGGCGGGGAGCCGACGTACTTCGTGCCTGACGTCGCGTATCACGTGTCCAAGTGGGAGCGCGGGTACCATCGGGCCATCAACGTCCAGGGCGCGGATCATCACAGCACAGTGACGCGGGTGCGGGTGGGGCTCCAGGCGCTGGAGATGGGGATCCCCGAGGGGTACCCCGAGTACGTGCTGCACCAGATGGTGACGGTGATGCGGGGCGGCGAGGAAGTGAAGATCTCCAAGCGGGCGGGGAGCTACGTCACCGTGCGGGATCTCGTCGAGGAGGTGGGGCGCGACGCGGTGCGCTACTTCTTCCTGATGCGGCGGGTGGAGTCGCACCTCCAGTTCGACATCGACCTCGCCCTGAAGCGCACCGAGGAGAACCCGGTCTTCTACGTGCAGATGGCGCACGCCCGGATGGCGGGCATCTTCCGGGTGGGCGGCATCGCGCCGGAGACGGTGACGGGCGAGGGTGCCGATGTGGCCGCGCTGACGGACGCCAGCGAAGCCGACCTCATCAAGATCCTCGGTCGCTATCCCGAGGCGGTGCGGCGCGCCGCCGAGTCCCTGGAGCCGCAGCGGGTGACGGCGTACCTCGAGGAGCTGGCGCGCGCGGCCCATCACTGGTACCACAAGTGCCGCGTCCTCGGCGAGCCCAAGGCAGTGGAAACGGCCCGGCTCGCGCTGGCGCGGGCCACGCAGATCGTGCTGGCGGATGCGCTGGCGCTGCTCGGATTGACGGCGCCGGAACGGATTTGAGGGTGTCGGGGGTCGGGTGTCGGGTGTGGGTGTCGTGACGGCGATGACGGAGGAGTGGAGCCCATGGGACTGCTGGTAGTAGGGAGCGTCGCGCTCGATACCGTCGAGACCCCGTTCGGGCAAAACGTCGATGCGTTAGGTGGCTCGGCGGTCTTCTTCGCCGTCGCGGGCTCGCTGCTCCACCCGGTGCAACTGGTCGGCGTGGTGGGGAAGGACTACCCGATGGACGAGCTCACGCGGATCGCCGCCCGCGGGATCGATCTCACCGGCCTCACCGTGGCGGACGGCGAGAGCTTCCGCTGGGCGGGCCGCTACGGGTTCGACCTCTCTACGCGCGACACCCTCGAGACGCGGCTGGGCGTCTTCGCCAACTTCAAGCCGAAGATCCCCATCGCCTTCGCGGGAGCGCGGTACGTCTTCCTCGGCAACATCGACCCCGAGCTGCAGCTCGAGGTGCTGGAGCAGGTGCGCAAGCCGAGACTCGTGGCGTGCGACACGATGAACTACTGGATCCAGGGGAAGCGCACCGCCCTGATGAAGTTGCTCGAAAAGGTGGACGTGCTGATGGTGAACGACTCCGAGATCCGCGAGCTCTCGGGGGACTGGCACATCCATCGCGCGGCGCGCTGGGTGCTGGAGCGCGGCCCCAAGTTCGTGGTGGTGAAGAAGGGGGAGCACGGGGCCGTCCTGGTGGAGAAGGGCGGACGGATCTTCTACGTGCCGGCCTTCCCGCTGGAGGACATCTTCGATCCGACCGGCGCCGGTGACGCCTTCGCGGGTGGCTTCATGGCGCACCTCGCGCACACCAACAACCTCTCGGCCGCCAATCTGCGCCTGGCGATGGTCTACGGCTCGGCGATGGGCTCCTTCGCGGTGGAGCGCTTCTCGGTGCAGCGCTTCGATGAGATCACCGCGGCGGACGTCGTGTCGCGGGTGCTGGCGTACCGAGACCTCGTGCACTTCGATCCCGATTCCGGTGCCCGCCCCGACGCCGGCTGACCGCTACCGCGCCGCCGGCGTGAACCTCGCGGCGGCGGAGGACGCCAAGGCCCGTATCGCCGAGCTGGTGCGCGGGACCCGGACGGCGTCGTCGTTAGGTGCGGTGGGCGCTTTCGGTGGGCTCGTGCGCCTCCCCGCCGACATCCCGAATCCGGTGCTGGTGGCCTCGACCGACGGCGTGGGCACCAAGGTGCTCATCGCCATCCGCGCCGGCCGCCACGACACCGTGGGCGAAGACCTCGTCAATCACTGCGTCAACGACATCCTGGTCCACGGCGCGCGGCCGATCGGCTTCCTCGACTACTTCGCGTCGGGCAGGCTCGACCCCCGCATCGCTGCGGACGTGGTGAGCGGCGTGGCGCGCGGCTGCCGCGCGCATGGGATGCCGCTGGTGGGTGGCGAGACGGCGGAGATGCCGGACGTCTATCGCGCCGGGGAGTACGACCTCGCCGGCACGATCCTCGGCGTGGTGGCGGAGGGGGAGGCGCTCCACGGCGACCGGGTGCGCGCGGGGGATGTGCTGATCGGCTATGCGGCGAACGGCTTCCACACCAACGGCTACTCCCTCCTCCGGCGCGTCCTCTTCGGCGACATGGCCCTTGGCCTCGAGGACGAGTTGCCGGGAACGGGGCGCCCCGTGGTGGACGTACTTCTGGAGGTCCATCGGAGCTATCTCGCCGCGGTCTGGCCGGTGCGGTCCAGTCTGCACGCGCTGGCGCACATCACGGGAGGCGGCATCCCCGGGAATCTGGTGCGGGTGCTGCCCTCCGGCGTTGATGCCGTGGTGCGGGCGGGGAGCTGGCCGATGCCCGCTGCCTGTCGCGCGGTGCAGGCGGGTGGCGGCATCGTTGACGACGAGATGCGTCAGGTGTTCAACCTCGGCGTCGGCCTGATTGCGGTGGTGCCACGGAGCGAGGAGAGCGCCGTTCGCTCCGCGGCACAGCGCGCCGGTGTGGAGACCTGGGTGGTGGGCGAGGTCGTGAGCGGAGGTGGCCGGGTGCGCTTCGAAGGCGAGAGTGCCTGACGCATGACCGATCGCGAGGCGATGGAGCGGGCCCTCGCGCTGGCCTGGAACGGCTGGGGCCGGGTGGGCGCCAACCCGATGGTCGGCGCGGTGGTGCTCAAGGACGGTGCCATCGTCGCCGAGGGATGGCACGCCGAGTTCGGCGGTCCGCACGGCGAGGTGGCCGCGCTGCGGGCAGCCGGCGAGCAGGCGCGGGGCGGGGACCTCGTGGTGACTCTGGAGCCGTGCGTGCACCAGGGGAAGACGCCGCCGTGCACCGAGGCGATCGCCGCCGCCGGGATCCGGCGCGTGGTTTACGCCGCGAACGACGCAGACCCGCAGGCGCGCGGTGGCGCCGAGGCGCTCAAGCGGGCGGGCGTCGCGGTCGAGTCGGGTCTCCTCGAGTCATCCGTGCGGGCCCAGAACGCGATCTTCTTCCATCGTCACTCCGGGCGCGATCGGCCCTTCGTCGCGCTCAAGATGGCCATGTCCCTGGACGCCAAGGTTGCGGATCACGCGGGCAACTCGCGCTGGGTGACGGGCGAGGAGGCGCGCGCCCACGTGCACTGGCTCCGCGCCGGCTTCGACGCGATCGCGGTCGGGGCGGGCACTGCGCGCGCCGACGACCCCGAGCTCACGCCACGCGGTTCCGTCACACCGCTCACGCCGCCGGTGCGGGTGGTCTTCGACCGACGGGCCGAATTGCCGCCGGACCTGTCGCTGGTGCGGACGGCCCGCCAGCAGCCGACGCTCGTGCTCGCCGACAACGAAGCTCCGGCACCTTCGTTGCAACGGCTGGCCGACGCCGGGGTCACGATCCTGCGCGCCGACGGCCTCGGCGCCTCCCTGGCCGCGCTCAAGCGCCATGGCATCGCGAGCGTGCTCGTTGAGGGTGGCGCGACGCTGGCGGGACGGCTCCTGCGGGACGACCTGGTGGACCGGCTCTACCTCTTCGTCGCGCCGGTGTTTCTTGGCGACGGCGGCGTGCGGGCGTTCAACGGCGTGCCGGACGTCGACATCGGCGTGGCGCGGCGATGGCCCCTGCTCGAGCGGCGCTCGTTAGGTGGCGACACGCTCATCGTCCTGGAGCGGCCCTGATGTTCACCGGGATCGTCACCGCCGTCGGCACCGTGCGCACGGTCAAGAAGACCCCCAAGGGTCTCACGATCACCATCGCGGCGCCTTATCGCGGGCTCGCCGGAGGCGACAGCATCGCCGTGGACGGCGCCTGCCTCACCGTGGTGCGCGTCGCGCGCGGCACCTTCACCGTCCAGGCCGTCACGACCACCCGAGGGCGCACCAACTTCGGCGCCTTCCGGCCGGACCGCAGGGTCAACCTCGAGCGGGCCCTCAGGGTCGGCGAGCGACTGGGTGGGCACCTCGTCTCGGGGCACGTGGACGGGGTGGGGCAGGTGGTCCGGCGCCGGGTGGTGGACGACGCCGTCCTCCTCGACATCCGGGTCCCCAGGGCCGTGGCGGCCCTCTCGGTCCCCCATGGGTCCATCTGCGTCGAGGGGGTCTCCCTCACCATCAACGAGATGCCGAGGCCGGGGGTGGTCCAGGTGTCGCTCATCCCCTACACCCTTGAAGTGACCACCCTGGGTAGAGCTAAAGCCGGGACACGATTACATTTAGAGGCCGACCTGGTCGGCAAGTTTGTGATGCAGGGGCTGGCGCCGTACCGCACCGGAAGACGGAGACCACGATGAAGTTCGGTACCGTCGAGCAGGCGATCCTGGACATCCGGGCCGGCAAGCTCGTCGTCGTCGCGGACGACGAGAGCCGGGAGAACGAGGGCGACCTCATCGGGGCCGCCGAGAAGGTCACGCCCGAGATGATCAACTTCATGGCGCTGCACGGTCGCGGGCTGATCTGTCTCACGCTCACGCCCGAGCGGTGCCGCGCCCTCGCGCTGCACCAGATGGTGGACCACAACACCGAATCGCAGGAGACGGCGTTCACGGTGAGCGTGGATGCCGCCACACGCTTCGGCGTCACCACGGGCATCAGCGCCGCCGACCGCGCCAAGACGATCCAGGTGGCCATCGATCCCACCACGGTGCCGAGCGACCTGCGCCGCCCCGGCCACGTCTTCCCGCTCCAGTCCCGCCCCGGCGGTGTCCTGCAGCGCGTCGGTCAGACGGAAGCGAGCATGGACCTCGCTCGGCTCGCCGGGCTCTATCCGGCGGGCGTGATCTGCGAAGTCCTCAATGAAGACGGCACGATGGCGCGCCGCCCCCAGCTCGAGGCCTTCACCAAAGCGCACGGCATCACCTTCATCACCGTTGCGCAGGTCGTGGCGCACCGGCTCCAGCATGAGCGGCTGGTCCACCGGGTGGCCGAGGCGCGGCTCCCCACGCCCCACGGCGAGTGGAGCATCATCGGCTACCGGAACGACGTGGACACGGCCGAGCACGTGGCCCTGATCTTCGGTGAGGTGGCCGCCAAACCGGGCGTGCTGATCCGCATGCACTCCAAGTGCCTGACGGGTGACGTCTTCGGCTCGGCGCGCTGCGACTGCGGCTGGCAGCTCCGCACCGCCATGGAGATGATCGAGGCCGCGGGCTGCGGCGTGGTGGTCTATCTCGACCAGGAGGGGCGCGGCATCGGCCTCCTCAACAAGCTCAAGGCCTACGAGCTCCAGGACGCGGGTCACGACACCGTGGAGGCCAACCGCCAGCTCGGCTTCAAGCCGGACCTGCGGAACTACGGGATCGGCGCGCAGATCCTCCTCGACCTGGGCGTGACGTCCATCCGCATCCTCACCAACAATCCGATGAAGCTGGTCGGGGTGGACGGCTACGGGCTCGAGGTGAAGGAACGCGTGCCCATCGTGCCGCCGCGCACCGAGGAGAACGCCGGCTACCTCGACGTCAAGCGCGACAAGCTGGGCCACCTCTTCTCCCGCTGATGGCCGGAACCCCTCCACACGCGCGACCCCTCGCGGGGCGCGTGGGCATCGTCGCCAGCCGCTTCAACGAGAACGTGACCGTCAAGCTCCTGGCCGGCGCGGAGGCGTGCTGCGCCGAGCGGGGCATCCCGCGCGCGCAGGTGGACGTCCATTGGGTGGCGGGAGCGTGGGAGTTGCCGGTGATGGTGCGCGCGCTGGTCTCGCGCGGCGGCTACGACGCCGTGATCGCGTTAGGCGCGGTCCTTCGCGGCGAGACGCCGCACTTCGATTTCGTCGCGGGCGAGGCGTCGCGCGGCCTGATGGCGCTCACCGTGGAGTACGGGGTGCCGGTGGGGTTCGGCCTGCTCACCTGCGACACGCTCGAGCAGGCGATGGCGCGCGCCGGTGGGGAGGCCGGGAACAAGGGGTTCGAGGCCGCCGCGGCCGCGCTCGATGTGGCCGGCCAGCTGAGGGCCCGCGATGCCGATCCGCGCTGAGACACGGGTGCGCGTCCGCGCCCTGCAGCTGCTCTACGGTTGGGACATCGCGGGCACGCCGGAGACGTGGGGGGCGCCGAGGCCGGAGTGGGGACGCGTGGCGCAGCTCGTCTTCGTCCGGCCGCGCGTGGTCGAGGGGGCGCTCGGCATGGCGGAGCGCGTGGTCAAGCGGCGCCCCGAGCTGGATGCGCATATCGTCCGCGCCGCGGACCGCTGGCGGCTGGAGCGCCTCGGCGTCATCGAGCGGAACGTGCTCCGCCTCGGCACGCTGGAGCTCGCCGAGGGCGAGGTCCCGCCCAAGGTGGTGCTCGACGAAGCGGTGCGGCTGGCGCAGTGGTTCGGCGGGGAGAAGTCCCCCGGGTTCGTGAACGGCATCCTCGACCGGGTGGCACGGGACCTGGGCCGGCTGTGAGGATCCTGGTCGTGAACTGGCAGGACCGCACCAACCCCCGCGGAGGCGGAGCGGAAGTGCACCTGCACGAGATCTTCGGCCGCCTGGCGGCGCGAGGCCACGAGGTGCACCTGCTGTGCAGCGGCTACGACGGCGCGGCGGGCGAGGAGACGCTGGACGGCATCCAGGTCCACCGGGTCTCGTCGCGCTACGGCTTCGCGCTGGCGGGAAGCGGTGCCTTCCGCGACCTGGCGGGGCGCCTCAAGCCCGATGTGGTGGTCGAGGACGTGAACAAGGTGCCGCTCAACCTGCCGTCCTCCTGGCCGGGCCCGTTCGTGCTGCTGGTGCCGCACCTCTTCGGTGTGACGGCGTTCCGGGAGGTGCCGTGGCCGGTGGCGGCAGTGGTCTGGCTCGCCGAACGGCCGATGCCGCGGGTCTACGCCCGGGCCGGCGTGCACGCGATCAGCGCGAGCACCCGTGACGACCTCGTGGGGCGCGGATTCCGGCCGGAGTCGGTGCAGGTGATCCACCCCGGCGTGGATTCCCGGCACTTCACTCCGGATCCCGCCGTGGCGCGCGAGGCGGTGCCCACGTTCCTGTACGTCGGGCGGCTGGCGCGTTATAAGCAAGTCGAGGTGGCGATCCGCGCGGTGCGGGTGCTCCGCGGGCGCGGGATGGACGCCCGCCTCTGGGTGGCGGGCACCGGTGCGGACCGCGGGCGCCTCGAGCGGATCGCGCGGGCGGAAGGCGTCGCCGGAGCGGTGGAGTTCCTTGGCTACGTGAGCGAGGAGAAGAAGATCGATCTCTACCGGCGGGCGTGGGGTGTGGTGCTGCCGTCCCTCAAGGAGGGCTGGGGCATCACCAACCTCGAAGCCGCGGCGTGCGGGACGCCGGCGCTCGCGGCCGACAACTCGGCGCTGCGGGAGTCGGTGTGGGACGGCGAGACCGGGTACC
>JBGPHD010000030.1:0-22954 GCA_041484135.1 Gemmatimonadota bacterium
CAAGGTGCTGGCGCGCGCGGGGCTGACGATGAAGGACCTGGACCTGGTGGAGCTGAACGAGGCGTTCGCGGCGCAATCGCTCGCGTGCATCAGGGAGCTCGGGCTCGACGAAGCCAAGGTCAACGTCTACGGTGGCGCGATCGCCCTGGGGCACCCGCTCGGGGCTTCGGGCGCGCGCATCCTGACCACGCTGGTCCACGCCCTGAAGCGGCGCGGCGGACGGTACGGCCTCGCCACGATGTGCATCGGCGTCGGCCAGGGGATCGCCCTGGTGGTGGAACGGGAGGCCACATGAGCACGCGCACGACCACCCAGTCGGTGTTCGTCGAGATCGCCGAGCACGTCGGCACGATCACGCTGAACCGTCCCGAGAAGCTCAACGCGCTCACGGTGGAGATGGTCGAGGAGCTGACCGACGCGGTGAAACTGCTCTCTTCCTCGCGCAACGTGCGCGCCATCGTGCTCACCGGCGCGGGGCGCGCCTTCTGCGCCGGCGCCGACATCCAGCTCCTCCAGCGGATCGTGGCCGAGAACGACGAGGAGACGGGACGGCGGCTGGTGGACGGCGCGCGCGGCGTGCTCACCACCATCCGGCACGCGCGCCAGCCGGTGCTCGCGAGCATCAACGGCGTCGCCGCGGGAGGCGGGGCCAACCTCGCGCTCGCCTGCGACCTGCGCATCGCCGCGGACGACGCCAAGATCGGCCAGGTCTTCGCGCGGCTGGGCCTGCATCCGGACTGGGGCGGCACCTACTTCCTGCCCCGCCTGGTGGGCCCCTCCAAGGCCCTCGAGCTGTTCCTTTCGGCCGAGCTGGTGGTGGCCGAGAAGGCGCGCGAGATGGGCATGGTGAACCGGGTGGTCCGTTCCGACGAGCTCGCCCAGGCCACCCGCGGCTGGGCGCAGCGCATCGCCGCCGCCCCGCCGGTCGCCGTGCAGCGCGCCAAGCGCGCGATCTTCCAGAGCGAGTGGTCGAACCTCACCGAGATGCTCGACTACGAGCTCAAGGCGCAGATGGCGTGCTTCCGCAGCGCCGACTTCATGGAAGGGCTGAAGGCGTACACCGAGAAGCGCGATCCGCATTTCACCGGATTCTGAGGAGACGGCGCGATGTTGAAGGTGCACACGTTCGACGAGTGGATCGACCTCTTCAAGTCCTGGCAGAGCGACATCGGCCTCCAGGGCCAGGAGCTCCGGGACTTCAAGTTCGACATCAAGTTCGGGGACCCGGAGGTGGACGAGATCGAGTTCGGCCACTACCGCGGCCAGAAGAAGTGGCCGACCATCATGCACATCCCCGACCAGCGCATCCGCGACGCGCTCTTGAACCTCATCGTCTACCAGGGGGACACCGAATTCGCCTCGGTGGAGCAGCAGCGCAGCCTGCTCGAGAACTCGCCCTCGTCCTACGACCTGCTCTCGATCATGCGGGTGATGTGCGAGGAGATGCGGCACGGCTGGCAGATGTCGTACCTGCTGGTCCAGCACTTCGGCGACGAGGGGAAGCGCGAGGCGCAGAAACTCCTCGAGCGGCGCGCCTTCGAGGGCAAGCGTCTCCTCGGCTCGTTCAACGAGCGGGTGGACAACTGGCTCGACTTCTTCACCTACACCCAGTTCATCGACCGGGACGGCAAGTTCCAGCTCAAGATGCTCTCGACCTCGTCCTTCGACCCGTTAGGCCGCTCGATGGGGCCGATGCTGAAGGAGGAGTCGTACCACCTCGGCACCGGCAACAACGGCCTGCTCCGCATCATCAAGGCGGGCAAGATCGATCCCGAGATCATCCAGCGCTTCTTCAACAAGTGGGTGCCGACCGCGTTCGACCTGTTCGGGACCGACAACTCGTCATCGGCCCACTGGGCGTACGAGTGGGGCCTCAAGGGCCGCTTCGACGAGCGCGAGAACCCGCATGTGGCGCAGCGGCCGCACCTCAACGAGGCCTCGCGCGGCCTGTACCGCGAGGAGATCGCCCGCCTGGTGGACCGCATGAACCAGCTGATCCCCGACCGCGACCGCTGGCTCAAGACGCCCGAGCTGCAATTCAACCGGAAGATCGGGCAGTGGGCGCACCAGCACTGGACCGTCGAAGGCGAAGAGATCCCGGCCGAGCGGTACGCGTCGTACCTCACGTCGGTGCTCCCGCAGCCCGAGCACTACGCGCAGCTTCGCGAGATCTTCAAGGACCCCGACTGGATCACCGCCAAGAAGTCGGACATGCCCGACGCCGGCTGACCGGCGGGCTGGAGGCGACCCCTTTCACGGGGTAGGTTGAAGGATGCCGAGGCCGCTGGTCATCGCGCACCGGGGAGCCTCCGGGACCGAGGTCGAGAACTCGCTCGCCGCGTTCCGAGCCGCGCGCACCCTGGGCGCCGATGCCGTCGAGCTGGACATCCACGGCACCTCCGACGGCGCCCTGGTGGTCCACCACGACGAGATGGTGGGCCGGCACCACATCGCCCACTGCACGCTGCGCGAGATCCGCGAGCATCCCCTGAAGAACGGCGAGCCGATCCCGACCCTCGAGGAGGCGCTCGCCGTCATCCATCCCCACCTCACCGCCTTCGTCGAGGTCAAGTCGCTGAGCCCGCGCCTGGACGAGAAGCTCTTCGCGATCTTCGACGCCTCCCCCGCCCCCGACAAGGTCGCGGTGCACGGCTTCGACCACCGGATCATCCACCGGCTGGGCGAGAGACGTCCGCAGCTCAAGCGGGGCCTTCTCTCCGCTTCCTACCCCATCTGGCCGATCCGCGTCCTCGAAGACGCCGACGCCACGATCCTCTGGCAGGACTGCGCGCAAGTGGATGCGGCGCTCATCGCCGCGGTCCACGACGCCGAGATGACGCTCCTCGCCTGGACGGTGAACGAGAGCGAGCCGATGCGGCGCCTGCTCGAGCTGGGCGTGGACGGTCTCTGCACCAACTACCCGGACCGGGCCCGGGCCGCGGTGGACGCCCTCCCGCGGTGAGCGGCATCCGCACGGTCGCGGTGGTCGGCGCGGGCACGATGGGGCACGGCATTGCCCAGGTGGCCGCGCAGGCCGGCTACGTCGTGCGCCTCAGCGACGTGGTCCCGGGGGCCGCCGCGCGCGGGCTCACGCGCATCCGCGCCAACCTCGACGGCGCCGTGGAGCGCGGCAAGGCGACCGCGGAGGCGCGCGAAGAGACGATGGCCCGGCTCACGGCCCTGGATGACGTCGCGGTCGCGGCCACGGGCGCCGATCTCGTCGTCGAGGCCATCCCGGAGCAGCTCGAGCTCAAGCGTGGCCTCTTCCGGACCCTGTCGGCCCTCCTCCCGCCCCCCGCCCTCCTCGCCACCAACACGTCGTCCCTGTCGGTGGGCGCCATCGCGGAGGCGGCCGAGCACCCGGAGCGCGTGGTCGGGATGCACTTCTTCAATCCGGTGCATCTCATGAGACTGGTCGAAGTGGTTACGCACCCGGGCACGGCGGAGGCCGCGCGGGAGAGCGCGGTGGCGGTGGCGCGGCGCCTGGGCAAGGAGCCCATCGTCGTCAAGGACTCGCCGGGGTTCGCGTCCTCCCGCCTCGGGGTCGTCCTCGGCCTGGAGGCGATGCGGATGCTGGAGGAGGGGGTGGCGAGCGCCGAGGACATTGACCGCGCCATGACCCTGGGCTACAACCATCCCATGGGACCACTCCGCCTCACCGACCTCGTGGGCCTCGACGTGCGCCTGGCCATCGCGCGGTACCTGCACTCGGCGCTGCGGTCGGACCGCTACGCGCCCCCCGCCATCCTCGAGCGGCTGGTCGCCGAGGGGAAGCTGGGCCGGAAGACCGGGCAGGGCTTCTACACCTGGACGGAGCCATGAGCGAGCCACCGCACGTCCTCACCGAGCGGAAGGACGGGATCGGCATCATCACGATCAGCCGTCCCGACAAGCGCAACGCGCTCGACGCCGCGACGCACGCGCAGCTCCTCGCCGCCTTCGAGGCGATGAAGGCCGACCGGTCGGTCCGCGTCGTCGTCCTCACCGGGACCGGGAAGGCGTTCGTGGCGGGCGTGGACATCCACGAGTTCGTGGGCCGCTCCCCGGTGGACATGCTGGGACGGCTCCTCCACCAGCCGTCGGTCATCGACGCCGCCGACGACTTCCCCAAGCCGGTCATCGCCATGATCAACGGCTACTGCCTGGGCACGGGGAACGAGCTCGCGATGGCGTGCGACATCCGCATCGCGAGCGAGGAGGCCAAGTTCGGGCAGCCCGAGATCAACCTCGGCATGATCCCCGGCGGCGGCGCGACCCAGCGCCTGCCCCGCCTCGTGGGCCTGGGCATGGCGCTCTGGATGATGTACACGGGCGCGATCCTCGATTCGTCGGACGCCTACCGCATGGGGCTGGTGGACCTGGTGGTGCCGCACGACCAGCTCGAGGCCCGCACCATGACGCTGGCGCGGATGATCGCGACCAAGAGCGCGGTCGCCCTGGCGATGATCAAGGAAGCGGCGCGGGCCAGCGTGCGCGCCCCGCTCGACGACGGTATCCGCCACGAGCGGAGCCTGGCGAGCGTCATCTTCTCCTCGAAGGACATGCAGGAAGGGCTGCGCGCGTTCCTGGAGAAGCGCCAGCCGCGCTTCACCGGAGAATGACGGCGGCGTCTCCCCTTCCCGGCATCACCGACGTCCATGTCCACATCCAGCCGTGGAGGCAGATGAAGCCCGCGGTGATGGAGGCCATGCGGCGCGGCAAGGAGGACCACTGGGAGTTCCTCCTCCAGCTGATGGATGACCCCAAGCTGCTCCTCGACATCATGGACCGGTCGGGGATCTGGCGGGTGGGGATGGTGAACTACCCCAGCCCC
The DNA here is from genome assembly GCA_041484135.1 of Gemmatimonadota bacterium. GTDB lineage: Bacteria > Gemmatimonadota > Gemmatimonadetes > Gemmatimonadales > JACORV01 > JACORV01. Next base: position 4,814 of record JBGPHD010000030.1, read on the forward strand.
GACCTGATGGGCTTCACCGACGAGACGAACCTCTTCGCGGCCCGCTACGCCGAGGCGGCGCCGGACCGGCTGCTGCCGTACGGCGGGGTCCATCCGCGCTTCGCCGGCGACATCGACGGGCACGTGGACGAGCTCCTCGAGCTGGGGATCCGCTGCCTCAAGATCCATCCCTCGCACCAGTTGTTCCCGGCCAATGCGTACACGCAGGGGATGGCGACCCTGGGGGCGATCTACCGGCGCTGCGAGCACCGCGGCCTGCCGGTGATGATCCACACCGGCACCAGCATCTTCCCGGGCGCGCGCAACAAGTACGGCAACCCCATGGAGCTGGACGACATCGCCATCGACTTCCCCGACCTCACCCTCATCATGGCCCACGGGGGGCGCCCCCTGTGGATGGACGAGGCCTTTTTCATCCTGCGACGTCACCGGAACGTGCACCTGGACGTGTCCGGCATTCCGCCGCTGAAGCTCGTGGAGTACTTTCCACGCCTTCACGAGATCGCGGATCGGATGCTGTGGGGCACGGACTGGCCGAGCCCCGGCGTGCGCGACCTCAAGGTCAATCTCGATCAGTTCATGAGTGTGGCGTTGCCAGCCGAGGTGAAGACGGCCGTCACGAGGACGAACCCCCTGAAGATCTTCCCACAGTAGAAGGAGTCTCACGGTGATCGTCAGTAGTCTTCAGACGCGCAGACGCGCAGTGGTCGTCAGTCTTCGGTCGGCAGTCGCGACTGGACTGATCACCGTCCTACCGCTCGTGGCGTCCACCGCTTCGGCGCAGAACGCGGGGCGGATCCCCTTCGACACGTACACGCTGCCTAACGGCCTCCAGGTGGTCTTCTCGGAGGACCACTCCACGCCGATCGTCACGGTGGACATCTGGTACCACGTGGGGAGCTCCAACGAGCGGCCGCGGCGCTCGGGCTTCGCCCACCTCTTCGAGCACATGATGTTCCAGGGCTCGGCGAACGTGCGCAAAGGGTTGCACACGGACCTCATCCAGCGGGCCGGCGGCACGTACAACGGCTCCACGACCGAGGACCGGACCAACTACTTCCAGACGGTGCCGTCGAACAACCTCGCCCGGATCCTCTGGCTCGAGGCGGACCGGATGCGGTCCCTGGCGGTGAACCAGGAGAACTTCGAGAACCAGCGCCAGGTGGTGAAGGAGGAGCGCCGGCTCCGGATCGACAACGTCCCCTACGCGCGCATCGCGCAGGAGGCGTTCTCCCTGCCCTTCGATTCCGCGACCTGCTTCGCGTACGCGCACACCGTGATCGGCGACATGGCCGACCTGGACTCGGCGCGGGTGGAGGACGTGCAGGCGTTCTTCAACCAGTTCTACATCCCGAGCAACGCGACCCTGACGGTGGTGGGCGACTTCGATCCCGTCGAGGCCCGGCGCCTGATCAGCCAGTACTTCGGGGATATCCCGCACGGCGCGGACGCGCCACGCTCCGCCTGCGACACGCGCTACAACGCCGGGGCCCGTCGGGTGGACGCGACGGACCGGAACGCCAACCTGCCCGCGGTGATCCTGGCCTACAAGGCACCGGCGGTGTCCCACGCCGACGCGCCGGCGCTGGGCCTCCTCAGCACGATCCTCGGAAGCGGAGAGTCCTCCCGCCTGAACCAGCGCGTGGTGCGTGAGGCACGCGCCGCCGTCGTCGGCCAGGCGATCGCCAATCTGCGTCGCGGCCCCGGGGCGTTCCTGGTCCTCGCGATCGCGAACCAGGGCGTGAGCGCCGCGCGGGTGGAGTCGCTGCTGGTGGGGGAAGTGGCGCGGCTCCAGACCGACTCGATCGCACAGGCCGAGCTCGACAAGGCCAAGAACCTGTATCGGGCCGGCGCTATCCGGCAGCGGCAGACCACCTTCGGTGTCGCCGAGACGCTCCAGAGCGCCCTGTGGTTCAACGGCGCGCTCGACGCCGCCAACAGCGACGTGGACCGCTACATGGCGGTCACGATCGACGATCTGCGCCGAGTGGCGCGCACCTACCTCGTCCCCGACAACTGCCTCACCGTTGTCGTGAACCCGCCCGCCGCCGGAGGGGCACGCTAATGCGCCCGGTCTTCCGCACCTTCGCCTCGCGCGCCGCCCTCGCCGCTGCCGCGCTGCTCCCGCTGGCGGCCGTCCCGGCCGCCGCCCAGTACCCGACCACGCCGCCCGTGCCCGGCGCGTTGCGCCCGGTCCGCTTCCCGCCCTTCGTGACGGGCCGCCTCGCCAACGGGCTCGACTACATCATCGTCGAGCAGCACGAGCAACCGGTCGTCACCGTGAGCCTCTCGCTCCCGTCGGCGGGCGCCGGACAGGATCCCGCCGGCAAGGAAGGGCTCGCGAGCCTGGCGTCCGACGTGGTCACCAAGGGCACCGCGCGGCGCACCGCCGAGCAGATCTCGGCGGAGGTGGAGGGGGCGGGCGGCTCGATCGGCGCCTTCGTGAGCGACGACAACTTCTCGGTCTCGCTCTCGCTGCTCGCCGCGAACCTGCCGGCCGGGATGGACCTGCTCGCCGACGTGCTGACCCATGCCACCTTCCCGGACCGCGAGGTGGACCTGGCCCGGACGCAGGAGCTCTCCTCGCTCCGCCTGTCGCTCTCGCAGCCGGCCGTCCTGGCCGGCCGCGCTTTCGCGCGGGAGGTCTACGGCACGCACCCCTACGGGCGCGCCGAGACGGCGGCCTCGTTCGGCGCCATCACCCGCGACGACCTCGCGCGCTTCTACGCCGAACGCATCCGGCCGGCCGGGGCGCTGCTGGTGGTGGCGGGGGACGTGCGCGCCGCCGAGGTCCGCGCCCTGCTGGAGAGAACGTTAGGTGGCTGGACCGGCACGCTTGCCGCGGTCCCGCCGCCGCCCGCCCCGCCGGCCCGGACCAACACCGAGATCGTGCTGATCAACCGGCCCGCCTCGGTGCAATCCAACATCGTCGCCGGCTTCGCCTCCATCACCCCGCGCGATCCGGCGCTCTACCCCATCACGCTGCTGAACTACATCTTCGGCGGCGGCAGCAGCGGACGCATCGACCGCATCCTGCGCGAGCAGAAGGGCTGGACGTACGGGGCCCGGTCCTCGCTCAGCCGCCCCCATGACCAGGGCACCTGGACCGCGAACGTCGAGGTGCGCACCGAGGTCACCGACAGCGCGCTCGCGGAGCTGCTCCACCAGTACGACCTGCTCCGGACCGTCGCGCCCGCCGACACCGAGATCGCGTTCGCCAAGAGCTACCTCGTCGGCTCGTTCCCGCGGACCATCGAGACCCCGGAGCAGATCGCCGGTGCCGTCGCCGGCGCGCGGCTGCAGGGCCTGCCGGACAACTTCGTGACGACCTACCGGGACCGGCTCGCCGCCGTGACCCGGGCGCAGCTCACCGCCACCGCGCGCCGCTACCTCACCAATGACCGCATGGTGATCGTGGTCGTCGGGAACGGGCCGCGCATCCTCGCCGGGCTCAAGGCGCTCAACCTGCCGATCCGCATTCAGGACGTGGACGGCCACCCGCTGACGGAAGCCGACCTGGCGCCGCCCACCGGGGGCAGTATCGCCTGGCTCCCGGACCACATCGCTACGGGCTCGCTCACCTTCCGCGTCGTCGTGCAGGGCAACCCGTTCGGCGACGCCACCGTCAACATCGCGCGCGTCACGGAAGGCGGCCGCGCCCTCATCCGGAGCACCAGCAGCGTCAACATCGGCCCCATCATCAGCCAGAGTGACACCGTCGTCGTGGATGCCCGCACCCTCGCCCCGGTGATGTTCCGCCAGAACGGCACCCAGCAGGGCCAGACCACCGCGGTCCGGGTGGACTACGACGGGATGCACGCCCGCGGGCACGCGCGCGCCCCGACCCGGCAGGGACTGCGCGACGTCGATATCGACACGACCCTCGCCGCCGGAACGCTGGACGCCGACGAGCTCGAGCTGGTGCTCGGCGCCCTGCCGCTGGCGGCGGGCGGGCACTGGGCGATCCAGGCCTTCGCCGCCGAGGACGGCAGCGTGCGCACGATCAACGTCGCCGTGAGCGGCGAGGAGTCCGTGACGGTCCCCGCCGGCACGTTCTCGTGCTGGAAGCTCGACGTCACGGGAGGCGAGGCGCCGCTCACGTTCTACGTGACGAAGGACGCGCCGTATACGATCGTGAAGTACGAACTCGTTGGGGCGCCGGTGGTGTTCGAGCTGACGGCGAGGAACTGACGACTGACAACCGACGCGATGCGGAAAGCAGTACTGCGGTGATCGTCAGTAGGCGGCAGACGCGCAGACGCGCAGTGGTCCTCAGTATTCGGTGGGCAGTGGTCCTCCTGCTGACTGCGGCGTGTGCACGCACCGCCGCTGCGCCGCAGCCGGCGCCGGCGCCGGCCGGTGCTCCCGTCGTGGCGAGTGCGGCGGCCACGGCGGCCGTCAGGCCGTCACGGCCCGACTCGCTGGCGTACCACGACACGCTCTCGTTCGACCGGGAGCAGTACCCGTCCACCTACCACCGGCGCCTGTCGCCGCCGGTGCTCATCCGTAACGCCACCATCCTCACCGCGACCGGCCTGGAGATCGAGCACGGCGCCATCCTGCTCCAGGACGGGCGGATCCAAGCGGTCGGCACGGACGTCGCGGCGCCGCCTAACGCCATCATCGTGGACGGCACCGGCAAGTTCGTGACCCCGGGCCTCATCGACACCCACTCGCACCTGGGCGTGTACGCCGCGCCCGGGACCTTCGGCGAGGACAACGGCAACGAGGCCACGTCCCCCAACACCGCGCAGGTGTGGGCGGAGCACTCGTTCTGGCCGCAGGACCCGCAGCTCCCGCTGGCGCAGGCGGGCGGCGTGACCACCATCCAGGTGCTCCCCGGCTCCGCCAATCTCATCGGCGGACGGAGCGTCACCATGCACGTGGTGCCCGGCCGCACCGCCCAGGACATGAAGTTCCCGGGCGCGCCCTACGGCGTGAAGATGGCCTGCGGCGAGAATCCGCGGCGGGTCTACGGGAGCCGCGGCGGCCCGTCCACCCGCATGGGCAACATGGCGGGCTACCGCTCGGCGTTCATCGCCGCGGAACGATACCGGCGGCGGTGGGACGCCTGGAACCGCAACCGCACCGGGGATCCGCCGGAGCGCGACCTCCAGCTCGAGACGCTTGCCGACGTGCTGCGCGGCCGGATCCTGGTGCAGAACCACTGCTACCGCGCCGACGAGATGGCGCAGATGATGGACCTGGCGCGCGAGTTCGGCTTCCACATCCGCTCGTTCCACCATGCCGTCGAGGCGTACAAGATCGCCGACCTGCTCGCGCGGGACAGCGTGGCGGTCTCGGTGTGGGCCGACTGGTGGGGCTTCAAGATGGAGGCCTTCGACGGACTCGAGCAGAACGCGGCGCTGGTCTCGCGGGCCGGCGGGCGCGTGGTGATCCACTCCGACGACGAGCACGGCATCCAGCGGCTGAACCAGGAGGCCGCCAAGGCGATGTGGTCGGGCCGGCGCGCCGGCATCGCCATCACCCGCAACGAAGCGCTGCGGTGGGTCACCGCCAACCCGGCCTGGGTGATCGGCCTCGACTCGCTCATCGGCACGCTCGAGCCGGGCAAGCACGCCGACGTGGTGGTCTGGAACGGGGATCCCTTCTCCGTCTATGCGCGGGCCGAGCGGGTGTACGTGGACGGCGCGCTGATGTACGACAGGAATGACCCGGCCACGTGGTGGCGGACGGATTTCGAGCTGGGGAATGTGCCCGCCGCAGGACACGACCGATGACAGTCATCAGTCATCGGGCGGGGACGCGCAGTAGTGTCCAGACGCGCAGACGCGCAGTGGTTGTCAGTTGGCGGTTGGCAGTCATTGTCGCGATCGCCCTGTGCGCCTGCGCCCCGGTGCGCCTGTGCGCTCAGCAGGTCATCGCCATCGTGGGTGGGAGAGTGCTCCCGGTCTCCGGGCCCGCCATCGAGAATGGCACCGTGCTCATCCGCGACAGCCTGATCGTCGCGGTCGGAGCCGGCATCGCCATCCCCGACGGGGCGATCCGCATCGACGCGCGCGGGAAGATCGTGACGCCCGGTTTCATCAACGCCTGCTCGCAGATCGGGCTCGTCGAGGTGCCGAACGGCACCAGCACGCAGGAGATGGGCGTGCGCGACGACGTGGCGGCGAGCTTCGACGTGGCCGAGGGTATCAACCCGGCGTCGATCGTCATCCCGGTGACGCGGATCGCGGGGATCACGACCGCGGTCATCGCGCCCGTGGGGCGCTTCCTCGCGGGGCGGAGCGTCTTCGCGGACCTCACCGGCGGGACGATCGAGCAGATGATCGTGCGCGACCCGGTGGCGATGCACGTCACCCTCGACGAGTCCTCCCGCGAGGCGGGCGAAGGGTCGCGGGCCGGCACGCTGGAGCGGCTGCGCCGCCTTCTCACCGACGCGCGCGCCTACGCCGCCCGCCGGCCCCTTTACGAACGCCGCCAGATGCGGGACCTCTCGGCGCCCCAGGCGGACCTCGAGGCGCTCCAGCCGGTCCTGGCGGGCCGCCTGCCGCTGGTGATCACGGCCAACCGGGTGTTCGACATCCGCAACGCCTTGAGGATCGCGCGGGAGTTCAGCCTCCGCATCGTGCTCTCGGGCGCCGCCGAGGGCTGGGAGATGGCCGACGAGATCGCCCGCGCCGGCGTGCCGGTCCTGGTCGAGCCGCTCCAGAACATCCCCAGCTTCAACCGGCTGGGTGCGCGCTACGAGAACGCGGCCCGCCTCGCGGCCGCCGGCGTCCAGATCGCCATCGTGTCGGGCGCCGGCGCCACGGCCGAAGAGACCTCGACCGCGCACGGGGCGCTGCTCATCAAGCAGGAAGCCGGCAACGCGGTGTCCTACGGGCTGCCGTACGACCAGGCGCTGCGGGCCGTCACCCTCGCTCCCGCCCAGATCATGGGCATGGGCGAGCGCTACGGCTCACTCCAGCCGGGGCGGGTCGCCAACGTCGTGGTCTGGTCGGGGGATCCGTTCGAGTTCTCCACCACCGTCGAGCACGTCCTGATCCGCGGGCGCGAGATCACCCTCGCGAGCCGCCAGACGGAGCTGCTGGAGCGCTACCGGACCCTGCCGCCGCACTGACGGCCCCCGGCACGGCCCGATGCCGGCCTAACGTACCACCTGCACCACCGCCGTGTCCGCCGCCGAGACACCGAGCGACGCGACGACCCTCGTCCTTCCCGCCTTGAGCCCCTGCACCTCGCCCGCGCGGCTCACCCGCGCCACCGTGGAATCGAGCGTGGCCCACCTCACGCCCGCGGCCATGCCGAGCTGGTTGCCGCCGTCGCCGTACGCGGCCACCCGGAGCGTAGTCCGGTCGCCGGGATGGAGGGTGACCGAGTCGGGCCGCACGCGGAGGGTACGCACCACCGGCCTCGGGTCCATGGGGACCCAGCCCAGGAGGTGCACCGGCGTATCCCAGCGGCGGGCCACGCGCGGCTCGGCCATGCCGTACTTGTCCACGATGTAGAGCGCGGGCTCCGACTCGCCGGTGATGACGGCGACGTAGAGGTTGTCCGGCGCCCACACCGGGGCACCGGTGATCCGCTCCGGGATGGGCACGCGGGTGGGCCGGCTGCCGGCGAAGGGGTACCCGAGCAGCAGCGCCCGGCCCCCCTCGGCCACGCAGGCGATCCGCTCGCCGTCGTGGGCCCAGGCGACGCCACCCTCCATCGGACACCAGCTCATCGCGCCGAGCAGCAGGCCGGCCGGGGTGACGAGCACCGTGCCGCGCTCGTCGGGAGCGCGGCGATCGGCGAGGAGTCGGTCGCCGGTGGGCGAGAGGGAGGCGGCGGCGTAGTCGTAGCGATCGCGGGCGATGACGCGGGGATACTCCGCCGCCGTGTCGCTGAGGAGGAGCGCGCGGGCATACCGGCCGTCATCGCGCAGATACCCGCCCAGCATCACGAAGCTCGCGCCGTCGGGCATCCAGCCCACGAAGTCGGCGCCCGCCTCATAGCGGCCGAGGGGCCGGCGCGTGGTGTCGGCGGCGCCGAGCGGTCGCTCGCAGACGGCCCAGGCGGCCCTGCCGGCGACGGGACACGCCAACGCCGCCGCCTTGAGATCGGGACGCACCGCCCACTCCTCGAGACCCTCGCGGACCCCCGCGGCGAGGCCGGCGCCCGCTCCGCGTCGCGCCACGTACCCGGAGTCGAGCAGGAAGGCCAGCACCGAGTCGGCCCGGCCCGCGGGACCGTAGGCCACCGCGAGCCGGCCGCTCCCCAGCGGCGCGGGCACCGCGGCGACACCTAACGTACGCACCAGCAGCCACGCGCCACCCAGCGCCACCGCGCCCATCACGGCCGCCGCCCGGAGCCGACGGCTCCCGCGCCGCCCCTCCCGCTGCTCCAGCCACCGCCGCGCCGACACCGCGCCCGCGAGCACCGGACGCACCGACGCCTGGAGCTCTGAGCGCACCGCCGCGGGGGCCGCTTCCACCACCCGCGCCAGCGCTTCCCGCGCGGCCTCGGCGCCCGCCGCGCGCTCCACCTCTTCGGCGGCGCGGACCGCCGCGAGCGCTGCCCGCTCCGTCGCCCCGGCGGCGGCGTAGTGCTGGGCCGCCGCCGCCCACTGCCCCGGGTCGCCGCGCTCGGCCCGCTCCGCCGTCAGGTCCGCAGAGCGGAGCTGCAGCGCCCGCAGGCGCGCGGGGGCGATCACCCGTTGCGCCGCGATACCCAGCTCGTCGTGCGCTACCCGCGCCGCCCCCAGCGGCCGGCCCACCAGGCGCCGCCGCTCCAGGACGGCGATGGCCGTCTCCACGTCGGTCACCGGCATCTCGGCGATCCGAGCGAGCTCTTCGATGGAAGTGTCGCGCTCGCGGATGGCCAGGGCCGCCAGCACCGTCAGCGCCGCGTCGCCGAGCGCGTCGAGCCGGCTGGCGAGGATCGCCTCCGTGGATTCGGGGACCGGGAGCGGGCGGGTCCCGTCGAGCAGGGCCTCGCCGAGGACCCACGCGCCGTTCTGCACCGACAGCTGGCCCGCGTCGTAGAGCGCCTTCAGCGCTTCGAGGACGTAGAGCGGGATCCCCGATGTGCGCTCCACCAGGCGCGCCGGGAGCAACTTGCCCACCGGATCGTCGGGGACGTGCGCGATGCTGCCGATCAGGTGTTCGACATCGGGGACGTCGAGTGGCCCGAGGTCGATGCCCGTGACCGCGTCGGACCGCGCGAACTCGTGGAGCGCGTGCGTCGTGTCGGCCGGTCCGCCGAAGTCGCGCGCCAGCGCGACCACCAGCAGCCGGCTCGACGCAGCCCGCCGCGCCAGGCGGTGCGCGAACTCGATGGTCGCCGGAGAGCCCCAGTGCAGTTGGTCCACGAACAGCGCCAGCGGCACTTCCTCCGCGATGGCCGCGAAGGCGTCGAGGATGGCGCCGGCCAGCGCCTGGGGAGCGACCGGCAGCGCTCGAGGCGCCACCGCGGGTCGGAAGCGGTCGGCGATCTCGGGGAGGAACGCCGCGAGGATCGCCAGGGACGCCGGCGCCGCACCCGAGAGGCCGGGCGCCGCGTGGCCCTCGCGCAGCAGGTCGAGGAACGGCGCGTAGGGATCCGACTGCTCGATCGCGAAACAGCTGGCGTTGAGCACCAGGCCGCGGTCCCCGCGGAAGCGGCGCTGCAGCTCCAGGCCGAGCCGCGACTTCCCGATCCCCGCCTCACCGCCGATCAGCACCGCGCGGCCCAGGCCCTCCTGCGCGCGCTTCCAGAGGACCACCACCCGACGGAACTCCTCCGAGCGGCCCACCATCTCGGGATGGCGCGGAAATCCCGACCGCTGCCGCCGCTCCGGCGCGCCCGAAGGCTCCAGCGCCCGGGCGATGGACGCCTCGGTGGCCGGCGAGAGCGGCTCTCCCTCGATCTCGACCGCTAGGCGCCTCACCTCCTCGGCGGCGGCGCCCGCCCGGATCGCGTCCCCGGCCAGCGAGAGGAGCTCCACGAGACGAAGCCGCGCCTTGAGGTCGTTCGGGTCGGTGACGATCTGCTGCTCCGCGAACCGGACCGCCCGGGTCCAGTCGCCCGCGTCCGCCGCCGCCGAGACCATCGCCCGGAGCAGCTGGCGGCGCTCGGCGAGGAGCTGGCGCCGCATCCCGTCCGCCCAATCCTCGAAATCGCGCGCGCCGGAGAGCGCCACGTGCGCGAGGAAGTCCCCTTCGTACACCGCGAGCGCCGCCTCCGGCCGCCCTGCGGCGAGGTGCTGGCGGAACACGTCCACGTCGAATTCCACCAGGTCGCGATCCACCGCCAGCACGCTCTCGCCCGTCACGATGCCCTGCTCCGTCGAGCGCCGCAGCTGGTACACGACCTGGCGCAGCGCCTGCCGCGCCTCCTGCTCGGACGAGCCCTCCCACAGGAGTCCCACCAGCTCGTCGCGGGTCGCGCGCCGTTCCGGCCGGGACGCGAGGTACACCAGCACCGCGAGCTGTTTGGAGAAACGCACCAACTCCATCCCGCCCGCATCGTCGATGAGGCGGGGCCGCAGTGTCAGGGTGCGAAGCGTGTAGCGGGCCACGGGCCCGAAGATATGCCGTGACCCGGGACGAGCCACCTCGTAGTACTACCAGGGGTCAGGCGTCAGGCACCAGGCTGGTCGGCAGTGTCGGGCGCTGCGGGTTCGGGCGCCGGGGCGCCGGCGGGCGGGGCGTCCGCTGCAGGAGGCGCCTGCGCGGAGCCGTCGCCGGCCGGGGGGCCATCAGTGGGGCCGCCGCGCGCTGCGGACCTCGCCCGCACCTCCTGGATCCGGGCCTCGAGCCGGGCGATCTCGGTCTCCGCCTCCGTGATGCTCCCAATGAGCACATCGATCCGGCCCTCACCGGGAGCCGTCCCCTTGGATTGAGCGTAGACCACATACCCGAGTTCGCGGGCCGTGTTGTCCTTGCGCCGGCGTTCGCGCATCAGGTCCATGCGCAGCTTGCCCTCGTCGAGGGCTGACCCGCCTTCCGGCCGATGAGGTCGAAGCCGGCGGCGAGACGTTCGAACACGCTCATGGGTCCTCCCTTTCGCAGTATCGTACGAGCCTGCGGCCGGGAAAGTTCAGCCCCGGAAACACGACGGCCCCCGCTTTCACGGGAGCCTTATGTCCTGCACAAGCTCGGAAGCCGCCGGAGCGGCCCCTTATGTCCTACGCGGCCGGGTAAACGCTCACCTGCCGCCGATTCTTGGATTGCCACTCGAACTTCACCACGCCATCCTTCAGCGCGAACAGCGTATGGTCCACGCCGACGCCGACGTTGCGGCCCGCGTGGATGCGGGTCCCGCGCTGGCGGACGATGATGTTGCCCGAGATCACCTGCTCCCCGGCGTAGCGCTTCACGCCGAGATACTTGGGGCCCGAGTCACGCCCGTTGCGGCTGCTGCCGACACCCTTCTTATGAGCCATACGCCTGGCTTCTCCGGCTAGCCGAGATCCACGGAGTCGATCCTGACCTCCGTGAACCCCTGCCTATGTCCCTGTTTGCGCGCGTAGCCCTTCCGGCGCTTGAACTTGAAGACGATGATCTTCTTGTCCCTGCCATGACGGACGATCTCGCCGGTGACCGAGGCGCCCGTGATGACCGGCGTGCCGGCCTTCACGTGCTCGCCATCGGAGCCGAGGAGCACTTCGTCGAACGTCAGCTTGGTGCCGGGCTCGGCGGTGACGGACGGAATGCGCACCGTGCGCCCCGGCTCCGCCCTGAACTGCTTGCCGCCTGTCTTGAAGATAGCGTACATGTCCATCCCTGAAGTCTGTGCCCTCACAGCCTTTAACCTTACCCAGGAGGTGGGGCGATGTCAACGACCTGGCTCACGCCACCAGGTACGCTTCGGTGACGTCCCGCCCCGCCGGCTGGCTCATCAGCTTGAACTCATCGAGCTTCATCATCGGGTCGTCGCGGACCTCGAGGTCGATCCCGGTCTGCTTGCCGAGCTGCTTGAGGAGGTGCGGCTCCTCCTCGAGCAGGAAGAGCGCCACCTCGGGGTGCAGCCGTACCGTGAGCCGGCGGTCGCGGTTCTCGGCCGCCGCCCGCTTGAGGGACCGCTCCAGCCGCCGCACCACGGTCTCGGGCAGGAAGACCCGCCCGGTGCCCGCACAGGTGGGGCACGCCTGCGTCATGCTCTGGTAGAGCGAGGGGCGCACCCGCTGGCGCGTCATCTCGATCAGGCCCAGGTCCGACACGGCGAAGGCGCGGGTCCGCGCCCGGTCCCGCGAGAGGATCCCGCGCAATTCCTGCAGCACCTTGTCGCGGTTGCCCCGCGTCTCCATGTCGATGAAGTCGCAGACGATGATGCCGCCGATGTCCCGCAACCTCAGCTGCCGCGCGATCTCCCGCGCCGCCTCGAGGTTGGTCTTGAGGATGGTCTTCTCCGGGTCCTTCTTGCCGGTGTAGCGCCCGGTGTTGACGTCGATCGAGACGAGGGCCTCGGTATGCTCGATCAGGATGTAGCCGCCCGTGGGCAGGTCCACCCGCCGCTTGAAGAGGTCCCGGATCTCGCTCTCGATGTCGTACTTGTCGAAGAGGGCCGCCGTCCCGGTGTAGAGCTCGACGCGCTCCTTGAGCTCGGGGCCCACCTGGTCCAGGTAGTTCACGATCTCGGCGTGGAGGTCCTTGGCGTCCACCGCGAGGTGGTCCACCTTGGACGAGAAGAGGTCGCGGATGATGCCGCGCGTGAGACTGGCCTCGCGCTGCACCAGCGCCGGGGCGCGCACGAAGGTGGCCTTCTTCGTGATCTTCTTCCACGCCCGCAGGAGCGAGTCCAGCTCCCGCTTGAAGTGGTCCTCGTTCAGCTCCTCCCCCACCGTCCGCACGATGACCCCGCCCGAGTCCTTGGGCAGGATCTTGGTCACCATCTCCCGCAGCCGGGCGCGCTCCTCGCGCGACTCGATCTTGCGGCTGACGCCGACCTTGGAGGCGTACGGCATGTAGACGAGGAAGCGTCCGGCGAGGGAGATCTGCCGGGTGACGCGCGGGCCCTTGGTGCCGATGGGCTCCTTGGAGACCTGGACGAGCATGGTCTCGCCGCGCTTGACGATGTCCTGGATGGGGGGGAGCTTGCCGCGGCGCAGCTCCCGACCGCTCGCGTGCCGGTCGCCGTTCTCCGGCTTGCCCTCGCCGTGCTCTTCGCCCTCGTCGTCGCCCTCGTCTTCCTCGTCCTCATCCTCGTCCTCGTCCGGCTCGACGAGGTCCGAGGCATGCAGGAAGGCGCTCTTCTCGTGACCTATGTCAACGAAGGCGGCCTGGATCCCCGGCAGGACCGCGTCGACCTTGCCGAGGTAGATGTCGCCCACCGTGCGGCGGGCATCGGGACGATCGACCAGCAGCTCAACAAGGGTGTCGTCCTCGAGGATGGCCACGCGGGTCTCCCGCGTGGTCCCGGTGATCAGAATCTCGCGTTTCAACTGTCGGTTCTCCGAAAGGCAAAGGCCCCGGTATCAGGCCGGGGCCGTCCAATACCTCGAGCCGCGCTCTGAAGCGACCTTCGCCCCACTCGCCCCAGTCAGCCGGCTCACGTAGTCGCATGGTAACGGCTAAAGTAATGACATGACTCGACTTAGTCAATCCTGGATGAGATCCCCGAGGATATGTCGCGCGATCACGAGCCGCTGGATCTCGCTCGTCCCCTCCCCGATCTCGCAGACCTTGGCGTCCCGCATCATCCGCTCGACCGGGTACTCGGTCGTGTAGCCGTAGCCGCCGTGGAGCTGGACCGCCTTGATGGTGGTGCGCATGGCCAGCTCGGAGCAGTAGAGCTTGGCGATCGCCGCTTCCTTCTTGTGCGGCTTGCCGTTCTGCTTGAGCCAGGCGGCGTGGTAGGTGAGGAGCTTCCCGGCCTCGATCTCGGTGGCCATGTCGGCGAGGGGGAAGCTCACGCCCTGGAACGAGGCGATGGGGCGGCCGAACTGCTTGCGGACGCTGGTGTACTTGAGCGCCTCCTCGTACGCGCCTTCCGCGATGCCGAGCGAGAGGGCGGCGATGCCGATGCGGCCCGAGTCCAGGGTCTTCAGGAACTGCACGAAGCCGTTGCCGGGCGTGCCGAGGAGGTTCTCCTTCGGCACCATGGCCTCCTCGAAGTAGAGTTCGCGGGTGTCGCTCGCCCGCCAGCCCATCTTGTCCTCTTTCTTCCCCGCACGAACGCCCTTGATGATCGGGAGGCCCGGCTCGTGGCCGATGCCGTGCTTGGCCGCGGCGGCGCGGTCCACCGTCTCCTTGGTGACGATGAAGGCGGTGATGCCCTTGTTGGTCTTGCCGGGAGTGGTGCGCGCGGTGCAGACGAAGATCTCGCCGACGCCGGCATGGGTGATGAAGATCTTGGAGCCGTTGAGGACCCAGTGGTCGCCCTTCTCCACCGCCGTGGTGGCGGTGCCACCGGCGTCGGAGCCCGCGCCGGGTTCCGTGAGCCCGAAGCCGCCCAGCACGCGCCCCGTGGCGAGCAGGGGGACGAAGCGGCGCTTCTGTTCGTCGGTGCCGAAGTCCATGATGGGCGAGGTGCCGAGCGTCGTGTGCGCGGAGACCGTGAGCCCGTGCGAGGCGTCGACCTTCGCCAGCTCGTGGACCGTCAGGATGTAGGAGAGGTAGTCCATCCCGGCGCCGCCGAGTTCCTCCGGCCATGGCACACCGAGGAGGCCGAGGTCGGCCATCTTCTTGACGGTGGGCCAGGGGAACTCCGCGCTGGCGTCGTACTCGCGGGCGATGGGGGCGATCTCGTTGCGGGCGAAGTCGCGCACCATGTCGCGGACTTCGAGGTTCTGCGCGCTGAAGAAAAGGGCGTCGTCCATCCCGGAATCTAGCTTGCGGACTCAGCCTCCGGGAGCCGCGAGCGCCGCCATGCGCCGGACCTGGGGTTGCAGGATGGGATCGGCATGGGACCAGAGCGCGGCGGCGGCCCCCGCGAGGCGGCGGGCCGTGGCGCGGTCGCCGGCGCGCAGCGCCAGGAGCCTGGGGAGACTCGCCGCCAGCGGGATCGACGGCTGCATCTCGCCGGACATGATGATGGAGGGGAGCGTGGGGATCGCCCCGACCGCGCGGTCGAGCTGCACGATCGCGTGGGCCGTGTCCCCGACCGCGAGCAGCAACGACCCCAGCTCGAGGGCGAAGTCGACCCCGCCGACGAGCCTCTGTCCGAAGCGGGCCTCGAGGCTGGCGGCCAGGCGCATCGGGGCGGCATGGTCGCCGCGGGCGGTGGCCCACTGGGCACCGATCACCTCGATGGCTTGCGCGTCGCGGCGGTGCCGGGGCGTCGGACCGGCCTCCGCGAAGGCGAGCGCCGAGGGGAAGTCGAGGAGCGCCGACCGGGCGACCTCCTGGGACCGCGGCTCCACCCACGTGCCGATGGCGCGGTCGGTCTCGCGCATCAGCCGCCGAACGCTGTCGGCCGCCGTACCGAGTCCGGCGTGGATGAGGAGCCGCAGACCGATCTCCTTGACGCGTTGCGGCAGCGGTGCCGAGAGGCCCTGGGATCCGCTCGGGTCGTAGATCGGGGCCGCCTGCACCGCGAGCGCCACCGCCTGCGCCGCGCGGCCCGTGAGCACGGCCATCCACGCCAGCTCGGCCGCCTGCGGCGCCGTGAGCGCGGTCGCGAGCGCCAGCGCGGAGTCCGCGGCCGCGGCGGCGGCGGCGAAGCGGCGGTGACGCAGCAGGACCCGGACCTCGAGCGAGGCCAGCCGCGAGCGCTGCACGGCATCGGTGCTCGCCCGTCGCGCCCGACGGGACGGTTCGAGCGCCGCCGAGGAATCGCCTGGCGATTCCCGCGCCACGTCCTCCAACTCGAGCGCGCGGGCGCGCGATTCCAGGGCGTCGGCGCTCCCGGGGAAGGCGCGCACCCATTCCGCGGTGACGTCATCGAGCATGCGCCGGTTGCGGGCCCATGCCGCCGACTGCGTCGTGTCCATCGTGCGCCTGGCTCCCTGCATCACTTCGATGAAGGGGAACGGCACCAGCGTGAGGGTGTCGCCGTGGATCCCGGGCGAGGCCGCGAATCGGAGCGTGTCGGGGCCGGCGAGGCCGTAGCCGGTCTTGGTCCGCGAGGGATCGGCGTACAGGATGCGGGTCAGGCGCCCGAAGGCGTTGCCGCGGAACGCGCGGTGGGAGGAGGGGACCCGGCTGAGGGCCGTGCGATACGCGTTCTGCGCCGCCTGCGCGCTGCCGCGGAAGCTCCAGCCCGACCGACTCGCCGGGTCGCGGATGGCGACGGGGTCGCGGGCCTGGCAGGTGCCGAGCCCGTACCAAGCGATGAAGTCCAGCGAGTCGGACTCGGTGAGGCCGCGGTACAGACGGCACGCGTGCGGGAAGCTCCCGTCGGCCAGGGCCTGGATAGCCTCGGCCGCCCGGCGGTCACGCGGTGTGAGCCCCTGGCGCAGCCGGAACGCCTGCCCGGCCAGCTCGCGCAGCTCATCGGGGCCGCTCCCCGTGAGCAGCGCGACCTCCGCCCGCCAGTAGGTCGCCTGCGGGAAGTCGGGGTCCATCGCGACGGCGTTCTGGAACCAGCGACCGGCCGCCGGAAGGTCCCAGTCGCTGAGGGCGCTCAGTCCCCGCTGGAACGCGCGGAAGGCCTCGAGCGAATTCGTCCCGCTGAGCGCGCCGCGCGCCTCGGGGGTGAGCCGGGTGTCCCGGAGCAGCAGCGAGTCGGCGAGCTCACCGAACCTGGCGCCCACGCCATCGAGCCCCTTGGCGAGGACCACCGTGTGCTCGCGCAGCGGCCGCGCGGGATTCGCGGCATCGTAGAGCGCGGCGTGGACGCGCAGGGAATCGTGCTGGGGGGAGACATCTCCGCGCACGAACCGCCCTGCCCCGATCGCCGCGCCGAGCCGCCGGTAGTCGTCGGGCCGGGGCTGGCCGCCGAGGCGGGCCAGCCCGTCGGCGACACTGAGCGCGCTCGCGAGGGCGACCCCGCGCCACCGCGCGAGCGCCTCGGACATGAGGATCTCGCACTCGTCAGCGGAGAGGAACTCGGCCTCGGTGCCGGGCGCGTGCTCGAACGGCAGCACCGCCACGAGCGTCGAGGCCGAGGGCCGCTCGGAGAACACCGCGTTGGCGACGACGAAGACGGAGAGGACGCCGACGACCACCAGCCATCGCTTCCAGCGCATCACTCGCGCCCCGCCGCCAAGGTGTCGACCTTCGCGAGACCGCCGCCCGGGCCCCCGTCCGAACACCAGAAGATCACGAGGCACAGGTAACAGTTCGACGCAAACCCTGCGCCCTTGGTGTCGGTGATCCGCGCGGCCGACCGATAGGGCGCGGCGTCACTGGAGGGATGCGGATGGAACGTGAGCGGCCTCGACGTCATCGGGCCCGCGGAGTCCGGCACGTACACCATCCGGAAGGTCCCTCCAACGCTGTCCACCCAGACATAGCTCGTCCCCGCCGAGAGGCCATGCGGCGGGTAGTCGGCATCGAGCGTGATCCGGCCGATGATCCGCCCCTGACCGAGGGTCTCCCGGGTGTTGGCGGCCGCGCCCACCTCGGGTGCGACCTGCGCGTACGGGCCGACCACGAGGCGCCCCGCCTGCGCGATCACCAGGTACTGCGCATCGCTCACCGCCTTGGCGGTGTCATAGCTGAGACCGCGCGCGTACGCGACGATCTCTGCGCGGCTCAGCGAGTCCACCGGCGCCGTGAAGGCCGGCGCCACGCTCGCGCGCGGGCCCGCGGGCGGCGCGGCGGGTTGCGGAGCGGGCTTGCAGCCTGCGAACACGAGCAGGCACGACGCGGCGACCGCGTTCCAGACCCGGGCAAGGCGGGAGGACAGACGGCTTGTCATGGTGCGGGATCCCCTGAGGCGTGTGCTCGCCTGTGCCGCCCGCCCCGTGCGGGTTCCTCGGACATGCGAGCCCTGCTGGGTCTCCGCAGGCGTCCCGGGCGGCCGGCTGCCAGGCCGATCCGAGTTTCCGGGCACGCGGGAGGTGATCCGTGTTGCGTGAGGCGCGAACAATTGCACCTCCGCTCCGGGAACACAAGGGACGCCGACCTTCACAATGCGACCTGTCACATGAAGGCCCGCGATTGTCACACCGGCCGCAAGCTCCGCAGTCTCAGCAATCGCCACCGGGCGCAGCGATCGCACCCAAGGCACCGTTCGCCCGACTGTCCGAAATGGGCCAGCAGCAGCTCCCGCCGGCAGACGAAGGCGGTGAGGTACCGGATCAGCGGCTCGAGCTTGCGGGCGTCGGGC
>JBGPHD010000031.1:0-22907 GCA_041484135.1 Gemmatimonadota bacterium
CCAGTCGTAGCCGAACATGTCAGATCCCCAGGTCGCTGAGCGTGGGAGGCGTGGTGGCGTAGTCGTAGAACCCATTGCCAGCCTTCTTCCCGTAGAAGCCGGCGAGCACCATCCGCTTGAGCAACGGTGGGGGCGCGTACCGCGGGTCGCGATACTCGGCGAACATGATCTCCGCGATCTTGTACGTCGTGTCGAGCCCGACGAAGTCGAGCAGCACGAACGGTCCCATGGGGTAGCCGCAGCCGAGCTGCATCGCCTTGTCCATGTCGGGCGCGCTGGCGACGCCGTGCTCGAGGTGGCGGATGGCGTCGAGCAGGTAGGGCACCAGCAGCAGGTTGACGATGAACCCCGAGTTGTCCTTCGCCGCCACCGGCTCCTTGCCCAGCTTCTTCCCGAAGGCGAACGCCCGGTCGAAGGTCTCCCGCGATGTGGTCACGGTGCGCACCACCTCGACCAGCTTCATGAGCGGCACCGGATTGAAGAAGTGCAGCCCGACGAACCGGTCGGGACGCTTGGTGGCCGCGGCCATGGCGGCGATGGTGAGGCTCGACGTGTTGGACGCGAAGACGGTGTGCGCGGGGCAGAGGCCGTCCAGCTCCTTCCACATCGCGTTCTTCGCCTCCAGGTCCTCGACCACCGCCTCCACGACGATGTCGCAGTCCTTGAGGTCCGCCACGCGGGTGGTGAAGCGCAGGCGGCCCAGCGTCGCGTCGCGCGCGCCGGCGTCCAGCTTCCCCTTCTCGACCAGCTTGTTGAGCGAGCCGGTGATGGCGCTCTTCCCCTTGGCGAGCAGCTCGTCGCTCACTTCGCGCACGACGGTGGTGAAGCCGGCGCCGGCCGCGGTCTGGGCGATGCCGCTGCCCATGAGCCCGCAGCCGAGGACGCCGACCGTGGTGATCTCGGTCATGGGTTCCCGGATGGGTGAGGGGTCACTGCGAGGGTGGCAGGCGCCGCGGCGGACGCCGCGACGTCTCGGACACTTCGGTGATGGCGCGCCTGATCTCTTCGGCGACGCGCCCGAAGGCGAACATCCCCTGCGGCAGCGGCCGGTGCTGCGGCTTGATCTCGCCGTGCTCCAGCCGGTCGAGCAGCTGCTCGAGCCCGAGCTGCATGCGGGTGGCGTGGCGACGGTGCCCGCGGCTCACCAGCGGCATCGCGGCGGCGGCGAGGCCGAGCGGCACCATCGCGACCGCGAGCACCAGACCCGGGGGGCCCGCCAGAACCGCGACCATCGCCAACCCCACGGCGCCTAACGAGCCTGCGGCGATGCCGCCGCCCGTGGCCGAGCCGGCCCGCGCGTCGCTGATGTCCGCCGAGAGCTCGACGTGGCAGAACCCGGCCTCGAGCTGGGTCACCGCGACCGCGACCTCCTGCGCCTTGGCCAGCTGGTAGCTCTTCCCGCCCACCCCCAGCCCGCGCTTCATCTCGGCGAAGAACCCCTTCTGCCGCTCCCAGAGCGTGCGGTCGGGGAGCCGCCGCTTCACGGTCAGCGCCTCGCTGTCGGTCATCCAGTGTTCCAGCGCCTGTTCCACCGAGGTCTTGTCGCCCGGCACCACGCGCCCGGCGGCCACCCGCCCGGGCCCGATCCACTTGGCCAGCAGGCCGCGCTCTTCCGGCGTCGCGCCGGCGTGCTCCTCGTACATCGCCTGGCGGAGGAACCGGCCGTCGATCCCCACGTCGCCGCCGAGCTTGAGCAGCTCCTGTTCGGTGATCGCCTCGCCCGTGTCGATCTCCCCGGCCTGCAGCTCGGCGGCGCGCCGGATGATGCGATCCAGCGCGTCGCGGTCGATGCGGCGCGAGGGGAGATCGCCGGCCATGACCCGTCAGACCTTCCGGTCGGCCTGCTCGCGGGCCGGCGGGAGCGCCGGATCGCCGACCGGCGTGCCCAGCGCGGGCAGGGCGCCGCTCGCCAGCGCCGGCGCGGGGGCCGCGGCGGGGATGCCGCCGCCGCTCCGGTCCAGCGCCTGGAGGAAGGGGCGGATGAGGTCGAGCGGGAACGGGAAGAAGGTCGTGGAGTTCTTCTCCGATGCGATCTCCGAGACCGTCTGGAGGTAGCGGAGCTGGATCGCCACCGGCTCGGCGCCCATGATGTGCGCCGCCATGGTCAGCTTCTCGGACGCCTGCAGCTCGCCCTCGGCGTTGATCACCTTGGCGCGCCGCTCGCGCTCGGCCTCGGCCTGCTTCGCCATCGCGCGCTTCATTTCGGGCGGCAGGTCCACGTCCTTCACTTCGACCGCCGTCACCTCGATGCCCCACTCGTCCGAGCGCTGGTCGATGATCCGCTTGAGCGTGTCGTTGATCTTCTCTCGCTCGGAGAGCAGGTCGTCGAGCTGGTGCTCGCCCAGCACGCTGCGCAGCGTGGTCTGCGCCAGTTGGCTGGTGGCGTAGAGGTAGTTCTCGATCTGGATGATCGCCGCGGCGGCGTCCTTCACCCGCATGTACAGCACCGCGTTCACCTTCACCGACACGTTGTCGCGGGTGATCACGTCCTGCGGCGGGATGTCCAGCGCGACGATGCGCAGCGACACCCGGTGCATGTGCGCCACGAACGTCGGCAGGAACTTCAGGCCCGGCCCCTTGGTGTTCCAGTAGCGGCCGAGGAAGAACGACACGCCGCGCTCGTACTGCTTGATGATCCGCAGGCTCGACAGCGTGTAGAGGACGGCGGCGCCGCCAAGGATGAGAGCGAAGTCCATGGACCCCTCCTGCTACGCGAAGGCCTCGACCATCACGGCGAGCCCCTGCCCGCCGCCGATGCACGCGCTCCCGATCCCGAACTTCCCGCCCTGCCGGCGCAACGCGTGCAGCAGGTGGATGGTGATCCGCGTCCCCGAGGCCGCCAGCGGGTGCCCGATCGCGATGGCGCCGCCGTGCACGTTGGTCTTCTCGCGCGGCAGCCCCAGCTCCTTCTCCACCGCCACGTACTGGGGCGCGAAGGCCTCGTTCACCTCGATGAGGTCCACCGCCGCCATGGTGATGCCGGTCTTCTGGAGCAGCTTCCGGATCGCCGGCGCCGGCCCGATCCCCATGTACTTGGGCTCCACACCCGCCACCGCCCAACCCACCAGCCGGCCCAGCGGCTTGAGGCCCTTCTCCTTCGCCAGTCTCTCGGAGGCGATCACGCAGGCCGCCGCCCCGTCGCAGATTCCGCTCGCGTTCCCCGCCGTCACCAGCCCGTCCTTCTTGAAGTACGGGCTGAGCTTCGCGAGCGCCGCCAGCGTCGTCTCCGGACGCACGTGCTCGTCGGCGCGGAACTCCACCATCTGCTTGGTCTTCGCGTCCTTGACGGGGATCCCGACCACCTCGTCCTCGAAGACGCCGTCGTCCCACGCCTTCTTCGCCAGCCGCTGCGACCGCTCGGCGTAGGCGTCCACTTCCTCGCGGGTGAGCTGGTACTTCTCGGCAAGGTTCTCCGCGGTCTCGGCCATCGAGAAGCCGCACTGCGGGTCCTTCAGCGATTCCCAGAGCAGGTCCTCGAGTTGGACGGCCGGTCCGAGGCGGATGCCCCACCGCGCGCCGCGGACCACGTGCGGCGCCTGGCTCATGGACTCGCCGCCGCCCGCCAGCACCGCGCTCGACTCGCCGAGGAGGATCTGCTGCGCGCCCTGCGTGATGGCCTCGAAGCCGGAGCCGCAGAGGCGGTTCACCGTGAGGGCCGGTGTCTCGACGGGGAGCCCCGCCTTGAGGCCCACGTGCCGCGCGAAGTAGATCGCGTCGGCCGAGGTCTGCAGCGCGTTGCCGAAGACGGCATGGTCGATCAGGTTCGCCGGGAGGCCGGAGCGCTCGAGCGCCACGCGCGCGGCGTGGGCGGCGAGGTCGATGGCCGAGAAGTTCTTGAGGGTGCCACCAAAAGTCCCGAACGGCGTCCTAACTCCGCTCAGGAAAACGACATCCACGTCCTTGCCCTGCGTCTTCATATGTGAAATGCTCCGCTTCGTCCGGGGTGGTGGGCCGCGCCCAGGCGGCCAGCCTCCGAATATCACCCCCGGCCGGGGGGGCAGCAAGCGAAGTCAGAGCCGCAGGTGGACCCCGGCGGTGAGACGGGTGAGGGTGTGGCCTTCACTCGGGACGGTCTGCGAGGTCGCCAGATCGTAGCCCTCGCGCGTGAGCCTCGAGATGCCGGGCTCCACCTCGAGATCGACGTGGCGCACGACCGTGAGGCGTGCGCTCAACCCGACGCCGAACGCATGATACGTGGTGCTGCGACCGGTGAAGGGACGGTTCACGAGCTTCCCGATGCTGGCGGAGGCCGCTACGCCGATGTCCAGGGGGCCGGTCCGCAATAGGGCGTAGCGCGGCGCCAACCCGTACAGGTCGATGCGGAGGCCGCCCGCGAGATCCAGGCGATCGTACATGAACGCGCACCCGCCCAGTCGGCGCGAGAACGGGACGAGGCCGGTCGCGATCCCCAGGCAGATCTCCATGCCGTCGGCCCCGTCAGTGGTCCCGTTCGCGAGATCGATCGTGCCGTTCATCCGGATCGCGCGCACCCCGAAGCTCATCGTCCCGAGCGCGCTGCGGGCCCGGTGTTCGAGGAGCGCCTGCTCGCGGGGGTCGCGGATCACGCGGACCCTCACGGGCTCGCCGGCCGCCACCTCCAGCCGGTACTCCGCGGACTCCGCCGGCACGACGAGGTACGTCACGCCACCGCCGGTGAAGGCCGCTTCCTCCATGCCCCGCGTCACCGCCGGCTGCCGCATGCCGAGGCGGGCGGGACGGATGGAGAGGATCGCCGTGCCGGGGGTGATCTCGACCCGGTAGGCGGTGCGGCCCGCAAGCACGACGATCGCGTACTCGCCGCGCCCGCTCAGGACATCGCTGAACGTGACCACGGCTCGTGCGGTGTCGACTGCCGGGCGGCGCTGCGCCTCGGCGCGAGGGGCGGCGAGCAGCACGAGGGACGAAAACAGCACGAGAAAACGGCGTGACATCGAGCGAAACTAGCGCGCTTCGATCAGGAACGAGAGTACCGCGAGTGTCACTACCCCCAGAACGCGCAGGGGCCGGTGGAACAACCCTTGGCGACCTCCTTCCGCGGTTCGAAGGGGACGGCACGCCTCCTCGGTCCGGTCGCGGATGCACGCCAGCTCGACGTCGTCGTACTCCTCGCGATAGACGCGGACGCTGAGCGACACGCTGTCGAGAGGAAGGCCGCGGATGACGTCGATGCGGTACTCGCCCGAGAAAGACGGCCGCACCTCTGTCCCCTGGCCGAACAGCGGTCGAATGAAGAGCGGCGGGAGCTGGTTCATCAGTCGGGGGCTCAGCTTGACGAACGGGCCGGCCGGCTCCAGCCGGTATGCGTGGCCGGCTTCCAGCGTGACGTACGCGGGTCCCTCTCCCGCACCGAGCGCTTGCCAGAAGATCAGGTCACGATGGGCGCTGGGAGGGCCGGGGATCGGCGATGCGGGCGCTGCACGATGGGCGCGGTGGAGAGGCACGCAGCCGCCGAGCGAAAGGGCGATGACGCCCAGGACCGCGACCGCAAGGCGAGAGGGAGATCGACCGCCATTCATCGGGATGACCTCGACTTCCGCTACGTACCGTCCTTAGATGTGCTGCTCCACCCAGGCCGCCGTGGCCCGCGTCCCCGCGGTGCCTCCAAGGTCCGGCGTGCGGACGCCGGCGGCCAATCCAGCCCGCACCGCGCGCTCTAGCGCGAGCGCCGCGTCGGGTTCACCCAACTCGTGCAGCATCATAGCACTGGTGAGGATCGCCGCATAGGGGTTCGCGACATCCTTCCCCGCCAGGGCCGGCGCGGAGCCGTGGACCGGCTCGAAGAGTCCCGGCCGCCCCGGATGCAGGTTGGCGGACGGCGAGATGCCGAGTCCGCCTACGAGCCCCGCCCCGAGGTCCGACAGGATGTCGCCGTAGAGGTTGTTGGTCACGATGACCTGGAACCGCTCCGGTTCCCGCACCATCTCCATCGCGAGCGCGTCCACGTAGCGGTGCTCGGGGACGATCCCGGTGAACTCGGCGGCGACCCGCTTGAACGTCTCCTGCCAGATGCGGTGCGCCGGGACGGCGTTCGACTTGTCGCTCATCGTGACCCGCGTCCGGCCGTGCGCGTGGGCCCAGGAGAACGCGGCGCGGATGATGCGTTCCACGCCTTTGGCGGTGTTCACCTCTTCGGCGATGAACGTATCGCCTTCGGTGCGCCCGCGCGCCAGGTACATCCCCTCGGTGTTCTCGCGGAAGATGACGAAGTCGATCGGCTTTCCCGACTTGAGCGGCGTGAGATCGGGGTGCAGCAGGATGACCGGCCTGAGGTTGATGTAGAGGTCGAGCCGGAACCGCAGGCCGAGCAGGATGTCGCGCGCATGCTCGTTCCCGGGGACGCGCGGGTCGCCCACCGCGCCGAGGAGGATGGCATCCACGTCATTCTTGAGATGGTCGAAGGCCGCGTCGGGGAGCGTCTCGCCCGTGGCGAGGTAGTGGTCCGCGCCATAGGGCAGGCGCTCGATCGCGAGCGAGAAGCCGAACTTCCGGGCGGCCGTTTCGAGGACGGAGACGGCGGCGACGATGACCTCGGGACCGATGCCGTCCCCGGGGATCGTGGCGATGCGGTGCCGCTTCAACCGAGGCCTGAGACCTTCTGGCCGCAGGTGATGCAGAACCGCCAGCCCACGTCCAGCTCCGCGTCGCAGGTGGGGCAGTGCACCACCCCGACGTTCTGGCCGCAGTGCGGGCAGAAGAGGACGGCGCGGCCCACCGGCAGCTCGCCGCCGCAGTAGGCGCACGGCGCGCTCACGTGCCCGTGCACGTCCCTCGGCCGGGCCACCACGGCCGGCATCGCCTCCTCTTCCTCTTCGTCTAGGAGGAAGGGAAGGGCGGACTGCGCGTCCTCGGTGGCTGCGTTCCTGCCCTTGGACGGGGCGGCGTCGAAGGCGGTGGACGGCTCGGGGGGCTCGGCCTCGCTGTCCGCGCCACGGAGCGCATCGCTCACGCGATCCGGATCGAGGTGCACCTTCGCGTTCCCGTACCGGCGGAAGGCCCCCGTCTCCGGGTTCACGCTCGAGGCCTCGCGCGCCAGCGACTGCCGCACCTCGTCGGGCTCCACCACCGCGTACCCGCGCTCCCCGGAGAGCAGGCGCAGCACCGTCATCTCGTAGTCTTCCCCCGACTCGACGCCGAGCGCCTTGCGATGAGTGCGGTAGGGGACGAGGCTCTCGTAGAGCTCGGCGACCGGGAACGGCCGATGCAACCGGGTCGGATCGAGCTCCGCCAGGTTGGCGACCAGCGTGGAGAAGAGCCGGTCGAGCTCGTCGGGGGCCTTCAATGTGGACGACAACGGTCGCTCGCGGTCCGGGCGCGGCACGTTAGATTGTCGCGCATGCCGTTGTCAAGCAGATCGGCCATTCTCGCGGCGGCGCTGGCGTGCGTTCCGTCGCTCGCGATGGCGCAGTCGCGCCGCGTCCTCCCGTCCGGGGATCCGCGGACCGAGATCATGGGCTACTACTCGGCGGTGATGTTGTTCGCGCCGGCGGGGCTCATGCCCGCCGGCTCGCGCGTCGAGGTGGGCGGCGACCTGACCTTCATCCCGCCCCTCTCGCTCGCCGATCGCACCGCCGGTTTCGGCGGCCTCAAGGAGGAGAAGACCAACTTCTGTCCTGTGCTGCCGCGGCTCCGCGCGGGTGCGTCGTTCGGGCGGACAGCGGTGGTGGCGGGCCTCACGCCCCCCGTCACGGTCTGCGGCGTGAAGGCGACGCTCCTCTCGGCGGCGGTCTCCCAGCGGTTCGCGCTTTCGGGGAACTGGGGTGGCGCGGTCCGCGCGTCGGCCCTGGCCGGCAGTCTCGCCGCCGCGATCACCTGCAGCGCCGCCGCCATCGCCGACACCACGGACCTCACCTGTTCGGGCGGGAACCTCTCCGACGACCGCGTGAAGCCGATCACCTTCGCGCTCGAGGGCGCGATCACGCATGGCGACGGGCAGGGGCGCTTCGAGCCCTACCTGCTCGTCGGGGTGCGGCGGGAGCGGGTGGACTTCGACGTGAACTACACCCGGCCCCTCGCCACGAGCAGAGGCCCCGCGCTGGACGATCACGAGCGGCTCCGGGCCACGCTGACCCGCGTGCACGCCGCTGCCGGGGCCTCGTGGTCGTTCACGCCCCGCCTGCGCCTCGGCGGCGAAGTCTTCTACGCGCCGGGCGCGCTCTTCACAGTGCGCGGCCGCGCCAGCCTGGCCCTGCGGAGTCCCTCGTGATGGCGCGCTCACGTACCCTGGCGGCGGTGGCGTCGCTCGTGGCCGTGGCCGCGTGCAGCGACCTCTCCATCGATCCGGCGATCGACCGCATCACCGTGCCCATCGCCAACCCGAGCTTCTCGGGCGACATCGAGCCGGTCCTGAAGGAGACGTGCGCCTCGAGCGGTGCCTGCCACAGCGGCCCCAACGTGCCCAGCACGATGGATCTCGATCCGGGCCAGGCGTGGGCGTCGATCGTCAACGTGCTGACGAAGGTCTCCGGCGCCGCCTACGCTCCGGCGCCGTATCGCGTGCGCCCGGGCTTCCCCGATTCGTCCCTCTTCTATCGCGTGCTGAGCGAGGACGCTGTCTACCGGCTGGGCTACTACCGCATGCCCCAGACGCGCTACCCACTGCCCGCGCCCATCATCGCCACGATCCGCAACTGGATCGCCAACGGGGCGCCTAACAACTAGCGATATGTTGGGGTGGGGCCTTCCGTCCGACGGCTAGACCTCCAGATCGGGATTGTAGTCGCGGTACTTTCCCTTCTCGCGCTCGCTTTCCAGCCAGCTTCCGAACCCCGATGCGACCAGCCCCTGGGACACGTGCTGCTCCGTGGCCGCGCTCGTGGCCAGGAAGTCCGCGTACTCGTTCTTGGCGTGATCCGCGTGACCCCGCACCCACGTCCAGTCGACGTCGTGCTTCTCGGCGCACGAGACCAGCTCCTGCCACAGCTCGAGATTCTCGATGGCGCCGCCCTTGCGCCGCCAGCCGCGCGCCCGCCAGCCGCGGACCCACTCGTTCATGCCCTTCACGAGGTACTGGGAGTCGGACACGAACGTGATGGCCAGCGAGCTTCCCTTGGCGCCGAGCAACTCCAGCGCGAGGATCGCCGATCGCAGCGCCATGCGGTTGTTCGTGGTGTCGGGCTCAGCGGTGAAATAGTCGCGCCGCTCCACGGCGCCGGAGCGCCGTCGCACCTCGACCAGCCCGCCCGCGCCCCCGGGATTCGGCGGCTCGGTGCCGTTCCCGAGGCACGCCTCGTCCGCGTGGACGAGGATGCGGCTATCGATTGACGATCACCGGGATGGACGTCGCCTTGAGCAGCTTCTCCGCCGTGGAGCCGATGCCCCAGGACCGGCGGTGGCTCTCGTGCGCGCCCGCGACCAGGAGGTCGGCGCCGGCGCCCTCGATGAACGCGGCCACCGCGGTGGCGATGTCGCCGGTGAGCCGGTGCGTCTCGTACCCCACGCCCTCACCGGAGAGGAACGCGGCGGCCTTGGCGAGCAGCTCCTCGCCGGCCGCGGCGTCGTCCGTCACCGTCACCACGTCCACCTTCACGCCCACGGCGGAGCCGTAGCGCGCCGCCAGCGCCAGCGATTGCGTGCTGTGCTCGCGCCCGTCGTAGGCCACCACCGGGTGTTCGCAACGTGACGGGCGCTCCCCCGCCACCAGCACCGGCTTGGGAGACTTGCGGACGATGTGGGCCGTGATCTCCCCGAGCGTGCCGGGATGCTCGTGGGCCTCGCCGCGCCTCCCCACCACGATCGCCTCCGCCTGTCCGGCGAGCCGCAGCAGCTCCTCGTCCACCATGCCCACCGCGCTCACCGTCTCCACCGCCAGGCCCGCCTCGCGCACCCGCGCCGCTCCCTCCTCGAGGAGCCGTTCCGCGCGCTCGTTCAGCGCCCTGCCGAGGTCCTCCGACACGGGCGAGAGCGGCAGCCCCTCGGTCCAGAGGGGCGCGGTGGATTCGTAGAGCGGCGTCTCGAGCACGCGCACGTCCACGATGGCCGCGAGCATGATGGTGGAGTGGAAGCGGCGAGCGAGGTCGAGGGCCACCGTCAGCGCGGATGCGGCTCCGGCGGAGCCGTCCAGTCCAACGAGCAGCCGGGTGAACATGAGGCAGGATGCCGCTCCGGCATCCCCGGTGTCAAGCGCGCGCGGCTGGCGCGCCCGCGCGGGGGAAGGTCAACCGGCGCCCGCGCCCGCTCCGGCATGCACGGTGAGCGTCCCCGGCTCACCGGCGGTGACGGTCCCGATCACCGCAGCGGCCCGCGTGGCGTGCGCCTTGAGTGCGGCGAGGAGTCGCAGAAGATCGGCCGGCGCCACCGCGAGGAGCAGGCCGCCGGAGGTCTGCGCATCGGCAAGGAGGATCCGCTCCGTCTGGCCGACCTCGTCGTCGAAGCGCGCCGTCGCGGCGAGCGACTCGAGGTTGCGCGTCGTTCCGCCCGGGACGTTGCCCGCCGCGGCCAGGGCGGCCGCGCCCGGAATGAAGGGTACCGCGCCCGCCCACACCTCGGCCGCGCAGCCGCTCGCCGCCATCATGGACCGGAGGTGGCCGAGGAGCCCGAACCCGGTGACGTCGGTCGCGGCCCGCACCCCCGCCTCGCGGGCCGCAGCGGCCGCGCCGTCGTTCAGCGTGGTCATGACCGCGATCGCCTCGGCGATCACCTCCGGCGGCGCCGCTTCGCGCTTGATGGCGGTGGCGATGATGCCGGAGCCGATGGGCTTGGTGAGCACGAGCCGGTCGCCGGGGCGCGCGGCCGCGTTGGTCGTCATCCGGTCCGGATGGACCTCGCCCACCGCCACCAATCCGAACTTGGGTTCGGGATCGTCGATCGAGTGGCCTCCGACGATCACCGCCCCCGCCTTCGTGACTACCTCCGCCGCGCCGCGCAGCACCTCGCCCAGCGTCTCGAGCGGCAGCGATCCCCGCGGCCACCCCACCAGGTTCAGGCAGTAGAGGGGCCGGCCTCCCATGGCGTACACGTCCGACAGCGCGTTGGAAGCCGCGATCCGCCCGAAGTCATACGGGTCGTCCACGATCGGCGTGAAGAAGTCGGTGGTGAGCACCAGGGCGCGCTCCGCGTCCAGGCGGATGACGGCGGCGTCGTCGCCACCGCTCGCATCCACCAGCACCGAGGGATCGGTGCCCTGAGGGACGAAGCGCAGGACCTGCGCGAGCTCAGCGGGGCCGAGTTTGCAGGCTCAACCGGCGCCGTGGGAGAGCTGGGTCAGTCGGATCTTGGGTCGTTGGTCTTGCGGAGCTTCGGACATGACCAGCCTCCTAAGCGTATTCCCTTGCCACCAGCCACGCCCGGAGCGCGACCAGGGTCCGCTCCTCGGCGAAGGTCCCGCTCCCGATCGTGCCGCGCTGCGTCTGGAGCTTGGCCAGCTTGGGCGCCGCGAGGGCCACCGCCTCCCGCGCCTGCGGCAGCGGCACCGCCACCAGGGCGTCCACCGCGTGCACGATGTCCAGGTTCCGCCACGAGCCGTCGGGCTTCTGGTTGAGCGCGAGGTGCTCCGAGAGGATCGGCAGCTGCGCGCGGAAGGGCAGCGGCGACCAGGCGATGGCCGAGAGCGCCCCCACCATCAGCGTGGGCGCCCAGAGTCCGCCCCAGGTGTCCCACATCTTGGGCATCGCGAGCAGGCTCCCCACGTGGCGCCGCACCAGCGTCCGCTCGTCCTGGCCCGCGCGCAGCACCGAGCGCAGCGCGAAGCACGAAGCCAGGAACCGCGACCCCTGGTCCGACGTCACCGAGGCGCCGGTGGGGAGGGTGAGCCGCGAGATGGTCCGGGACGAGGAGCGATACGCGAAGAACCCGCCGATGCTGTGCTCGCAGGTCTTGAGCTCGTGCCGCCGAGGCGTGCAGCCCAGCCCGAAGGCGCCGTCCCTGTCCTGCCGCGCGAGCACCCAGCTGACCGCCTTGTTCACCACCGTCGAGTTGCCGGCGAGGCCCAGGTCCATCAGCTCCCAGATGTACCACGCCGTCTGCATCAGGTCGCCGGCGATGCTGCCGTCCGCCCGCGCCTTCGCCCGCCGCTCGCGGATGAGCGCCTGGGTGAGCCGGTCGTCCTCGGGGCCGGGGACCTGGAGGAGCCGCCGGGCGACGACGCCGACCCGCGTCTGGCGATCCGCGTAGTAGGCGGTGACCCGCTCGATGGCGCGATGGACCGGATTCATGGCGCCGTAAAGTAGAGGCGCGCTAGCTCAACCGCCACGCGAGGATCGCTCCGGCCACCACGTACTTCGCCACCCCGAGGCCGAAAAGCCGCAATTCGGCCGTTCCGGAGGAACGCAGGAGCGCAAAGCGCAGTCCGCGTTCCGCCCCGGAGACCAGTGCGCCGAGGAGCAGGAAGACCAGCAGCCAGCCCCCATGGCCCAGCGAGCCGAACCAGAGCGCCGAGAGCAGGGTGAGGACCAGCGCTTCGGCCAGCAGGACGGTGATCACGGGTCGCGTCAGGCCGTGGTGCTGCACCCATCCCCAGAGCAGGAAGAGCAGCGCCACCGGCACGAACGCCAGGAATACCGTCACCAGGCTCACGAACCCCTCCATCCCGGTCCACGGAGCGCGCGGCCCGGCCGCTCCCCTGTGGGCCGGCCAAGGTCGAGCGTGAAGCGGCCGTTCACGATCACGTGGCGCACCCCTTCTGCCGGCCGGCTCGGGTCCTCGAAGGTGGCCCGGTCGGCGATGGTGAGAGGATCGAAGATCGTGATGTCCGCGAAGTACCCTTCGCGCAGGAGACCGCGCTCGCTGAGGCCCATCCGCTCTGCCGCGACCCCCGTCATCTTGCGGACCGCGGTCTCGAGGCTCAGCAGATGCTCGTCCCGCACGTAGCGGCCGAGGATCCGCGGGAAGGTCCCGTAGCCCCGGGGATGCACCCGCCGCATCCCCAGCGGTCCGTCGGGCGCCGTCGCGCCCAGGTCCGACCCGACCCCGACCCACGGCGCCGCGATCGCCGCCCGCACGTCGGCCTCGTTCATCGAGAAGTAGGCGGCTCCCGTCTTGGCGTGGTCCGCGATGAGCAGGTCGAAGAGCGCCTCGTACGCGTCCTTGTGCTCTTCCCGGGCGATGTCGGCGAGATAGCGCCCCTCGAAGCGGCGGAGCGAGGAGTCGAGCACGCCGAGCACCAGTATCCCGCCCAGGCCGCCCGCCCCGCGCACGAAGTTCTCCTGCCCGCCGTTCCTCGCGATCAGCTCCCGCCGGATGCGGGCCCGCGTCGCCGGGTCGGAGAGCCGCCGCACCAGGGCCTCGTCGCCGCCCTCATGCGCCCAGGCCGGTATCGACGCCGAGAGCCCGGTCGCGGAAGCGGTGTACGGATAGCTGTTCGCGCCCACGCGCTGGCCGCGCGCCCGCGCGGCATCGAAGAGCGCCAGGATCTCCCGCATGTGACCCCAGCTCGGGCGTCCCGCCAGCTTGAGGTGCCAGACCTCCACGGGCGTGTTGGCCGCGCGCCCGATCGCGAACGCCTCAGCCAGCGCCGTCCGGATCCGCGGGCCCTCGTTGCGGATGTGCGAGATGTAGACGCCGCCGTACGGCCCCACGGCGCGCGCCAGCGCGATCAGCTCGGCGGTCCTGGCGTAGAATGCGGGCGCGTAGACCAGCGCCGAAGACAGGCCCAGCGCGCCCTGCCGCATCGCCGTGTCGACCAAGGCCACCATCCGCGCCAGCTCCGCCGGCGAGGGGGCGCGGCGCGCGTCACCGAGCACGTACTTCCGCACCTGCGTCGCGCCCACGAACGACCCGATGTTGAACGGCGTCCCGGACCGCTCGAGGCGCCGGAAGTACCCGTCGAGGTCGTGCCAGTCCACGGTGACGCCCCACGCCGCGAACTGCGCGCTGTCATCGCGCAGCGTGTTCGCGTTCACCGGCGCCGCGCTGCCCCCCTCGCCCGTGATCTCCGTGGTGATCCCCTGCGTCACTTTGCTGTAGCCGCGCGGGTCGGAGAGGATCGTGATCTCGGAATGGCCGAGCATGTCGATGAAGCCGGGCGCGACCACGAGCCCCCGCGCGTCCACCATCCGCGTCGCCGTGCGACCCGAGAGGTCGCCGATCGCGGCGATGCGGTCCCCGGAGATCCCGACGTCCGCCGCGCGCCTCGGCGCCCCCGTGCCGTCCACCACCGTGCCGCCCGAGATGAGGATGTCGTAGTCGGGCGGCGCCGACGGGCGGCCGGGCGCTCCGGCGGCGAGGAACAGCGCGGCGGCGATGACCGCGGGGGCGGCGCGGCGGGCGCGCGCCATCACTCGGTTTTCTCCGCCGGCGGGTGGTCGGGTAGCGTGGCCTTGAGCGCGGCGCGCACCCACACGCGCACCTCGGCCAAGGTGGGTCGGAGCGGCACCGCCTTGGGCGGCGCCGCGGCGCGCAGGTGGGCCGCGAGCGAGTCGGGGTCCTGCATCGCCAGGGTCGCCACGTCGCGCACGCCGACCTGGGCCAGGCGCCGCGCGTTCACCGTGCCGATGCCGCGGAGCGTCACCAGTCGCGCCGCCTGCGACCAGCGCGCCGCTTCCTCGACGTCGCCGCCCGCCGCGCGCGCCAGCTCGTCGGCCGGGGCCGACGCGAGCTGGAACGGCGACATCCCCTCGGCGGCGAGACGATAGGCCACCGACGGCGGCAGCCCCGGCATCTCGATCATGAACGGCGTGGTGCTGCTGATCGTGTAGCGCTCCATCCCGGTCAGCACGAAGACGCCGAACGCCACACCGAGGATGGCCGTCACCGTCTTCCGGCCCAGGCGCACCGGCCCCTCGAGCGGCACCTCCGGCGTCGAGATGCCGTACGACGCGAGCAGGTGGAACACCGACCAGCACTCGAGCGCGAAGACCGGGAACCCGAGGAAGCCCAGGAGCGGCATCTCGAAGAGCTTGAGCTCCTCGAGGCCCGGCACCGTGTAGATCCAGCGGCTGCGCGCGAACGAATTGTACGTCTCCCAGAGCAGGCCGACCGCGGCGCCGCCCGCCAGGAGCCGGAGGAGCCGGCCCGCCTCTCCGCGCGCGAGGTCCGCCAGCAGCGACCAGCGCGGGGCGCGCCGGTAGAGCGCCGGTTCGGCGAGCAGCGTCGTCGCGCCCCAGACCAGCGGGAAGAACCGGCGCGGCCAGATCAGCGGCAGCACGAGGAACAGCGTCCCCACCACGGCCGAGAGCCGCAGCGCGAGGGGGGCGACGCGGAAGGATGGCGTCCGCACGCTGCGCATCACGCCCCACGTCTCCAGCACGCGCGCCGCGAGGAAGATCGCGGGCAGCACAGTCGCGAACGCCAGCGAGATCCCGACCCAGCGCGAGAGCCGGTCCGCGGGGACGTACACGTAGTACCAGTTGTCGATGCGCCAGTTGAGCAGCTCGAAGAAGAACCAGAAGACCGCCGACCACGCGAACAGCGAGAGCGCGTGCACCGGGCGGCGGCTGAAGGGGTCCTGTCCCTCGGCGCGGGCGATCACCGCGGCCATGACGAGGATGGTGGGATACCAGCAGGCGAGGTAGAGCCACGTCGCCGCGGGCTCCGCGCCGCGCAGCGCCAGGCCGATGCCGAGCCCGATCACCAGCGCCGAGAGGGCCGCCACGTAAGGCGCCTGACGTGACGTCATCGTGGGGTCGGCGGGGCGCCCGGCGCCCGGACACGGCTCATGCGGGCAACCTAGCCCGCATGGCGACCGTCGCAAGCCCCGTCTACGTTTCCGGTGTGACCGCTCCGCTCGATCGCATCCCCAGCAGCGGCAAGATCCCCGGCTCCCCCCTCTGGGAGCGGATCATCAACGGCCCCATGCGCTCCCGCCGGCTCGGGCTCTCGCTCGGCCTCAACATCATCCCGCCGCGCTCCAAGCTCTGCACCTTCGACTGCCCCTACTGCGAGTGCGGCTTCAACACCCCCAAGGCCGAGGGCGAGAAGTGGCCCAGTCCGGACATCGTCGCCGACGCCCTGCGCAAGACGCTCGGGTTTATGGGGGGCACGCGACCCGACTGGGTCACCTTCGCCGGCAACGGCGAGCCCACCATGCATCCGCGGTTCCCCATCGTGGTGGAGCGCGTCCTCGCCACCCGCGACGAGGTGGCGCCAGGCCTCCGGGTCGGCATCCTCTCCAACGGCCTCGCGGCGGGGAAGCCGGCGATCCGGGATGCGCTGAACCGGCTCGACGCACGGATGATGAAGCTCGATCCGGGGCCGACCACGGACGTCAACGGCGTCGCGTACGACCGCGAGTTGCTGGTGCGGAACTACGCCGGTCTCAAGGACGTGATCGTGCAGGCGATGTTCGTGCGGGGACCGGGGTTCGACTGCGCCGACGAGGCGTCCGTGGCCGAATGGCTGGGGTGGCTCGCGCGCATCCGGCCGTCGGCCGTGCAGGTCTATTCGCTCGACCGCACGCCCGCGGACCGCCGGGTCGAAAAGGTCGCGCGCGACCGGCTGGAAGAGATCGCCGATCGCGCGCGCAAGGTCGTCAAGGTGACCGTAGACGTCTTCTAAGAGCGGCTACTTCTTCTTTTTCTTCTTCCCGCCCTTCTTTTTCTTCTTCTTCTCGGCCTTCCTCTTGGCCTTCTTCTTGGCCTTCTTGGCTTTCTTCGCCGCCTTCTTCGTGACCGGCTTCTTCTTCGCGGCCTTCTTCCTGGGCGCGGCCTTCTTCTTGGGCGCGGCCTTCTTCTTCTTCGCCGCCTTTTTCGGCTTCGGCTTCATCGGCGCCGGCGCGGCCGGCTTTGGAGCGGGCGGCGGTGGCGGGGGTGGCGGCGGCGGAGGTGGCGGCGCAGGCGGCGACCACTCCCGCTCCGGCATCGGGCTCGGGCTCGGCATGTCCCAGCCGGCACCGGTCACTTCTTCAGAGAACATGACTCATCCCCCCCACGGTTGTGGCGCGGAAGCCGCGCGTCCCATCGGCATATACATTGCGCCCGTGAGCCCGCTCCGCAAGCAGAGTCGCGCACCCGTCGCAGCCGGGCAGCACGAGTACACCGCGGACCCACGCACGCACGCAATGTCGCCATGATGTCGTTATAGTGTCGACAAGAGTGACTCTTGCCGGAGGGACCGGCACAGGGATTGCCAAGTGCTACGAGGGAAAGCCGTTGGCCGGTGTTCGGCATTCTTCTAGCCGGGAAGGCGTTGTGGACGCTAGATTCCGGGCCCACATGAATCGTCACGTGCAAGCGCGAGCCGGGTTCTTGGTACTGGCCATCACCGCGGGGGCGATCGCAGCCCCGACCGCGGCGATGGCGCAGCGTCGCTGCCGCGCGAGCGAAGTGCAGATCTCACCTCCCGACGCGCAGGTCCGCGTCGGGCAACAGAGCCCGTTCCTCCCCACGGCCTACGACGCCAACGGCAATCCCTGCGCCGAGGCGACGTTCGTGTGGCGCACCAACAATCCGCGTGTCGCGACGGTGGACAACAACGGCATGGCGACGGGCGTCGGGCCGGGTGTCGCGATCATCACGGCGGTGACCGGGACGGGCCCCGCGGCCAAGTCGGGCCAGGCCACGGTCCAGGTCGCGACGGCGGGCGCCGTCACCAACCAGTCGGAGCCGCCGCGTCCCGGCGGCGGCGGTGGCGGGATCAGGCCTCAGGGAGCAGGCTGTGCGGCGTGGGACCGCCAGCCCGACGGCAACGGGGTGCCTGAAGCGTTGTACGTCAACCCGCTGCGGTTGTCGCTGGTGCGCGGCGAGTCGCGGCAGCTCGAGTACCGCACCGTGCGCGGGGACTCGACGGGCGCGCGGGTGTGCATCGTCTTCGAGCCGGACCCGACGGGCGTTCGCATCGCGTCGGTGGACTCCCTCGGCAACATCAGCGCCGGCGCCGACACGGGCCATACCACCATCCGCGCCATCGTGCAGGGCGCGCACGTGCCGCCGCGCACCGTCAACGTCGAGGTCAAGGCCGATTCGATCGGCTTCGAGCGCGCGACCTTGTCGATGTCGCCGGGCACGTCGGACACGCTCCACATCGTGGTGCCGCACCAGGACAACCGGCCCTTCATCGCGCCGGGCCTCTTCCAGTTCTCCTCCAGCAATCCGAACGTGGCGCGGGTCGCGCTGGTGCGGCCGGTGGTCGACGCCCTGTCGCCGGGCACCACGCGCATCACGGCCGAAAGCAACGCCTACGAGCCGATCACCGTCACGATCAACGTCCATCGCCGCGTGGTCGCGCTGGCCACCACGCCGTCCGATGACGCCGTGACGATCGCCATCGGCGGCCGGCTCGCCCTCGACGTCCACGCCATGGCGGACTCGTCGGCCGACGTCCCGCAGGCGCCGCTGACCTGGACGCGGCCCGATTCGACCGTCCTCCGCTACGACCCGACGACCCACGCGGTGACCGGGCTCCGGGTCGGTGAGACGTCGGTCTCCGTGAGCGCGCCGGCGGGTCGCGACTCCACCATCACCAAGCGGTGGCGGATCCGGGTCGTGGCGGGAGGCCTCGCGGTCTCGCACGCCCGGGTCGGTCTCGGTGTGGGAGAGCAGGTGCCGATCGCCGTGCAGCTCCTCGACGACCAGCGCCATCCCATCGGCCCGGCGACCGGCCTCACCTGGACCTCGTCGATCGACTCGGTCGCGCAGGTGCGCGACGGGCAGATCGGCGGCGTGCATCTCGGCCACGCCACCCTCACGGCGCACGCGACCTGGGATTCGATGGTGACGGTGGAGACGTTCGTGGTCGGCGACATGATCGTCTCCGCCCAGCGCGCCGGCCGCTGGGACCTGTTCATGATGAGCGGCGGCACCGCCACGCCCATCACCGCGGATACGCTGGTGGAATCGCAGGTCGCTTGGTCCCCGGACCTCACCCGCATCGCCTTCGTGGCGGCGCCGAGCGTCCGGTCCACCGACTTCCAGCTCTACGTCGCCAACGCGGACGGCACCAGCCCGGTGCGCATCACCAGCAACGACTCGGTCGTCATCGCGTCGCCGTCGTGGGTGCGCCCGTCCGGCGCGCAGATCGTCTACGAGGCCACGCGCGGCGCGCGCGGCCAGATCTACCTCAGCAACTTCGACGGGACCGGGACGCGCCCCTTGACCAGCGGCGACAACTCGAACTCCGCTCCGGACGTGTCTCCCGACGGGCGCAAGATCGCCTTCGTGTCCCTTCGCGAGATCTCGGCCGGCCTCAGGAACTACGACATCTTCGAGATGAACATCGACGGCACCGGCGAGCGCCGGCTCACCACCAGCTCGCGGCGGGACGGATCGCCGGCCTATTCGGCCGACGGCCGTTTCATCTACTTCCTGCGCGACGAGGGGGCAGGGACCCAGCGGGTCTACAAGGTCGAGACCGGCGGCACCGGCGCCGAGACGCCGCTCACCCCGGTCGGCACCTTCGTCCGGGCCTTCAGCGTGTCCGCGGACCAGGCGACGATCGCGTTGACCGTCGAGCAGCAGGGCTCCGGCGGCACGTCGGTCACACGGGTCGTGATCTTCGCGGTCGCGACCGGACAGATGACGCCGATGCCGTCGGGCCCCGACGAGCATCTCGCCGGGCCCGCGTACCGGCCCGCCACGCCGCGTTAGCGGCGCTCCTCCGCTCCCGGCAACGACGATGCGCGCCGCCACCATCCGGGCCCATGGAGGCCCGGACCAGTTGCGCGTCGAGGACCTCCCTCGTCCCACGCTCGAGGGGCCGCACGACGTGATCGTCGCGATGCGCGCCGGCGCCCTCAATCACCTCGACCTCTTCGTGCTCGAAGGGCTCCCCGGCCTCACCCAGGAGTTCCCGCACATCGTGGGCGCCGACGGCGCCGGCATCGTCGAAGCCGTGGGCCCGGCCGTCACGCGCGTCAAACCCGGCGACCGCGTGCTCCTCGACCCCGGCGTCTGGTGCGGCCGCTGCGAGTACTGCCTCGCCGGCGAGCAGTCCCTCTGCCTGACGTTCGGCGTCCTGGGTGAGCATCGCTCCGGCACCTTCGCCGAGGCGGTGCGGGTCCCCGAGACCAACGTGCACCGGTTCCCCGAGAGCGTGTCGTTCGAGGACGCGGCGGCGTACCCGCTCTGCTTCCTCACGGCATGGCGGATGCTCACGACGCGCGCGGCATTGCGAAGCGGCGAGACGGTGCTGATCTGGGGGATCGGCGGCGGGATCGCGCTCGCGGCGCTCGCCATCGCGCGGCACCTCAAGGCGCGGACCATCGTCACCAGCGGGAGCGACGCCAAGCTCGCCCGGGCCACGGCGCTTGGAGCGGACCTCACGCTGAATCACCGCACCCAGGACGTCCGGGCCGAGGTCCGCAGGTTCACCGGGCGTCGCGGCGCGGAGGTGGTGGTGGATTCGGTGGGCAAGGCCACCTGGGAGATCAGCACCAGGTGCCTCGCCCCCGCGGGCCGGATCGTGACCTGCGGCGGCGCCACCGGACCCGTCGTCGAGACCGACCTGCGCCGGCTCTTCTGGTACCACCACACCATCCTGGGCTCCACGATGGGCAACGCGCGCGAGTTCGCGGAGATCACCCGGCTCCTTTCCGCCGGCGAACTCAAGCCGGTGGTGGACCAGGTCTTCCCCCTCGCCGAGACGCGCCGCGCCTACGAGCGGATGGCGTCCGGCGAGCAGTTCGGCAAGATTGTCGTGCGGATCGCGGAGTAGGGCGCGGGAGGCGCGATGGAACCGTTCCAGCGGCTCAAAGCCGGCCTCATGCAGATCGTGAACGTGCTGCCCGGGCTCCTGCTCGCGCTGGTGATCCTCATGGCCGGGTTCCTGGTGGCGCGCATGGTCGAGCGCCTGGTGGACGCCATGCTCGCCCGCGTCCACTTCGACCGCGAAGCCGCCAAGTGGGGCGTGACCGAGGCCGTCGAGCGCACGGGGACCCGCGAAGGGCCCGCCCGCGTGGTCGGCAAGCTGCTCTTCTGGTCGGTCATGCTGGTGGTGATCCTGCTCAGCTCGTCCGCGCTCGGCATCGAGAACATCAACGACATCTTCGGGAGCCTGATCGGCTACATCCCGACGGTGTTCGCCGCCATCATCGTCATCGTTCTCGGCCTCATCCTCGGCGAGTTCGTGCGGGCCCTGATCCTCGCCTCCGCCGGCGGCGTCGAAGGCGTGCCGACCCTGGCCAAGGTGGCCAAGGGCGTCGTCATCATGATCTCGGTGTTCATGGCGCTCCAGCAGGTGGGCGTCGCCGCGGACATCGTCACCACCGCCTTCACCCTCATCCTCGGCGCCGTCGCGCTGGCCGTCGCCCTCGCCTTCGGCTTGGGCAACACGCATCTCGCAGGGGAGATCACCCGCCGCTGGTACGACGCCGGGCGGAGCCGGAGCTGGGGACGCCGCAAGACCGACGAGTCGGCTCCGGGCGCGGAAACGGCCGCGCCGGCATCCGAGCCTCAGGGCCAGAAGTCCGCCGCCACGCGGGGCGAAGCGGCCGACTGAGCTTCCGTCGCACTACAGGCCGAACGGACACTCCTCCAGCTTGAGCACCACTGAGTCCGCGTCCCGCGACGGATAGAGCGGCCGGCAGAGCCGGAGGAAGAGCGTGTCCGGCGCCGGACCGTAGATCCCGCACGTGGAGGGCCCCGGACCGGGGTTCTCGAAGCAGCCGTGCGACCACCGCCGGTCCACCGAGTCCGCCATGATCTGCGCACCTAACGGCACGCCGTGGTTCTCGAGCTCGAGGACGATGAGGTCGCCCATCAGGATCTGGTGTGAGCCCCCGACCATGCGCCAGGCGGTGCGCGTCACCGGGACGGCCCAGGCTTCCCGCACCCGCGGCAACTCGCCGATCCAGTGGCACTCCGGCGCCACCACGGCGGTGAGCGCGCGTGACCGGCCCAGGGCGCGGGCCCTGGCCGGCTCGCTCGGCACCGCGCGCAGCAGGATCCACCCGCCGGCATTCATCTCGCTCACCATGACGCCGCGGATCACGAACCCGAAGACCACGGCCGCGAAGCCCACCGCGTAGAGCACGGAAGGACCGTGGAAGATCCGGCGGGCGCCGCGGACGGGCGGCGGCGGTCCGCTCGCCTCGAGCGGCGCGCTGGCTCGCGACCGAACCAGCCGGTCCCCAACGAGTCCCTGCACCGCGCCCAGCGCGGCGTACGCCAGCGCGAGGGCCCCCACGTCCTGCCACACCGACCATGGGTGCGGCCAGCTTCTCAGCGCCGACTCGGCCGCGACCCACAGCGCCGCGAACGCGACCGAGGAGAGAAGCTGGAGCAGAAAGCGCCGGTGGTACGCGAGCCAGAACGGGACGAGCGCCGCCGCCCAGTTCCAGGTGACCGCGTTCGAAGTGGAGGGCTGATCGCTCATGGTCGGCCGAGTTATCGCGGCCGCGGGCCACGGTCAAGAGTGGAGGTGCGAAAGTCGCATTCGCACCATGCAGACATATTGCCGACATCATAACGACATTTGAGTAAAAAGAGCGGCCTTCACAGTGTTGACTTAACCCTCTATTTGCTATACATTTAGCAGTCCACACCCGAAGGCGACAGTGACGGCCCCGAATCAGCGCGAACGGATCCTCCCCAGACTCATAGAAGACGAGATGCGCGAGTCGTTCATGGACTACTCCATGAGCGTCATCGTGCAGCGCGCTTTGCCTGATGTTCGGGACGGTTTGAAGCCCGTCCACCGCCGCATCCTCTACGCGATGAACGAGCTCGGCCTCATCCCCGGCCGGCCCTTCAAGAAGTCCGCGACCGTCGTCGGCGACGTGCTCGGCAAATACCACCCGCACGGCGACTCGGCAGTCTACGACTCCCTCGTTCGCATGGTGCAGGACTTCTCGCTGCGCTATCCGCTGGTGGACGGCCAGGGGAACTTCGGGTCGGTGGACGGGGACTCGGCGGCGGCGTACCGGTACACCGAGGCCCGGCTCACCCGCATCGCCGTCGCGATGCTGCAGGACATCGACAAGAACACCGTCGCCTTCATCCCCAACTTCGACGACCGGCTCGAGGAGCCGACGGTCCTCCCGTCCCTGGTGCCCAACCTCCTCGTCAACGGCTCGGCGGGCATCGCGGTCGGCATGGCCACCA
>JBGPHD010000032.1:0-22626 GCA_041484135.1 Gemmatimonadota bacterium
ACCTGGAACGCTACATGCGGGTGCAGATCGAGGAGGCCGTCTACTTCCTCTTCACCTGGTCGACCGGGACCTTCTCGTTCGAGAGCGAGGTCCGCCCCGAGGAGCAGGACTTCCTGGTCCGCATCAGCCCGGAGTCCCTCCTGCTCGAGGGCGCGCGGCGGGTGGACGAGTGGAGCCTCATCGGGAAGAAGATCCCCAGCTTCGATCTCATCTTCGTCATCGAGCACCAGCGGCTCGAGACGTCCGACGTGCGGCTGACGCCGGAGCAGGAGCGGATCGTCCCGCTCCTCGACGGCCATCGGGACGTGGCGCGCGTCCTCGAGGACTCGGGGCTGCTGGAGTTCGAGGTCGGCAAGGCGCTCTACGGCCTCATCACCGCCGGCTTCGCCCACCGGCTCGGCAAGACGCAGGTGCTCGAGGCGACCGCCGGCATCAACGAGGGGCGCGTCGACGAGCACCGCAACCTGGGCCTGGCCTTCTACAAGACCGGCATGTTCGACGAGGCGGCCCGCGAGTTCCGCCGGGTGGTGGACCTGCGCCCGTCGGACGAGCAGGCGCACTTCTTCATCGGCCTGGTCGCCCTGCGCCAGGGCCGGTGGGGCGACGCCGTGGACGCGCTGCGCCATGCCGCCGAACAGAGCGGGGGGCGCGGCGCCGTGCTCCACAACCTGGCGCTGGCGCTGGAGCAGATGGGGCGGCTCGCCGAGGCCGACGCGGCGTTCTCGGCCGCCGCGGCGCGGGCGCCTAACGACGCACAGGTGCTGGTGGGCTGGGGCGTCGCCGCGCTGAAGCGCGGGCGCGGGGAGGAGGCGATCGAGCGCCTCGACCGCGGGCGCAGCCTGCTGGGCGACAAGGTGCCCTCGGCCCTGTGGTACTGGGCCCGGACCCTCGCGGCGGTGGTGGCGGGCGGGGAGCATCTCGCGCTGCCGGTGGCCGAGGAGGGCGTGAGCCGCTACTCCAAGAGCGCGCCGCTCCGGAACAACCTGGCGGTGCTCCTGGAGCGCGCGGCGCAGTACGATCGCGCCGAGCAGATCCTGGCCGCCACGCTCGAGGACGATCCGTCGCTCCCGCAGCTCTCCAAGAACCTTGGCGATCTGTGCTACCGCGCCGGCCGGGCCGACGAGGCGCAGCAGGCCTACCAGCGGGCCATCAAGCTGGCACCACGCCTCGGCGAGGACGTGTACTTCAAGCTCGGCAACCTGGCCTTCAAGCAGCTCCGCAAGGACGAGGCGGTCGGCCATTGGCGCGAGGTGCTCGCGATGAACCCCTCGCACGAGCTGGCGCGGCGCAATCTCGAGACCGTCGAGCGCGTGTCGTGATGACCACCCGTCCTCCCGACGACGCGACCCTCGGCGCGCTCCTCCACAAGATCGAGCGCATGCGCGGCTTCGCCATCGGCAGCTACAAGGAGCCGTGCCTGCGGCGCCGGCTCGCGGTCAGGATGCGGGCCCGCGGCGTGCACACCTTCGGCGCGTACGGGGCCGTCCTCGACCGCATCCCCGAGGAGTACGACCTGCTGCTGGACGCGCTCACCATCAACGTCACCAAGTTCTTCCGGAACACCGACACCTACAAACTGCTGCGCGAGCGCGTGGTGCCGGAGCTGGCGGCCCGCCCGCGGACCGCGGCGGTGTGGTCGGCCGGATGCGCCTCGGGCGAGGAGCCCTATTCGCTGGCGCTGCTCTTCACCGAGCACGCGGCCCGCAACGCCGCGGGCGCCCGGGCCCGCGTCCGCATCGACGCCACCGACCTCGACCCGGGCGCGCTCGAGGCCCTGAAGCGCGCCGCCTACGCCGGGCCCGCGGTCGAGGACGTGCCGAAAGCGCTCCTCACCCGGTACTTCTCGCCGGGGCCGCCCTATCGACTCGACGCGGCGGTCACGCGGCTGGTGCATCCGGCCCGCCACGACCTCACCACCGATCCGCCGCCGCAGCCGCCCTACGACCTGATCGTCTGCCGGAACGTGGTCATCTACTTCGACCGGCCCACGCAGGAGCGGCTCTTCCAATCGTTCTTCGACGCCCTGGTCTCCGGCGGCTACCTGCTGCTGGGCAAGGTCGAGACACTCTTCGGGCCGGCGCGGGCGAAATTCAAGCTCGAGGAGCCCCGCGAGCGCTTGTTCAGCCGCGCATGAAGGAGCGGATCATCAAGGTCGCCGACTGGGCCGCGGACTCGGGGGAGACGGTGCTGGTGACGCTGGGCCTCGGCTCGTGCGTGGCGCTGGTGCTGCACGACGCCACGACGGGCACGGGCGCGATGGCGCACCTGATGCTCCCGTCGGTCGCGCTGTCGCAGGACCGCACCCGTCCCGGGAAATTCCCCGAGACGGCGCTCCCGGTCCTGCTCGAGCGGCTCGCGGCGCTGGGGGCGCAGCGCTCGCGGCTCAGGGCGCGGCTGGTCGGCGGGGCGAGCATGTTCGCCAACATCGCGGCCCCCGGCACGCCGAGCATGGGCGAGCGCAACGTCCTCGCGGCGCGCGACGCGCTGAAGGCGGCGCGCATCCCGGTCGTCGGCGAGGACACGGGCAAGGGGCACGGCCGCTCGGTCTATTTCTTCCTGGCCGACGGCCGGCTCGAGGTGCGTTCGGTCGCGCATGGCACTCGAGAGGTCTGAGGGGCGGCCCTCGGTCCTGGTGGTGGACGACAGCGCCCTGATGCGCCGGGTGCTCTCGGACATCATCACGGCCTCGGGTGAGTTCCGCGTCGCGGGCACCGCGCGCAACGGCCTGGACGCGGTCCGGAAGGTGCACGCGCTCCAGCCGGACGTCGTGACGATGGATCTCACGATGCCGGAGCTCGACGGCCTGGGCGCGATCGGCTACATCATGAGCGAGACGCCGCGGCCGATCGTGGTGGTGAGCGCCCGCGCCGGGCGCGACTACGGCGAGGCGATCCGCGCGCTGGAGCTGGGCGCGGTGGACCTGGTGGAGAAGCCCGACGGCGGCGGGCGAGAATCGGCGGAGGCCGTGGCGCCGCGGCTGATCGCCGCGTTGCGCGCGGCGGTGGCCGCGGACCTGGGGCACGTGCGGGTGATGGCGCGGGCGCGCCCCGCGCAGCCGCGGGGGCCGGAGACGCCGGGTGCCGCGCGGCTCGCGCTCGCCATCGCCGCCTCGACGGGCGGGCCGCGCGCCCTGACCGAGGTGATCCCCGCGCTGCCGGCGGGCCTGCAGACGGCGACCCTGATCGTGCAACACATGCCGGGAGGGTTCACGAAGAGCCTCGCCGATCGGCTCGACAGCCAGTCG
The DNA here is from genome assembly GCA_041484135.1 of Gemmatimonadota bacterium. Classification (GTDB taxonomy): domain Bacteria; phylum Gemmatimonadota; class Gemmatimonadetes; order Gemmatimonadales; family JACORV01; genus JACORV01. The sequence goes on from JBGPHD010000032.1 coordinate 3,245, forward strand.
CAGCTGCGCGTGGTGGAGGCGGAGCACGGGCTCGTGGCCAACGCCGACACCGTGTACGTGGCCCCGGGCGACTATCATCTGCGGGTGCGCGGGCAGCCGGGCGCGGCGACGCTCGAGCTCTCGCGCGAGCCGACGCTCTGGGGCGTGCGGCCCGCCGCGGACCACCTCTTCCGCTCGGTGGCGGAGGTGTTCGGGGCGGCCTCGGTCGGCGTGGTGCTGACGGGGATGGGGCGGGACGGCGCCGAGGGTCTGCTGGCGATCCGCGACGCGGGCGGCGCGACGCTGGCGCAGGACAAGGAGACCTCGGTGGTCTACGGGATGCCGCACGTGGCGGTGCAGGTGGGCGGCGCGCGCGACGTGGCGCCGCTCGACCGCATCGCGGAGCGGAGCGTCCACGCGCTCATGCGCCTGCGCCTGGCGGGGCGGGCGTGATCGCGACCGAGGGATTCCTGGTGGTGCGCGCGGGCGCCGATCGCTACGGCATCGGGCTCTCCAGCGTGCGCGAGGTGGTGGACGTCCCGCCTCCGCGGCCGGTGCCGGCGCGGACGCCGGCGCTGCGCGGGGTGATGCCGCTGCGCGAGCGGTTCCTGTCGCTGGTGCACCTGGGCGCGCTGCTCGCCGGGGGCGTGCCGCCGGGGGCGGCGGGGGACACGGCCGTGGTGGTGGAGGTCGGCGAGACCGTGGTGGCCCTCGAGGTGGACGAGGTGCTCGAGGTGGTGGAGGGCGGCGCCACGTTCGTGGGGAGCGCGCCGGCGGCGTGGGCGTCGGGCATATGGCGCGTGGGGACGGAACTGGTCACGGTGATCGACCCGGCAGCCCTGGCCGAGCGCCTGACCTCCATCGAGGAGCCGCGATGAGCCAGGGTGACGACATCCAGGTCGTCGTCTTCCGTGTGGGCGGACAGGAGTTCGCCTTCAACGTCTTCCACGTGCAGCGCATCCTGCGCTACGAGGCGCCTTCGCCGCTGCCCAAGGCGCCGGCCTTCCTCGAGGGCATCCTCCAGGTGCAGGGCGTCGTGGTGCCGGTGATCGATCTCAGGAAGCGCTTCGAGTTCTCCGAGGCGCGCGTGAAAGAGGAGACGCGCATGGTGGTGCTCGAGGTCGAGGGCCTCAACGTGGCCGTCGTGGTGGACGCGGTGCGCGAGGTGCTCCGCATCGGCGCCGATGCCGTCGCCATGCCTTCGGCCGTGGTGCGGGGCCTGGCCGCCGACTACATCCAGGGGATCATCACCATCGGCGAGCGCACGGTGGTGCTGCTCCAGACGGCGAAGCTGCTCACCTCCACCGAGCGCATCGCGCTCGAGGCCGTCCAGGCGGAGCCGGTCCATGGCTGACGAGCTGACCACCGGGCTGCGCGCCCGGTACGGGGCCATCGCCGCGGCGCTCGACGCCGCCAAGAGCCCGGCGGAGCTCGACGCGTCCAAGAAGGACATCATCGGCTTCTTCAAGCAGGTTGACGCGGTCATCGGCGAGCTGACCGCGCTCAAGGACGAGATCAAGGTGCTGGTGGACCGCTACAAGTCGCTCGCGGCCGGCACCAAGCCCACCGCGCCCGAGTTCTCCGGCGAGAAGCCGGTGATCCACTCCGACCACATCGGGGCCTCGACCTTCATTGAGAAGGGCTGGAGCCTCCTCTCGCTCGGCGATTATGCGGGGTCGATCCAGGCCCTCACCAAGGCGCTCGAGCTCTCGCCGAACGACGCGCAGTCGGAATCGCTGCTCGGGTGGGCGCAGATGCTCAAGGAGGACTACGACGACGCCCTCATGACCTTCCAGAAGGTCCTGATGCGCGAGCCGGGGAACTCGCTGGCGCGGATCAATGTCGGGTACATCTGTCTCAAGAAGCGGATCTTCGGCGAGGCCATCGAGCACCTGTCCAAGGCCATCCGCATGGCCAACGACAAGAAGGCCACCCTCTACGCCCACTACTACCTCGGGCTGGTCTACCTCGAGCGCGAGATGTACGAGGACGCCGACAACTTCTTCAAGAAGACGCTGGAACTCGGCCCCAACCTCATCGAGGCCTACTACCAGCTGGGTCGCGCCCAGTGGTTCGCCGGGGACCAGGGGGCCGCGAAAGCGTCCTGGGAAGCGGGTTTCACGGCGAACAAGTTCAATCCGTGGGGTAAGAAGTGCAGGGAGATGCTGCAGACTGTCGAGGCCGGCGGGGCCCCCCCGGTGGCCGGTGACGGCAGCGCTTGACCAGCCATGCCATGACGGCTATCCTCAACCCCTGTGCAAAGTTCCGCCCCTCAGTCACGGCTGCAGTTCGGGCCCGTCAACAGCGCTTTCCTCGGCGGCGCGCTGGTGGCGCTGGCGACGGGATACCTGCTGCTGTCCCGGGGATCGACGACGCTGGCGCCGCTGCTCCTGGTGCTGGGTTACTGCGTATTCCTGCCGCTCGGCTTGATCCTGTAGCGCGCGATCGGGCGAATAGCTCAGCTGGTCCAGAGCGCCTGCCTTACACGCAGGATGTCGGGGGTTCGAATCCCTCTTCGCCCACTGGGCGGGGTCGATGGCTCGAGGGAAGATGATGGCACGGATGCGGAGGAGTCAGGGCATGGATCGAGGTAGCGCGCGCGGGGTGCGGTCTCTCCGGGCGACCCTCGTGGCCTTCGTCCTCGTCGCGATGACCGCGGCGACGGGCCGGGCCCAACTGGCGCGGGTGGTGACCTCGCCGCCCACCGCGGCCAAGCTCATGGTCGTCCCCTTCGCGCGGGACAGCGCCGACTCCACGCTGGCCGTCGCCATCCCGGACGGGGTGCGTGACCGGCTCCGGCTGACGCGGGCGGAGATCTTCAACATCATCCTCAAGGCCGGGATGAACGAGGCGCTGGAGGCGAGCGGCTACAACAAGGACATGCCCCTCGAGCCGAGCGTGGCGCGCCAGCTGGCGCGGTTCCTCAATGTCCGGATCCTGGTCGAAGGCAACATCATCCGGACCGCCGGGGACTCGCTCCTCGTGGTCGCGCGGCTCGCGGAGACGCAGGGCCTCGCGCCGCAGAGCGCGTCGGCCTCGCTGACGGTGCCCAGGCTTCGCGCGAACGCCACCACCGGCTCCGACCTCGCCAACCGCCTGGCCGATGCCTATCGCTCGTTCGAGTACGTCACCAATTGCCGCCGCGGCGTCGATTCCCTGGCGAACGCGCGGAACACCGCCGACTCGACGCGCCTGCTCACCCGGGCCCAGCAGGCCGCCGACCGGGCGCTCCAGCAGTATCCCAACAGCGCCGGTGCGCACCTCTGCATGGCCATGATGCGGCGCTCGCAGGGCGCCACGTCGGACACCATCCTCTCGCATCTCCGGATGGCCGAGGATCTCGACTCGCTGAACGCGCTGGTGCTGCGGCAGCTGGCGCGGGTCTACGAAGAGCGCGGCGACACGGCCGAGCTGCTCCACATGACCCACCACGTCCTCAAGGTCGAGGTCCGCAACGACACCCTGCGCGTGAACGCGGCGCGCCTGTGGGTCATGCGCGGCCAGCCCGACAGCGCCCTGGTGCTGATCGACGAGGGACTCGCGGGCAGCCCGAGCAACGTGACGCTCCTGAACGCCCGGAGCATCGCGCTGGCGGCGGGACGCCGCTGGGAAGAGGCGGCCCGGACCCTCTCGCTCGTGGCGGAGGTGGACTCGACCAACATCGACTCGCTGCTGGTCTACCGGATCACCAACTACTACCAGCAGGTGCCGGACACGGCGAACCTGCTCCTGTGGACGCGCATCGCCACCGTGCGCATGGCCACGCAGGCCCAGTACCACTTCAACCTGGCCGCGCTGCTCGCCGCCCGCGGGGACACCGCGAACGCGCTGGCGGCCATCCGGCATTACCTCGAGCTCAGGCCTAACGACGGCCGCGCGATGCTGACGCTGGCGGTGTGGATCAGCGGCAGCCAGCCCGATTCGGCGCTCGCGTGGGCGTCGCGCAGCGTGGCGGCCGACACCACGCTGCGGCCGTCGGCGGCGGGCATCTACCTCAGGCGCGGCGCGGCGATCTTCTCGGACACCACGATCGCCGGAGCGGTGCGGTGGGCCCGTACCGACTCGATCCTCGGAATCGCCCAGCCCTGGGCTACCGCGCGCACCCTCGCCAACATCGGGTACATTCGCGGACTCGCGGAGCTGCAGCTCGCATCGCTCGCCGCCCAGGATGCCCAGGCCAATCGCAACTGCGACGCCGTACGGCGCGCCGGGGACCTGGTGAGCCAGGTGGAAACGAACATCGTCGTCGGCGTCTCGATCAATCGCGAGCAGGCGAACCAGATCCTGAGCCAGTACGTCCCGCAACTGCGGACGAGCCTGACGGGGTTGCAACGACAACTGCATTGCCCCTGAGCTTGTAGGCCGTCCCGCGGGTTTCTATATTGAGTGGCTTCTCGCGGGGGGCTGTAGCTCAGCTGGTTAGAGTGCCGGTCTGTCACACCGGAGGTCGCGGGTTCGATCCCCGTCAGCCCCGCCATTACGCCCCACCTGCCGAGGCAGGCGGGGCGTTTCCTTTAGGAGGAGCGTCATGCGTGCGAGGTGACGCGTGATCGGAGATGAGGCGGCCTTTATCCGGCCATCGGGCGCTCCGGCGGGGTTCGCGCATCGCAGCGTCCTGCTCGAGGAGGTGGCCGGCGTCCTCGCCGGTTGCCGCCGCGTCCTCGACGGCACCGCGGGCGCGGGCGGTCACGCCGCCCGCCTCGCCCGGGACGGCGCCCGCGTGGTCGCGATCGACCGCGACGGCGACGCGGTCACCGCCGCGCGGGCCACCCTGGGCGGCGCGGGCACAGTGCGGCAGCTCGACTTCGCCCTGGCCGTGCGCGACGCCGACATCCAGGCCTTCGCCCCCGACGGCATCCTCCTCGACCTCGGCGTCTCGTCTCCGCAGATCGACGATGAGACCCGCGGCTTCACGTTCCGCCCCGGCGCGCCCCTCGATATGCGCATGACCACGGGTGGCGCGGGTGGCCCGACGGCGGCGGACTGGCTCAACGACACCCCGGCCACCGACCTCGCGGCGGCCTTCGCGGACTTCGGCGACGAGCCGCGCGCCCGGGCCCTGGCCCGCGAGATCGCGCGGCGCCGCTCCGCCCGCCCCTTCGCCATCTCCGACGACCTCGTGAACGCCATCCGCGCGGTGCTCGGCCCCCGCAGCGGCCCCCCCGACTTCGCCCGGCTCTTCCAGGCGGTGCGCATCGCGGTGAACGGCGAGCTCGACACGCTCGCCGCCGCGCTCCCCGACCTGCTCGATCTGCTCGCCCCGGGCGGCCTGATCGCCGTCATCAGCTACCACTCCGGCGAGGACCGCATCGTCAAGCACGCCTTCCGCGAGTGGGCCCGCGCCTGCATCTGCCCTCCGCACCAGCCGGTGTGCACCTGCCGCGGCCGCGCCCTCGGGACCGTGGTGACGAAGCGGGCCGTGGTGGCCACGCCGGATGAGGTCGCCGTCAACCCGCGCGCCCGCAGTGCCCGGCTGCGCGCGTTCCGGAAGGCCGCGTGAGCCTGAAGGGGCGCCACTTCCTGGCCCTGTGGCTGGCGGGCTTCCTCGCGGTGGCGTCGGTGGTGGTGTGGCGGCAGAGCGCGGCCCGTGCCGCGGCCGACGAGCTGCGCGCGCTCGAGGTGGCCCGGGGCGCCCTCGAGGCGACGAAAGCCACCGCGGCCGGTGAGATCCTGAAGGCCCGGAGCCGGGCCGTGCTGGTGCCGCTCGCCGAGCGCCGGCTGGGTCTGCGCTTGCCCCAGGACTCGGAGATCATCATTCTGCAGGACCCTCGGTCCAGGTAAGGGCGTGCCACCTACCCCTTCGCGCCTCACGCTGATCGCCACCGGCTTCGGTCTCGCGGCGGGTGCCGTGCTCGTCCGGGCGGCCCAGCTCCAGCTCGTGCAGGGGCGCGCGTGGCGCGAGCGGGCGGCGGCCCAGCAGACCACGCACGTCGTCCTCCCGGCCCGCCGCGGCACCATCTACGACCGCAACGGCGTGGCGCTCGCCATCTCCCAGGAGACCTTCGGCGTCGGCCTGGCGCCGCGCGAGCTGGATGACGCGGGCCGGACGATCGACCTCCTGGCCCGCGCCACGGGCCGGCCGCGCCTCGCCATCGCGGCGGCGGTGCGGTCGGGGCGGGTCTGGTTCGAGTGGCCGGGGCCCTATCCCTGGAGCGCCGTCGCGGCGCTCAAGAACCTCCGGGGCGTCTACCTCCAGCGGCACCTGGAACGGTTCTACCCGCGCCCCGACCTCGCGCCGCGGCTGCTGGGCCGGGTGGACGTGCGCGGGCGCGGCGCCAGCGGCCTGGAGCGCGCGTTCGACTCGGTGCTGGCGGGCCGCGGCGGGATGGCGGTGATGCTGCGCGACCACCGGGGCCGCACCTATCCCTCGCCGACGCGGCCGCTGGCCGAGCCGGTGGACGGCGCCGACGTCGTCCTCACCCTCGACGCCGAGCTGCAGGAGATCGCCGAGCGGGCGCTCGCAGGCGCGGTGGCGGAAGCGCACGCGGCCGGCGGCGACGTGGTGATCCTCCAGCCGGCCACTGGCGAGATCCTCGCCATCGTGGGGATGCGACGGGAGGCGGATGCCGGTGGCCTGGTTGCCGAGTCGTTCGAGCCGGGCTCGACCGCCAAGCCGTTCACCGCCGCGGCCCTGCTCAGACTGGGCAAGGCCACGCCGCACGATACGATCTTCGCGGAGAACGGCACCTACCAGATGGGCGATCGGGTGATCCACGACGTGCACGGCTCGGGGAACCTCACCCTGTCGGATGTGATCCGGCTCTCGAGCAACATCGGCATCGCGAAGTTCGGCAGCCGGCTCACGGCGGTGGAGCAGTACGAAGCGCTGCGCGACTTCGGCTTCGGCGTGACGACCGGCATCGAGCTCCCGGGCGAGGCGGCGGGGCGGCTGCGCTCGCCCCGGGCGTGGACGACGGAGAGCGCGGCGAGCCTCGCGATGGGTTACGAGCTGGCGGTGACGCCCATCCAGCTCGCCTCGGCGTACGCGGTCTTCGCCAACGGCGGCATCCTCCTCGAGCCGACCATCGTGCGCGAAGTGCGGGGCGGCGGCGGAACGGGGAGCGTGCGGTGGCGCCACCTCGCGCGCCCGGTGCGGCGAGTCATGACCGAGGACGTGGCGGCCCAGCTCGCGCACATGCTGCGGGGCGTGGTGGAGGAGGGCACCGGGCGGCAGGCCGCGCTCGGCACGTACGCGGTGGCCGGCAAGACGGGCACGGTCCGGCGCAACGTGCGGGGCCGGTACATCGAGGGGAAGCACAACGCGGTGTTCGTGGGCCTCTTCCCGGCGGTGGACCCGCAGCTGGTCCTGGTCGTCAAGATCGACGATCCGGAGGGGGACTACTTCGGGGGCACGACGGCGGCGCCGGTGACGCGCACCATCCTCGAGGCTGCCCTCGCGACACCTAACGTCGCGCTGGACCGGAGCCGGCTCTCGCGCCGCCGCGCGCCGGCGGCGGCGGCCGCGCCGCCCGGGGCCGACCCGGCGCTGGTAGTGGTGGACTGGCCCCCGGGTGGTGCCACGCCGGACAGCGCGGCCCGCTCCGCCGAGCCGCGCACTGTCCCGCCGGTGGCGGGGCTGCCGGTGCGGGCGGCGGCGCGGGCACTCCATCGCAGCGGGTTCCGCGTGAAGGTGGAGGGCTGGGGCCGCGCGGCGGCGACGAGCCCGGCCGCGGGCGCCAGCGTGCCGCGGGGCAGCACCATCGTGATCCACGCGGAGCCGCCGCGTGCGGGCTGACGCGCTGCGGGAGCGGCTCGCCGGCGCCGGCCAGCTGGTGCGGTGGCCCGACGGCGTTCCCGACCAGCTCGCGGAAGTGACCACCGACAGCCGGCGCGCGGGGCCCGGCACGCTTTTCGTGGCGTACGAGGGGTCGGCGGTGGACGGGCACGCGTACCTGCCGGCCGCGGCGCAGGGCGGGGCGGTCTCGGCGATCGTGGAGCGGCGCGTGGGCGGGGTGGCCATCCCGCAGATCGAGGTCGCCAACGGGCGGCACGCCGCCGCCATCGCGGCGGCGCTGCGCTACGGCGACCCGGTCTACGGCCTGCAGCTCCTCGCCGTGACGGGCACCAACGGCAAGACGACCACCGTCCACCTGCTGCGCCACCTCTTCGGGGACCAGGCGCCCGCCGGCTCGCTCGGCACGTTAGGCGCCATCGACGGCGAGGGGCGGACGCTGCCGGAGAGCGGGCCCCTCACCACGCCGGGCCCGGTCGAGCTGCAGGCGGCGCTCGCCGCGCTGCGGGACAGCGGGTGCCGCACGGTGGCGATGGAGGTGTCCTCCCACAGCCTCGACCAGGACCGCGTCTGGGGCCTCACCTTCAAGTCCGCGGTGTACACCAACTTCACCCGCGACCACCTCGACTACCACAAGGACGAGGCGTCGTACCTCGGCGCCAAGCTCAAGCTCTCGACCTACCTCGCCGAGGGGGGGATCGAGGTCACCAACGCCGACGACCCCGCGTGGCAGCGGCTGCCCCCGCGCCCCGAGCGCATGACCTTCGGCATCGAGGTCCCCGCCGACGTCCGCGCCGCGGACATCGACGGCGACGCGCTGGGGATGCGCTTCACCCTGACCGCGCGCGGCCGGTCGGCCACGGTCGCGCTGCCGCTGCTGGGCCGGTTCAACGTCGAGAACGCCCTGGCCGCCGCCGCCGCGGCCATCGCGCTCGGGCGCGACGTGGTAGCGGTCGCCACCCGCCTCGCGAGCGCGCCGCAGGTGCCGGGGCGCATGGAGCGCGTGGCCGCGTCGCCCTGCGTGGTGCTCCGCGACTACGCCCACACGCCCGACGCCCTCGCGCGCGCCCTCGGGGCGGCGCGCCCGCTCACCCGCGGCCGGCTCCTGGTCGTCTTCGGGTGCGGCGGCGACCGCGACCGCGGCAAGCGGCCGGCGATGGGCGCCATCGCGGCCGAGGGCGCGGACCTCGCCATCCTCACCTCCGACAACCCGCGGACCGAGCCGCCGGAGCGCATCCTCGACGACGTGGAGGAAGGGATGGGGAAGACGCCGCACCTGCGCATCGTGGACCGCCGCAAGGCCATCGCCCGCGCCGTCGCCATCGCCAAGCCCGGGGACACCATCCTCCTCGCGGGCAAGGGTCACGAGAACTACCAGGTGGTCGGCCACGACCGGCTGCCCTTCGACGAGCGCGACGTGGTGGCCGACGCGGTCCGGGCACTGGCCAAGTGACGGCCTTCGCCTGGAACGCCCGGCAGGTGACAGAGGCCCTCGGCATGCCCGCCGCGTCGTGGGATCATGCCTACAGCGGCCTCTCCACCGACACGCGCTCGATCCGGGAAGGGGAGCTGTTCGTCGCGCTCAAGGGCGAGCGCTTCGACGCGCACGACTTCCTCTCCGACGTGCGCCTGGCCGGCGGCTCGGCGGTCGTGGTGCGCCGCAACACGCCGCGCTGGCCGGGCTTCGACTGGTTCGAGGTGGACGACACCTTGGCGGCGCTGGGGAGGCTGGCCCGGCACCGGCGCGACGCGTTCACGGGACCGGTCGTCGCGGTGACGGGGACCAACGGCAAGACCAGCACGCGGGAGCTGATCGCGGCCGCGCTGCGCGCGCGGTTCATGGTGCACGCGTCGCAGCGCAATCTCAACAACCTGGTCGGCGTGCCGCTGACCGTCCTCGCGGCCCCGGTCGAGGCGCACGCGATGGTGGTGGAGTGCGGCGCCAGCGTTCCCGGCGAGATCGCGCGCCTCCGGGAGATCGTGCGGCCCGACGTGGCGGTGGTCACGAACGTGGGGGCCGGCCACCTCGAGGGGTTCGGCGGGCCGGAGCAGGTCCTCGCGGAGAAGGCGGCGCTGCTCGCCGGGGTGGCGACCGCGGTGGTGGGCCTCACGCCTCCGGCGCTCGCCGAGGCCGCCCGCGGAGCGGCCAGGCGCGTGATCACGGCGGGCTTGGGCGGCCCCGCCGACTGGACCGCCGAGCAGGTCGAGGTCGGGGAGGACGGGCGGCCGCGGTTCACCGTCCGCGGCGTCGAGGTCCGGCTGCCCCTGCGGGGGCGGCACATGGTGGGCAACGCGCTCCTCGCGCTCGCGGTGGCTGACACGTTAGGCGTCCCGCCCGCCGAGGCGGCCCCGGCGCTCGAGGCGGTGAAGATCCCCGGCGGAAGGAGCGAGCTCTTCGAGATGGCCGGGATCACCGTCATCGACGACTCCTACAACGCCAATCCCGCCTCGCTCCAGGCCGCGCTGGAGCTCCTCGCGAGCGTGCGCGGCAAGCGGCGGACCGTGGTGGTCCTGGGCACGATGCGGGAGCTGGGGCCCGCCGCGGAGGCGCTGCACCGCGAAGCGGCCGAGGCGGTGCTCGCGGCGCGCCCCGACGTCATCGCCGCGGTGGGCGACTTCGTTCCGGCCTTCAAGTCGATCCAGCAACAGCTCCAGGCCGCGAACCTGCTGACGGCCGACACGCCGGAGGCGCTCGCCGGCCCCCTCAAGGAGCGCCTCCGGCCCGGTGACGTGGTGCTCTTCAAGGCTTCGCGCGGCGTGGCGCTCGAACGTCTCTTCCCGCTCCTCTGGCCCACCCATACCCCCGAGGGGGGAGGGCACTAGTGCTGTACCAGCTGCTCTATCCCTTCGCGCACCGCTTCGCCCTGGCGAACCTGGTGAGCTACATCTCCTTCCGCGCCGCCGCGGCAACGGTGACAGCGCTCCTCATGGCCTTCTTCCTCGGCCCGTCCATCATCGAGCGGCTCCGGGCGCACAAGATCGGCCAGGTCATCCGCAGCGAGGGGCCGGCGACCCACCTGGAGAAGCGCGGCACGCCGACCATGGGCGGCATCATCATCATCGTGGCGACGCTCCTCCCCACGCTGCTGTGGGCGCGGCTCGACAACCGGTTCGTGCTGGTCGCGCTCTTCGCGCTGCTGTGGATGGGCGCCATCGGCTTCGTGGACGACTATCTCAAGGTGGTGCAGCACAGCTCGCGGGGGCTGGTGGCGCGCTACAAGCTGGCCGGGCAGATCGTGTTCGGGGTGGCGCTCTCGGCGGTGCTGCTGGCGTTGCCGTGGACCGGCACCGTGCTCCCCGCCACGGCGACCACCGTGCCGTTCTTCAAGTATGTGTACGTCGTGATGTGGTGGCCGCTGTACGCGGCATTCGTGACCTTCATCGTGACCGGGACGACCAACGCCGTGAACCTGACCGACGGCCTGGACGGGCTGGCGGCGGGCCTCGCCGCCATCGCCGCGATCGCCTTCGCGGCCTTCGCCTACATCTTCGGCCGGACCGACGCCTCCGACTACCTGAAGGTCTTCTACCTCCCGGGCGCGGGGGAGCTGGCCATCTTCTGCGCCAGCCTGATGGGGGCGTGCATCGGCTTCCTGTGGTTCAACGCCCACCCCGCCAAGGTCATCATGGGGGACACCGGGGCGCTCGCCATCGGCGGCGCGTTAGGCACCGTGGCGATCCTGCTCAAGTCGGAGTTCCTGCTCCTGCTCGTAGGCGGGGTGTTCGCCGCCGAGACGCTCTCGGTGATGATCCAGCGCCGGGTCTTCAAGTACCGCCTCTGGCGCCACGGCCGCCCCTACGCCGAGCAGCACCGCGTCTTCCGCATGGCGCCGCTCCATCACCACTTCGAGCAGCTCGGCTGGCACGAGTCCACCGTGGTGACCCGGTTCTGGATCCTCGGCCTGCTGTGCGCGCTGGTCGCGCTCTCCACGCTCAAGATCCGGTGATCCCGGACGCCTGGCGCCGGGGAGAGGCCGCCGTCGTCGGCCTGGCGCGGAGCGGGCGGTCGGCGTGCCTGCTGCTGCGCCGCCTCGGGCTCGCCGTGTACGCCTCGGACCAGGCCGAGACGCCGGCGCTCCTGGAGACGGCGGCGGCGCTGCGCGCCGCCGGATGCGAGGTGGAGCTGGGCCGCCACGACCTGGCGCGCATCGCGCGGGCGGCGGTGCTGGTCCTCTCTCCCGGCGTGCGGCCTGACGCCGAGCCGGTGATGGCGGCGGAGAGGGCGGGCGTGCCGGTGGTCGCGGAGCTGGACCTCGCGGCGCGGGTCCTCGATGGGACGCGCCTCATCGTCACCACCGGGACCAAGGGGAAGTCCACCACCTCCGCGATCCTCGCCCATCTCCTCGACGCCGCCGGCCTCGGTCCGGCCGCGGCGGCGGGCAACATCGGCAGCCCGCTCTCGGATGTGGCGCTGGGACCTCCGCCCGAGTGGCTCGCCGTCGAGGCCAGCTCCTTCCAGCTCCACGACTGTCCCGCGCTCAGGCCCGCGGTCGGGGTGGTGACCAACCTCTCCGCCGATCACCTCGACCGGTACCCCGACGTCGAGGCGTACTACGCCGACAAGCGCCTCCTCTTCCGGAACGCGTCGGAGGAGAGCCGCTGGGTCCTGAACGGCGACGATCCGCTGGTGCTCCGCCTCGCCACCGACGTGCCGGGCGCGGCCGAGCATTTCTCGCTCAGCCTGCGCGCCGCGGCCGGCTTCTACGACCGGGCCGCCGGCTGGCTGGTGCTGCGCGGCACGCCGCTCCTCAGGCGCGCGGACCTCGGCCTCCTCGGGGACCACAACGTCGCCAACGCGCTCGCGGCCCTGGTGGCGCTCCCACCCAGCGTGGACCGGGAACTCCTGGCGCGTGCGCTCAGGACGTTCACGTCGCTCCCGCACCGCCTCGAGCCGGTGCGCGAGGTGGACGGCGTGCTCTGGGTGAACGACTCCAAGGCCACGACGGTCTCTTCGTGCCGCTCCGCGATCCAGAGTCTCGATCGCCCGGTGGTGGTGCTCATCGGGGGAAAGGACAAGGGCAGCGACGTCACCGAGCTGCGCGATGCGCTCGGCGGGGCGCGCGGCGTCGTCGCCTACGGCGACGCGGAGCAGCTCGTGGCCGGCGCGCTCGAAGGCGCCACGACGGTGATCCGGGGCGGGCACGACTTCGGCGAGGTGCTCGCGCGCGCCCGGGCGATGGCCAAGCCGGGTGACGCGGTGCTCCTCTCACCCGCCTGCGCCAGCTTCGACATGTTCACCAACGCCGAGGACCGGGGCCGGCAGTTCCGCGCCATCGTGGAGGCGATGTAGTGGCTGCGGCGAAGCGCGAGTGGGTCCTCGGATGGGAAGCGAAGGCGCTGGTGATCCTCGCCGCCGTCCTGGTCGTCTTCGGCCTGGCGTCGGTGTACGCCGCCTCCTCGGCTCTGGTCGAGCGCGGGCGGGTGCTGGGTTCGACCAGGGTGCTGGACCAGCTCGCGGGGGCCGCGGTCGGCGGCATCTTCCTCCTCCTCGCCTCGCGCGTGAACCTCGACCGCGTGCGCCAGCTCGCCTGGCCGATCGTGCTCGTCACCATCGGTCTCCTGACGGTGCTGCTCCTCCCGTTCACGCACGCCATCGCGCCGCGGGTCAACGGCGCGCGGCGTTGGATCAACCTCGGCATCTCGATCCAGGTCTCGGAGATCGCCAAGCTCGCGGTGGTGATCTGGACGGCCATGCTCTGCGCGAAGAAGGGCGCGGACGTCAAGCATCTCCGCAAGGGACTGCTGCCGGTGCTCATCGTCGTGGTCCCGCTCTCCGCCCTCATCCTGCTCGAGCCTGACCTCTCCACCGCCGTCGTGATCGGCTTCCTCGCGATGCTGGTGCTCTTCGTCTCGGGAGCGCGCATCGGCCACTTCATCCTGCTGGGCATGGTCGCGCTTCCTTGGCTGTGGGGCCGGATCGAGGGGGTGCAGTACCGGCTGCTACGCATGACGAGCTTCCTGGATCCCGGCGCGGACCGGCTGCGCGACTCGTATCAGATCGATCAGTCGCTCATCGGAGTAGGTGCGGGGCAGCTCCTCGGGGTCGGGTTCGGGGAAGGGCAGCAGAAGCTCGGCTTCCTGCCGTATCCCTACAGCGATTTCATCTTCAGCACTATCGGCGAGGAGTGGGGGTTCGCGGGCGTGGTGTTCCTCGTCGTCAGCTTCCTCGCGTACATCTTCCTCGCGCTCAGGCTCGCGCGCGCGGCCGGCGACCCGTTCCGCCAGTACCTCGGCGTCGGACTCGCCGCGATGGTCGGCACGGATGCCTTCCTGCACATGGGCGTCGGCGTCGGGATCGTGCCCACGACGGGGCTCGTCCTCCCGTTCATCTCCTACGGCAGGTCCGGGCTGATCATCGCCCTCATCGCGACGGGATTCCTCGTGAACCTGGGCACGCGGCGGCGGCAGGTGGTGAAGTGAGCACCGTGCTCTTCGCCGGCGGCGGGACGGGGGGTCACCTCATGCCCGCGCTCGCGCTGGCCGACGAGCTGGTGCGGCAGGACCCTTCGCTCGTGCCGTTCTTCATCGGGAGCCGGCGCGGGGTGGAGGCGGCCGTGCTGCCGCAGCGTCACTGGCAGTACGAGCTGCTCCCGCTCGAGCCGCTCCGCCGCCGGGAATGGTGGAAGAACGTGTCCCTGCCGTTCACCCTGTTCGCATCCGTCAGGGCCATCGGCCGGATCATCCGCCGCCAGCGGCCGGTGCTGGTGGTGGGTACGGGCGGGTACGTCTCGGCGCCGGTGGTGCGCTATGGGGCCTCGCGCGGGATCCCCACGGTGATCCAGGAGCAGAACGCGTTCCCGGGACTCGCCACGCGATGGCTCTCCCACAGCGCCCGACAGATCCACCTGGGATTCCCGGAAGCGCGGGCGCACCTCCGGCCCGGTCCCTCGACGGAGGTGTTCGTTTCGGGGAACCCCATCCAGCCTCCCCCCGACGTCCGGCCTCCCCAGGGAGAGGCGCGCGTGCGGTTCGGGTTCGCGCCGGACCGACCCGTGGTGCTGGTGATGGGCGGCAGCCAGGGGGCGCTCGCCATCAACCAGGCGGTGCGGGACGCGCTGATGAAGGGGGACTGGCCGCCGGAGGCGAACCTCATCTGGCAGACCGGGGCGGGGACCCATTCGGCATTCGCGAGCTACGGGGTCCACGGGAGGATCGTGGTCGAGCCCTTCATCGACCCCATCGAGCACGCCTACGCGGCCGCCGACGTCGTGCTCGCCCGGGCGGGCGCCATGACCATCGCGGAGGTGACGGCCTGGGGTCTCCCGTCGGTGCTGGTCCCGCTGCCGACGGCGGCCGCCGGACACCAGCTCGCCAACGCCCAAGCCTTGGCGGCGGGGGGTGCCGCAGTGCTGCTGGAGCAGGCTGATATCACCGGCGCGACGCTCGGCTCGGCGGTAGCTGGATTGCTCCGGGACCCTGCAAGATTGGCGGGTGTCGGGGCCGCGGCGAAGCAGCGTTCGCGACCTAACGCGGTGCGGGAAATCGCCTCAAAGGCCCTCGAGATCCTGTCCAAGAGTTAGCACATACTCTTTCGCAACCATAGGTGTTGTCTTAGATTAGCCGCCCATAGATGCGGCTTTTCTCACCCGACGACCCTCGCCCTGTGCACTTCATGGGGGTTGCCGGCGCCGGCATGAGCGCTCTGGCGCTCCTGGCTCGGCGTCGGGGTGTGGCAGTCACCGGCTGCGACCGGGACGCCGAGGGTGCGGGAGGGGCGTCAAGTTCGGCGGATGTGCGGCGGGCGGGTGGGGTGGTGATCGCCGGGCACGATCCGAGTCATCTCGATGGGGCGCGGGCGGTCGTGGTCAGTTCCGCCGTCCCGCCCGATCATCCGGAACTCGAGCGCGCGCGCAAGCTTGGCTTGCCGGTCGTGCGCCGGGCCGAGGCGCTGGCAGCCGCGATCTCAAATGGCCAGGTCGTCGCCGTCGCCGGGACGCATGGCAAGACGACGACGACGGTCATGACCACCGAGGCTCTCGCGGCCGCCGGGCTGAATCCTACGGGAATCGCTGGCGGCCGTGTCGCTGCCTGGGGGGGGAACGCCCGGATCGGCGGTGATCGCCTGTTCGTGGTGGAGGCTGACGAGTACGACAGGTCGTTTCTCGCGCTGACAGCGCAAGTGGCTGTCATCAACAACGTTGAGGCCGACCACCTCGAGTGCTACGGAAGCATGGAAGCGCTCGAGGAAG
The DNA here is from genome assembly GCA_041484135.1 of Gemmatimonadota bacterium. Taxonomy (GTDB): domain Bacteria; phylum Gemmatimonadota; class Gemmatimonadetes; order Gemmatimonadales; family JACORV01; genus JACORV01. The sequence continues at coordinate 19,145 of JBGPHD010000032.1, forward strand.
CGTTCGCGAAGTTCGCCAGCCCGGCGCGCCGGGTGATCGTCGGCGGGGACGACGCGACGGCCGTGAAGGTCGCGCGACTGGCGGCTCGGCCGACCTGGACGGTAGGGCTCTCGTCCACGGCGGACGTCCGGATCCAGATCGTGGACCGGGCGGAAGGCCGGAGCGTCGCAACGGTGACTTTGCCGGGTGGTCGGGCGGTCCGGTTACAGCTCCGGGTTCCGGGGCTCCACAATGTCCGGAACGCCGCTGCCGCTTTGGCGGTGGCAGCCGAGTTGGGTGCGGACCTCGATCCGGTCCTCGAGGCGTTGGGGAAGTTCACCGGAGTGGGGCGCCGGTTCGAGCTGGTGGGGGAGGCGGGGGGGGTCGTCGTCGTGGATGACTATGCCCACCACGAGGCGGAGATCGCCGCGACCCTCGAGGCGGCCCGGCAGGCCTACCCGGGACGGAGGTTGGTGGCGGTCTTCCAGCCGCACCTCTACTCGCGGACCCGGGACCATGGGGTCGCCATGGGGCGGGCGCTGGCGGCGGCGGACGTCGCGGTGGTGACCGACGTGTACGCCGCGCGCGAGGCACCCATCCCCGGGGTGGACGGCAGGCTGGTCGTCCGGGGGGCGGAAGAGGCGGGCGCGAAGAGCGTGGTGTGGGTTCCGAGCCGGAGCGACCTGGCGTCGCGCGTCGGCAGCCTGTCGGATCGAGGCGACCTGGTGCTGACGATGGGAGCGGGTGACGTGACGACGGTCGGCCGGGACGTGCTGCGCATACTCGAGGGGCGGTAGAGGCCGGTTGGGCCGGTACAAGCGGCGCCTGCTGTGGGTCATGGCGCTCCTCGTCGTCGCTTCGCCGTGGTGGGGGCCGATGGCGCTGCGTCCCCTGGCGTTCTTCGCGGTGCGGCACGTGGAGGTGGCCGGCGCGCGGTATCTGCCGGTGGACACGGTGGTGAACGCGATGGGGCTGGGCGCTGGTGCGAGCGTGTGGCAGGATCTCCGGGCGATGGAGCGCCGGCTCCTCGCGACGCCCGGGATCGCCGAGGCGCATGTCGGGCGTCAGCTGCCGGGTACCTTGCGCGTGACGGTGCGTGAGGTGGAGCCGGTGGCGCTGGCGGAAGGTCCCGCGGGGCTGGTCCCGTTGGGCGCGGACGGCCGCCCGCTCCCGTACGACCCGGCGAGCGCGCCGGTGGATGCGCCGGTGCTGGGGGGCGGGGGACGCGTGGACACGCTGGTGCTCGCGGCGCTGGCGCGGATCCAGACCACGGACCCGGGGCTCTTCGCGGATGTCTCGACGGCGCGGGCGGTGCGCGGTGGATCGGTGGAGCTCGAGTTGAAGGAAGGAGTCGTGCGCGTGGGTTCGCCGGTGGAGCCCGAGGTGGTGCGGTCGGTGTCGGCGGTGCGGCGCGATCTCGAGGCCCGGTCGGTGCTCTGGCGTGAGCTGGATGCGCGGTTCAAGGGCTGGGTGATCGTCAGGCCGCGCGCGGCGGCCGTGCCGGGCGGGGTGGCCTGATGCGCGAGCGGCTCGTGTGCGGTCTCGACATCGGCACGACCAAGACGTGCGCGGTGATCGCGGAGATCGCGGGGGACCTCCCCCGGTCGCCCGAGGCGCGGATCCTCGGCGTGGGCCGGTCGCGGACGAGCGGGATGCGGCGCGGTGTGGTGCGGGACATCGACGAGACGACGCGGTCGGTGACCGAGGCGGTGGCCGCCGCGGAGCGGATGGCGGGCTTCAAGGTGGACGGCGTGTACGTGGGCATCGCGGGCGAGCACGTGCGCGCCATCACGTCGCCGGGCGTCGTCAACGTAACGGAGCCGGAGATCCGCGAGGCGGACGTGCAGCGGGTGATCGAAGTGGCGCGCGCGGTCGTGCTGCCGCCCGACAGCGAGATCCTGCACACGCTGCCCCAGGAGTACCTGGTGGACCGGCAGCGCGGGATCTCCGACCCGGTGGGGATGACGGGGACGCGGCTCGAGGTGGACGTGTTCATCGTCACCATGTCGAGCTCGGTCGCGCAGAACCTGCGGAAGTCGGTGGAGCGGGCGGGGTACCAGGTGACGGGGTTCGTGCTGGAGCCGCTCGCGGCGAGCTACGCCACGCTGACGGAAGACGAGAAGGAGCTGGGCGTCGCGCTCGTCGAGCTGGGCGGCGGGAGCACGGACCTCGCGATCTTCCAGGACGGCAAGTTCCGGCACGTGGGCACGTTCGGCTTCGCGGGCCTGCACGTGACGAGCGACATCGCGCAGGGGCTGTCGGTGACGCAGTCCGACGCCGAGCGGTTGAAGGAGCGTTACGGGCTGGCGTACGAGCCGCTGGTGGACCCGGCGGAGATGATCGAGCTGCCGGGGACGGTGGGGCAGGGACCGCGGCAGGTCCAGCGGGAGCTCCTGGCGCACATCATCCACATGCGCATGGAGGAGATCCTCTCGATGGTCTCGCGCGAGATCGAGCGCGAGGGGTACGTGGGCAAGCTGGCGGCGGGCGTGGTGTTGACGGGTGGGAGCGCGCAGCTGGCCGGCGTGGTGGAGCTGGCGCGCGAGGTGTTCGCGATGCCGGTGCGGCTGGGGGTGCCGGGACGCGCGCTCGCGGGGAGCCTGACCGATGCGGTGGAGCAGCCGAGGTTCAGCACGGCGACGGGATTGGTGCTGTACGGGATGCAGGAGCAGGCGCGGGGCGCGGCACAGGCGGGCGCGCGAGCGGTGACCGTGGACCGGGTGTTCGGATCGGTCAGGCGATGGCTGACCGATTTCTTCTGAGACCAGCGGAGCGAGGGACGTTCACATGAGCATCTTCGAACTCGAGGAGTCCGTCACGCAGAACGCGCGGATGAAGGTCGTCGGCGTGGGCGGCGGCGGCGGCAACGCGGTGAACCGGATGATCGAGGAGCGCCTGTCCGGGGTCGAGTTCATCTCGGTGAACACCGACTCGCAGGCGCTGATCAACAACCGGGCCGACATCAAGGTCCAGATCGGGAAGAAGCTCACCCGGGGCCTCGGGGCCGGCGCGCGGCCCGAGATCGGCCGGCAGGCCATCGAGGAGAACCGCGACGACGTGGCCCGCTCGATCCAGAGCGCGGACCTCGTCTTCGTCACCTGCGGGATGGGGGGCGGCACCGGGACCGGCGCCGCGCCGATCATCGCCAGCATGGCGAAGGAGATGGGCGTGCTCACGGTGGCCATCGTGACCAAGCCGTTCCTCTTCGAGGGCAAGAAGCGGATGCGGCAGGCCGAGATGGGCATCGCCGAGATGCGCAAGCACGTGGACACGATGATCGTCGTGCCTAACGAGCGGCTCCTCGCGGTGGCGGGCAAGGGGATGAGCTTCGTCGAGTCCCTGAAGAAGGCGGACGAGGTGCTCCTCAACGCCACCCGCGGTATCTCCGAGCTCATCAGCCGGACGGGCCTCATCAACGTGGACTTCGCGGACGTCCGCACCGTGATGCAGAACGGCGGCTCGGCGCTGATGGGGACCGGGGTGGGCAAGGGCGAGAGCCGGGC
>JBGPHD010000033.1:0-22014 GCA_041484135.1 Gemmatimonadota bacterium
GGACCCGCTCGATGCTCTCGGTGAGCGCGTGCTCGAAGGTCTGCTCGTCGGGCGTGGGGTTCAGCGTGTCGGGGAGGTAGTCGAGGAGCTTGTTGTCCTCGCCCGGCGTCATCGGCGCGTCGAGCGAGAGGTGGCTCTGCGAGATGGAGAGCGTCTTGGCCACTTCCTCCTCGCTGATGTCCATCCCCTCGGCGATCTCCTCGACCGTGGGCTCGCGCCCCAGCTCCTGCTGGAGCGCCGAGGACCGCTTGCCGATGCGGTGCAGCGTGCCGGCGCGGTTGAGCGGGACCCGCACGATGCGGCTCTGCTCCGCCAGGGCCTGGAGGATGGCCTGACGGATCCACCACACGGCGTAGCTGATGAACTTGATGCCCTTGGTCTCGTCGAACTTGTGGGCGGCGCGGATCAGGCCGAGGTTGCCCTCATTGATGAGGTCCGAGAGCGACACGCCCTGGTTCTGGTACTTCTTCGCTACCGACACCACGAAGCGCAGGTTGGAGCGGACCAGCTTGTCGAGCGCTTCCGGGTCATCCTGCCGGATGCGGACGGCGAGATTGATCTCTTCTTCGCGATTGATGAGGGGGTAGCAGCTGATCTCGCGGAGATACTGATCCAGCGAGCCTTCTTCGACCCACGCTTTTCTTGCGGTATTGAGTTGTCTGGCCATGCCGCTCGCTGAATAGCGGGGGATGGATTGAGTGTAGCGATGCCTCCACGTGCGCGCAACGGGGGAAGTCGCGCGGTCGCGGGCCGGGCCGCACGGACGAACGCGACGCGTCCATCAGGAGGCGATGATCTCGCGCGTGCGGTGGGGATCGACGGCGGCGCGCACCGTCGTCGCGAGCGCGGAGAGGTCGAACGGCTTGGGCAGCACGCCGCAGGCGCCGGCCTCGATGAGCGCGCGGATCCCTTCGCCATCGGGATAACCGGAGCACACCAGCACCGGGACGTCGGCGCGCACACGGTGGATGGCCGCAAAGACCTCAGGCCCGCCGAGCCCCGGCATCGCCATGTCGACGATGACCAGGTCCACGCGCGCCGGATCGGCCTCGAAGAGCGACAAGCCCGCCTTGCCGTCGGCCGCCTCCAGGACCGCGTAGCCGAGCTTCGCCAGCGTCCGGCCGACGGCGCGCCGGAAGGTGTCTTCGTCATCGATGAGCAGGATCGTCTCGCTGCCGCCCACCAGCGGACCGGCTTTCCTGGCGGCGCGCACCGCGACCTGCCTGGTGCTCGCGGGCAGGTAGAGGTGGAAGGTCGTCCCGCGCCCCGGTGCGCTCACCAAGCCTATGGCGCCGGCGTGAGCGTGGACCGCCCCGTAGACCATGGCGAGACCGAGTCCGGTGCCCTTCCCCGACGGCTTGGTGGTGAAGAAGGGCTCGTAGACGCGCCGCTGCACCTCCGGCGTCATGCCGGTCCCGCTGTCCGTCACCGAAACCACGGTGTAGGTCCCGGGCTCCGCACCGTCCAGCTCGCGAGCCTGTTCCGCGTTCAACGCGACGCTGCCCACTTCCAACCGCAGCGTACCGCCACCCGGCATGGCGTCGCGTGCGTTGATGCAGAGGTTGAGGATGGCCTGCTCCAGCTGGCCTTCCTCGCCCATCACCACCGGCACGTCGGCCGCGACGGCGGACTCGATGCCTATCGACGGACCAAGAGTGCGCCGGCACAGCCGCACCACGTTGGTCACCACGTCGCCCATGTCCACAGGCTCGGCGTCCACCGCGCCCCGGCGGGCGAACCGCAGCAGCTGCCGCGTCAACTCCGAAGCCCGGCGCGCTGCCTGTTCCACCGTTTCCACGGCGTCCTTCAATTCCGGCCCGGCCACGCCGGCGCGCAGCTCCGCCGCCGACATCAGGATCGCGCCGAGCAGATTGTTGAAATCGTGGGCGACCCCGCCCGCCAGCGCCCCGATGGCCTCCATCTTCTGCCCGTGCGCCGCGCGCAGCTGCCCCTTCATCGACTCACGCTCCGACAGGTCGCGCACCGAGAGCAGCGTCCCCGCGTCGGTCCCCGCCACCGCGGCCGGACCCGTCACGATCCCGACCATGCGGCTCGTCCCATCGGCGCGCGTCACGCGCGTCACTCCGCGCTCGACGCCACGGTCCTCGAGCGGCACCACATCGCACAGCACGTGCCCCACCATCTCATCGCGCCCGCGCTCCGCCAGCGCCTCGGCGGCCGGGTTCACGTCGACGATGCGGCGCGCACCGTCCAGCAGGAACAGCGCGTCGGGAGCCTGCTCGAACAGCGCCCGGTACCGGTCCTCCGAGTCGTGCAACGCTTCCACCGTCGCGTTGAAGGCCGAGACGAAGAGGGCCCACTCCTCGGCGGGCGCCGGGGCCTGGATCGTGGAGAGCCGCGCGCCGCGCTGCATGCCTCCCAGCGCCTCGACGATGCTTTCCAGGGGCCGCGTCACCAGCCGCTCGGTGCGGCGCCACAGGGCCAGCAGGGCGGCCGCGCCAACGCCTAACGACAGTATGAACGCCCACGACAGCGACCGGGCGACGTCCTGGAAGAACGCGCGCGAGGCGGTCAGCGAGACCACCGCGGCCGGATGGCCGAAGGGATCGGCCAGGACGAACCGCGATTCCGTGCTGTCACGAGTGGTCCGGGAGAACGTACCGAGCGCGGGCAGCGTCAGGGCGGACTCGGGCGGCAGCATGACCAGGCGGCTCTGCAGCTCCTGACTCCACTGGCGGGTGGTGGAATCGTGCACATGGGCGGCCGCCACCACGTAGCCATTGGCCACCGCGTTCGGGCGCTGGTAATCCGCCGGCAGGATGGGCGCGCCCGAGAAGAGCAGCAGGCGGTTGCCGGTCCACAGGAAGCCGGCCAGCGTCTTCCGCTCGATCTCCAGGTTGTGCCGCATCGCGACCGAGAGCGGGAACTCCAGCCCCGGCTCCGTCCTGTCGGTCCAGTTCAACATCACCCGGTCGTTGACGCCCCACATCCGCAGCAGGTGGTCGCCGTGCCGCACCGGGAACCAGTCCGTGTAGTTCTCCTTGAGGAACTTCGGCGTGCCCGGCATGCCCGGGTGCGCCGCGCGCTCCCACAACTCGTCCCAGTACGCGAACTCCTCGATGCGGTTCCGGCGGACGACCGCCTGTCTGGCCAGGAAAGCCCGCGCCTGCTCCACGCGCCGTTCGGCCGCATCGGCCTCGATGGCGCGCAGCGCCAGCCGCGCCACGGCCAGGCCGGCCAGCAGGACCAGCGCCACCACGACGGCGGCGACCACGTTGAGTCGGAGCAGGCCGGCGTGCAGCGACGGGGCGCCCTCAGAGCGCGCCGCCACCTTCGGCGTTCGGGTCGGGAGTTGCGGTTCCATGGTCCAGCCTCCAGGGGGATGCTGCTCCCGGAGCAAGGAGCATCGACCGCGCCACCGCCTCCCTCGTGAATGGCCGTGAGAGGAAGAGCCTGTCCGACATGGAGTTACCCCCAAGGCGGACCGCCCGAGCCCCTGATAAGGGGACCCGGTCGGTCGACCAGAACCGAGCCGGTGACAAGAAACGCGACGGTTCGGTTAGGTGTCGTACGTGTCGATCTGTGCCCGCTGCAGGGTGCCCGAGTAGTCCACGTACACCGTCTTGGTCTCGCTGAAGAAGTCGTACACCTGCCAGCCGCCTTCGCGGTGGCCGTTGCCGGTCTCCTTCACACCGCCGAACGGCAGATGCGCCTCCGCGCCGATGGTCGGCGCGTTGATGTAGGTGATGCCGGCCTGGATGTCCTCGATCGCGCGGAACGCGCCGTTGACGTCGCGCGTGTACAGCGATGACGAGAGGCCATACCGCACCCCGTTGTTGACGCGGATGGCCTGATCGAGGCTGGTGATCCTCACCACGGCGAGGACCGGGCCGAAGATCTCCTCCTGCTCGAGCCGCGAGCCCGCCTTGACGCCCGCGAAGACGGTCGGCTTGAAGAACCAGCCGTGGGAGAGCCGGGCGCCGGTGGCGCGCCGGCCGCCGGTCGCGAGCTCGGCGCCCTCGTTGACGCCGATCTCGACGTAGTTCGCCGTGTTCTTGAGCGCCCCCTCGTTGATCATCGGCCCCACATCGCTCGTGGGCAGGAGGCCGTCACCGAGCCGGAGCTTCTCGACACGGTCCACCAGCATGCGGAGGAACCGGTCGTGCACCTTCTTGTGGAGGAGGAGCCGGCTGGTCGCGGTGCACCGCTGCCCGGTGGTGCCGAAGGCGCCCCAGAGCACGCCGTCGAGCGCGAGGTCGAGGTCGGCGTCGTCCATCACGATCATGGCGTTCTTGCCGCCCATCTCGAGCGAGAGGTGCTTGTGCATCCGCCCGCAGATCTCGCCGAGCTTCGCGCCCGTCTCGGTGGAGCCCGTGAAGGAAAGCAGCGGCACCTTGGGGTGCGAGACCAGCGCGTCACCCACCACGCGTCCGCCGCCGTGCACCAGCTGGATCACCTCGGGCGGCAGCCCCGCGTCGAGCAGGGCCTCGACCAGCAGGGTCCCGGTGTGCGGCACATCGGAGCTCGGCTTGAAGACCACCGCGTTCCCGCAGAGGAGCGCCGGGAAGATCTTCCAGGTGGGGATGGCCATCGGGAAGTTGAACGGGGTGATGATCCCCGCCACGCCGATGGGGCGCCGGGTGCTCATCGCCCACTTGTCCCTGAGCTCCGAGGGCACCGTGCGCCCGAAGAGGCGGCGCCCCTCGCTGGCGGCGTAGTAGGCGGTGTCGATCCCCTCCTGCACGTCGCCGCGGGTCTCGGCGAGGACCTTGCCCATCTCCCGCGTCATCGCGCGCGCGATCTCCTCCTTGCGCTCGGTGAGGATGTCGCCGACGTGCCGCAGCACGTCGCCGCGGACCGGGGCCGGCGTGCGGCGCCAGAGCGCGAACCCCTTCTCCGCCGACTTGATGGCGCGGTCCACGTCCTTGGGGCCCGACCTGGGGAAGCGGCCGATGACCTGGCGCCAGTCGGCCGGGTTGCGGTTCTCGTAGTATTCGCCGTTCAGCGGCGCGACCCACGCGCCGCCGATGAAGTTCTTGAAGGTCTTCGCCATGACTAGAAGGAATCCCGTCGCTGAGGAGTGGAAGGACCGGCCGGCGCCGCCTGCGGTGCTGGTCCCTGTGCGGGCGGCACCGGCTGCGCCGGTCGCTGAGTGGGCGGCGCCGGCTGCGCGGGCCGCGTCTCGCAGAGCCAGGTCGCCGTGTGCTTCGCGTAGCCGATGCGCGGCAGCACCTCCATCGCCGCGAGCGCCGTGCCCCAGAAGAGGAGGCCCACCGACAGCACGTTGGCGAAGGCCGACCGCGTCCGCCACGAGGACGCCATCCCCGAGAGCGACACGGCGACCAGCGCTCCCACGCCGCCGAGGTACCCGAAGAGCGGAAGGCCGCAGCCCTTCTCGTACGGCCACTGCGTCAATGCCGCGCCGAGCAGGACGCCGAGGATCACCCGGAACCATGTGAGGAAGGACGCGCGGCGCCCTCCCACCGGACCCACCTGGCCGCCGCCCGCGGGCGGAGCGGGCGCGGCGCCCCGTTTCCCGGCTGGCGCGGGGGCCGCGGGCGCACCGCCCGCCCCCGTGGCGATCAACTTGTCGATCGCCGCCAGCTCCTTGTCCCAATCGCGCGGTGGCTCGCCCGGACTCACGGTTCCCTCGACAGGTTGAGGCGCTCGATCTTCTTGTAGAGGTTGGACCGCGGCATGTCCAGGCGCCGCGCCGTCTCGCTCACGTTCCAATCGTACTCGAAGAGCTTGGCCATCAGGAAGGCCCGCTCGGCGTTGTCCTTGAAGGCCTCGTAAGTGGGTGAATCGAGGAGCGCCTCGGGGAGCCCCGCATCGTCCGGCGCGCGGCCCACGAGGCGCGTGACGTCGCGCTCCTCGATCTCCGGCCCGTTGGCCAGGATCAGGAGCCGCTCGACCGTGTTGCGCAGCTCGCGCACGTTGCCGGGCCACCCGTGGCGGCGCAACCGCTCCAGCGCCTCGGCCGTGAAGGGGCGGGTCACGATCCCCTGCTGCTCCGCCAGCTGCTGGGCGAAATGCTCCACCAACTGCGCGATGTCCTCCCGCCGGGACCGCAGCGGCGGCACCTCGATCGGCACCACGTTGAGCCGGTAGAGCAGGTCTTCGCGGAACCGCCCCGCAGAGATCTCGTCGTCGAGCTTCTTGTTGGTCGCGGCGACGATGCGCACGTCCACGGTGAGGGTCCGGGTCGAGCCGACCGGCGTGATGACCGCTTCCTGGAGCGCGCGCAACACCTTGGCCTGCGCGGCCGCGCTCATGTCGCCCACCTCGTCGAGGAAGAGCGTGCCGCCGTCGGCCTGCTCGAACTTGCCCACGCGGTCCGCGAACGCGCCGGTGAAGGAACCCTTCACGTGGCCGAACAGCTCCGACTCGATCAGCTCGGAGGGGATCGCGGCGCAGTTGACCTCGACGTACGGCTTGTCGGCGCGCGCCGAGAGCCGGTGGATCGCTCGCGCCACCAGCTCCTTCCCCGTGCCGTTCTCGCCGGTGATGAGGAGCCGCGACGCGCTCCGCGCCACCTTCTCGATGCGCTCGATGAGCTGCCGCACCACCGCCGACGACCCCACGATCTCGTAACGGCGCTCCACCACCGCCTTGAGCGCCTTCACCTCGCGCTCGAGGACCACGTGCTTGAGCGCGTTGCGGATGGTGAGCAGCACCCGGTCGGTGTCGAGCGGCTTCTCGAGGAAGTCGTGCGCCCCGAGCTGGGTCGCCTCGACCGCGGTCGCGATCGTCCCGTGCCCGGAGATCATCACCACCAGCGCGCCCGCGTCCCGCTCCCGCAGCCGTTTCAAGACCTCGAGCCCGTCCATCCCCGCCATCTTCACGTCGAGGAGGACGAGGTGGGGCCGGGCGCCGGCGTAGTTGTCGAGCGCTTCGGCGCCGGAGGCCGCGGCGGAGACCTGATATCCCTCGAACTCGAGCAGCTGCCGCAGCGCGTCGCGGATCCCCTGCTCGTCGTCCACCACGAGGACCCGGTGGCTCATCGCGGCACCGCCCGGTAGAGGCGGACCCCCGCGGGCGAGACCCGCACGTCCCCCACCGCCTGCCCGAGCGGCAGCGGCAGCGAGCCGTTCTCGGCGCCCGGGATGCGCAGCGCGCGGAGGATGGCGGGGATCGTGCTCCGGGGGAACGGGAAGTCCTTCACCTTGAGCGAGGTCAGGGTCCAGACGACGACACCCGTCGAGTCCACCGAGAGAGGGCCGCCGGCCGTGACGGGCTCATGGCGGGAGAGCCCCGAGGAGAGCGGGCCGAGGACGCGCTGCGGGACCTCCGACAGGTCGAGCACGCCACGCAGCCGGACCGCGTCGTCGGTGAGCCCGACCGCGACCGAGTCGAACACCCGGCGCGGCGCCCGGGCAAGCTCGCCCTCGACCAGCGCCGCGATGTCCGCCGCGGAGATGTCCACGTACGCCTGCCCGTCGCGCCGCGCCAATTGGCGCAACGACTCCCGGGCCCGGGCCGCGCCACCTGCGGCCGCCGGCGTGAACACCGTGGTCTCCGCCGGCGGCGGCAACCCGCGCAGGCGCCGGTAGATCGCCGTCACCTGCTCGCGATAGATGAATCCGAAGACGAGCGCGGCGATGACGAAGACCAGGCACCCGATCTGCACGAAGAGCCGTCGGAGGCAGCCCATCGCCTACGTGTCCCCGACCAGCGCCGCCCGATGCAGCACCGAGTAGGTGGGGCCGCCCGGTCCGAGCACGCTTTGCATCAGGTCTACGCCGTCGATCCTCATCAATCCCGCATACTCCACGCCGGCGGCCAGCGTTCCCAGCTCCTCGAAATCCGACGGCCGGGCGTCCCGCTCGGCGCGCCCCAGCGTCAGGTGCGGATGGAAAGGCTTGAGGGTCGGCGCGAAGCCGAACGGGCCCACCGCCTGCTGCACGTCGTTGGCGAGCAGCTCCAGCGCCGGATGGTCGACCCCGAACCACAGCACGCCCGGGCGCTCGAGGCTGGGGAATGCGCCGAACGCGCCCAGGGAGAGCTCGAACGCGCGGACGTTCCGGACGGCTTCGATCAGCGCGGCCCCGATGGGCGCCGCGAGGTCCGCGTCCACTTCCCCCAGGAACTTGATGGTGATGTGCAGCGCGCCCTCGGCGACCCAGCGGACGGGAAGACCCGCGTCACGCAGGGGCGCCGCCGCGCGCCAGACCGCCGCCCGCTCGGCCTCGGGGAGGTTCACCGCCACGAAGAGCCGCATCTTACCTGTTCCTCACGGGCTCAAAGCTAACCACCCCTGGAGGACCGGGCCTAGCGCGCCTCCCTCCTGATCGCCTCCCACCGGGCGAGCGCCGCGGCCAGCGTGCGCTCCGCCGCTTCGATGGCCCGCACCACCTGCGTGGTCGGCACGGCATCCGCCCCGTCCACCACCTCCAGCAGCGAGGCCAGCTGCCCGTTGAGTCGCGCCAGCTCCCGGTCCAGCGCCGGGAGTGAGTCCGACGCGCCGCCCCGGGCCCGCATCGCCCGGACCTCGCCCACCGCCGCGGAATCCCGGCCCATCGCGTCAACGAGACGCTGCGCCAGCGCGAGTTGCTGCGACAGGACCGGCGCGGTCGCGTGGACCCGCGGGTCCATCCTGAGGACGAGGGACCGGCTCTGCGCCCGCCCGGCCACGGTGAGCCGGACGGTGTAGGCCCCCGGCAACGCCCATGGGCCGCGCGGCTCCCGCGGCGTGTCGCCGGTGATGGCGGAGATCGGGTACTCGTGATTGAGGGCCGCCGGCGGCGGATAGCGCAGGTCCCACACGAACCGGTGCGCGCCGGGCTCGGCGGAGACCCGCTGCGCCGGGCGCATCCAGTGGTCGGGGATGTTGAGCCCGCTGTCGGGCCGCCACGCCGGCTCGTCGCTGGCCCAGCGGCGGACCACCCGGCCGCGCACGTCGAGCACCTCCAGCATGACCTGACCGTTAGGCGTCGAGGCCAGGTAGTAGTCGATGATCGCCCCGTCGGGCGGGTTCCGGCCCGCGGGCTCGTCGGGCGGGAGCGGCGTGTCGGTATTCCGGTTCCACCGGACCCGGTAGGCCGGCGCCGGCGCGAACAGGAACGCGTCCCCCGCGGCGGCCGCGTTCGCCACCTGCCGGAGCGGCGTGATGTCGTCGAGGATCCAGAAGCCCCGGCCGTGCGTCCCGGCGACGAGGTCGGTCTCGTGGACGTAGATGTCCCGCACCGCGCTCGGCGCGAGGTTCAGTCGCAACGACTGCCAGTGGTCCCCGTCGTCGAACGAGACGTACACGCTCCGCTCGGTGCCCGCGAAGAGGAGCCCGCGCCGCACCGGGTCCTCCCGCACGCTGTTGACCACCTCGTTCCCCGGGATCCCGCTCACGATCTCGGTCCAGGAGTTCCCGCCGTCCTTGGTGCGGTAGATGTGGGGGGCGAGGTCGTCGAGCCGGAACCGGTTCACCGCCGCGTACGCGGCGAGGGTGTCGAAGTGCGAGGCCTCCATCAGGGAGACCTTGCTCCAGGGGGTGAGCGCCGCGGGCGTCACGTCGCGCCAGTGGAGCCCGCCGTCGTGCGTCACCCAGATCAGGCCGTCGTCGGTGCCCGCCCAGATCAGGTTCACGCGGGTGAAGGACGGCGCGATGGTGTAGATGACGCCGCGGTGCGCGCCTCGCTCCGGGTCGAGCGCCGTGAACGCGCCGAGGTTCGCCGGCATCTCCCAATGCTCCCGGGTGAGGTCCGGGCTGATCGTCTGCCAGCTCTCGCCGCCGTTCAGCGTCTGGAAGAGCACGTTGCCCGCGTAATAGAGGATGTGCGGGTCCACCGGCGAGAAGATCAGCGGCATCGTCCGCACGAACCGGTACTGCCCCCCGCGCACCGGCTCGGGCGAGACGTTCTTCACCTCGCCGGTGTTCCAGTCGAACCGGCTGAGCTTGCCCCCGTACACGAGGTTGGGGTGCAGCGGGTCGGGCGCGATGTACCCGTACTCCTCGGCGCCCACCGGGTGCCACTCGCGGAACGTGATCTGGCCGTCGTTGCCCCGGGAGAGCACGCCCGCCGAGCCGCTCTCCTGCTGGCCGCCGTAGACGCGGTAGGGGAAGCCGTTGTCGGTGATGACGTGGTAGAACTGCGCCGTGGGCTGGTTGTACCACGAGCTCCAGGTCTCGCCGCCGTTCAGCGTGATCACGGCGCCCTGGTCGCTCGCGTTGATGATGATCCGCGGGTCGTCGGGGTTGATCCAGAGCCGGTGGTAGTCGTCCCCGCCGGGCGCGCCGCGCCACGCGGTGAACGTTCGGCCCCCGTCGGTGGACTTCCACGTCACCACGTTCGCCACGTACACCACGTCCGCGTTCCGCGGGTCGGCCTTGATCTCGTTGAAGTCGCCGTCCCGGCCCCAGGCCCGCGGGTCGGCGCCGGCGAGGCGCCAGTGCTCGCCCGCGTCGTCCGAGCGATAGATCCCGCCGCCCCGCGTCGCGCCGACGACCGCGTACAGGCGCCGCGGCTCGCTCGCGCACATGCCCAGCCCGATGCGTCCGAGCCCTTCGGCCGCGCCCGGGAGCCCCTCGCCCACCCGCTGCCACGTCGTGCCGCCGTCGGTGGACTTGTAGAGCCCGTTGTTCGCGGAGATCGTGAACGACCCGCCCACCTCCCACGGCGCCTGCCGCGCCGCCCAGAGCACCGCGTACAGCGTCTGCGCGTTGGACGGGTCGAACGTGACGTCCATCGCGCCGGTGTTGGCGTCGGCGTAGAGCACCTTCTGCCAGTGCTCGCCGCCGTCCGTCGACCGGAAGACCCCGCGCTCCTCGTTAGGCCCGTACGGGTGGCCCAGCACCGCCGCGAAGACCCGGTTCGGGTCGCGCGGATCCACGATCACCGCCGGGATCTGCTGCCCGTCCTGCAGGCCCAGGTGCCGCCAGGTCCGGCCCGCGTCGGTGGACTTGTAGATCCCGTCCCCCACCGAGAGGTCGGGCCGCTGGAGCCCCTCGCCGCTCCCCACGTAGATGACGTTCGGGTCCGAGGGCGCCACGGCGATCGCCCCGATAGAGCCGGTGGACTCCGCGTCGAAGATGGGGGTCCAGATCCGGCCGGCGTCGGTCGTCTTCCACACGCCGCCGTTGTTGACCCCGATGTAGAAGGTGTTCGGCTGGCCCGGCACCCCCGTCGCGCCGACCGTGCGGCCGCCGCGGAACGGCCCGATCATCCGCCAGCTGAGCGCGGAGTAGAGACGGGGATCCACGCCCTGCGCGGCCACGGGCGCGGGAGCGAGCGCGGCGGCGAAGGCAACGAAGAGGCTGATCGAGAGGATGAGCGGCGGGCGGCGATGGCGTTCCACAGGGACTCCGGGACGAGAGGACGAGCGGCCAAGTTGCATCGCCGGGACGGCGTTGCCAAGTCAGGCCGCGACCACCCCCTCCGCGGCGCACGCCACCGGCGCTACCACCACCGCGAGATCCGCGGCGTAGGCGTCGAGATCGTCGAAACGGGGATCGCTCACCACCGTCTGCGCCAGCAACGACCGCACGCACGCCTCGGCGATCACGGCGTCCCGTTCGGCGAAGCGCACCACCATCCCCAGGGCGTTGGGGGCGCGGCCGGTGTCGGCGAGGAGCCGCTCCTGGACATGGAGCCGCCAGTGGTCCCGCTCCCGCTTCCGCGTGGGAAGGGCCGAGAAGTCCGGTCCGGTGACGAGCGCGCTGCCGACCCCGAACCGGGCCACGCGGCCGCGGAGCATCGGGTCTCCGGCCAGCGCTCGCCACGCCCGGCCGAGCCAGTAGTCCTCCCGGACCTCGCCCAGCGTGCAGTGGTAGCGCTCCAGTGTCGCCTGCAGCATCAGCGCGAAGGCGGGATGCTCGGCGAGGGCGGGGCGCGGGGCGCGCGAGGTGAGGAGGGGCATCAGGCGAAGGGGTTGGTCACCTTGAGGCCACGGAAGCGGCGGAAGCCCTTGTCGGCCGTCAGCAGCTCGCGCACACCGTGCTCGAGACAGAGCGCGAAGATGTGGGCGTCGAAGATGTCGCGGCCTCTCACGCCACTCTCCTCCAGGACATCACGGAGCACCCGCGGCGTATCCTCCGTCGGCAGCAGCCGGCGCAGCGACGGCGAGCCGAGGAGAAGGTCGAGGAATCCGAATGCCGCCGGGACGGAGGCCGGTCGGTCGAACACCGGCCCCGTCACGACCTTCAGGAACTCCGCAAGGCAAGGCCACGGCACGCCCCATGGTCTTCCTCCCCGAGCCAGGTTCCCGACAAGTGTTCTGGCCTCTTCGTGGCGCACGTCTCTCGCGTCGAAGGCATAGACCAGCACATTGGTATCGATGGCGATCAGTGCTTCCGCTTCTCCTTGAGATAGTCCAGGTACCACTGACGGTCCTGATCGTGCATGCTCTCCCAGAGCTTGTCCTCGGAGATCGGCCCGAGGTTCACGCCCTTCCAGTCGAACCGGTACGGCTTCGCCGCCGCCGGCTTGCCGAAGTGCTCCTCCAGCGCGCGCAGCACCACCTGCCGCAGCGTCGTCCCATCCTTGGCCGCGGCCGCCTTCGCCCGCTTGAAGAGCGGCGCCGGGATGTCGATGGTGGTCCTCATGCATAAAAGCATATTCTCCATGGCATACTTATGCAAGGTCAAGGGATGCCCCGGTCCAGGGTCCGGTACTGGATCGCCTCGCTGACGTGGGCCGGCTCGATGTCCGCCGCACCCGCCAGGTCCGCCACCGTCCGCGCGATCTTGAGCGTCCGGTGATACGCGCGCGCCGAGAGGCCCAGCCGCGCGATGGCGGTCCGGAGCACCGCGTCCGCCCCGTCGGTGAGCCGGCAGCAGGCGCGGATGTCGCGCGGCGCCATGTGCGCGTTCGCGAACACGCCCCGCCGGCCCGCGAACCGCTCGTGCTGTCGCGCCCGCGCCCGGCCCACCCGTTCCCGGATCGCCGCGCTCGGTTCCCCGCTCCGCTCGTCCGAGAGGTGCCGGTAGGCCACCGCCGGCACCTCAAGGTGGAGGTCGATGCGGTCGAGCAGCGGACCCGACACCCGCGCGAGATAGCGGCGCACCTCCGCCGTCGTGCACACGCACGAGCGGACCGTGCTGCCGTGGAAGCCGCAGGGGCACGGGTTCATCGCCGCGGCGAGCATGAAGCGGGCGGGATAGCTGAGCGACATCGCGGCGCGGGAGAGGGTGACCGCGCCGTCCTCCATCGGCTGGCGCAGCACCTCGAGCACGTTCTTGCGGAACTCCGGCAGCTCGTCGAGGAAAAGCACGCCGTGATGCGCGAGGCTCACCTCGCCGGGCCGCGGGTAGCTCCCGCCCCCGATGAGGCCGGCGTCCGAGATGGTGTGGTGCGGCGACCGGAAGGGCCGCGCCGCGATCAGGGATTCGCCTGGCGGCAGCACCCCGGCCACCGAGTGGATGCGCGTCGTCTCGAGCGCCTCGGCCACCGCCATCGCGGGGAGGATGGTCGGCAGGCGGCGCGCCAGCATCGTCTTCCCGCTCCCCGGCGGCCCGACCATCATGACGTTATGCGCGCCCGCCGCGGCCACCTCGAGCGCCCGCTTGGCATGCTCCTGGCCCTTGACCTCCAGGAAGTCCACCCCGTCCGAAGCCCGGGCGGCGAAGAGCGCCTCCACGTCCACCGCGGCGCGCGCGAGCGGCGGCCCGCCGTCCAGGTGCCGCACCACGTCGGCGAGGGTCGCAGCGCCGCGCACGTCGAGCGACTTCACCACCGCCGCCTCCCGCACGTTCGCCGCCGGCACGATGAGGCCCGCGCACCCCGCCTGCTCCGCGGCCACCGCCATCGAGAGCGCTCCGCGGATGGGGCGGATCTCCCCGTCGAGCCCCAGCTCGCCCAGCACCACGTACCCGGCGAGCCGCGTCGCATCCATCTGGCCCGTCGCCGCCAGGATCCCCAGCGCGATCGGGAGGTCGAACGCCGAGCCCTCCTTGCGGATGTCCGCGGGCGCGAGATTGACCGTTATGCGCTGGAGGGGGAAGAGATACCCGGCGTTGTGGATGGCCGAGTTCACCCGCTCCCGGCCCTCCTTCACGGCCCCGTGGGGGAGCCCCACGGTGGCGAACGAGGGCAGGCCGTTGGCGATGTCGGTCTCGACGTCCACCAGGTAGGCGTCGATCCCCAGCACCGCCGCTGAGGCGACCCGGGCGAGCATGGCGCAACCGTAGCACGCCCGCTACCAGGACCCGGCGCGGAATCACCTGGACCGGGTTCGGATTCGCGCGCCCCGGCCTTATTGACCGTGACCGCCGCGCACCGCAACTCCTAACGTGCAATGGGCCCATGACGGGCGCGTCGTCCAGCGACGCACCGTCGTGCTCGTGTCAGGCGCGCTCGCGATCCTCGCCGCGGCGTGTCACGATACGACCGCCCCCGCGCCGCCGCCCCCGCCCCCTGCCCCGCCTTCGCCGTCGATGAGCATCACGTTGTTCTGGAAGCAGGGAATGGACCTCGGCTCGGACGCGGCCGGGAACCAGGTCATCGGACGCACGGTCGTGTTCCGGGCGATCCTCTCCGGCCAGCGCCGGGCCTCGTGGCAGGGAGGGATGCTCTGGTGGTACGCGGGGACCGACCGCGCGACGGCCGTGGACTCGACGCCCTTCTCGCCCGCGGCGATCATCCAGTCCTTACGGCGGCGGGCCCTTCATCGAACCGGGCGACACCGTGCTGTCGGGGTGGGACCTGGGGGCCTAATCAGCTACACCTTCGCCTCCACCACCGGGATCAGCGTCATCGAGCTTCCCTGAGAGGGAGGCCGACCCCGTTCCACCTCGCCCGCTTCCCATTCCGCCGCCGCCCCCCGATGATTCGGTGTCCCCCTACGCATGCCTGCTGGAGGCACCGTGAGCCCCAAGCTCCGTCGTTCCGCTATCGTCCTCGCTTTCGCCTTCCCCCTCGTGGCGGGCGGCTTCGTCATCGGCCGTCACTACCCGGTGGACGGGCTCCGGCTCTTCCAGAGCGTGTACTCGGTGGTCTCCGCGGAGGCGGTGGACAGCCTCACGCCCGACAGCATCTACACGGTGGCGGCGCGGGGCCTCGTCGCCGCGCTGGATGACCCGTACGCGACGCTCTTCAGCCGGCAGGAGTTCGAGCGCTTCAGCCGGAACGACCTCGGCAACCGGTACGGCGGCGTCGGCCTGCGCATCGTGCGCATCCGCGGCGCCATCCAGGTGTGGCGCGTCATCCCCGGCGCTCCGGCGGAGGCCGCCGGCGTCCAGCGTGGCGACCGCATCGTCGAGATCGGCGACTCCGCGGTGAACGACGGCTGGAACACCGACCGCGTGGCGGGCTCGCTCACCGGCGTGCCGGGCACCGTCGCGCACGTCACCTTCGCGCGCCACCTCACCAACGAGCGCTACACGGTGGACCTCACCCGCGCCGTCATCTCGGTCTCGGCGGTGCCGTTCGTCACCGTGCTCGAGGGCGGGGTGGGCTACGTCCCGATCCAGCGGTTCAGCGACCGGTCGTCGATCGACGTGGCCGCGGCGCTCCAGCGCGCCCAGGCCGCGGGCGCCACCAGCTTCGTCCTCGACCTGCGCGGCAATCTCGGCGGCAGCCTCGACCAGGCGGTCCGCATGACCAACCTGTTCGTGGAACCGGGCCGGCCCGTCGTGGAGGTCGTGACCCGCCACGAAGCCGACACGCTGCGCGGCGGCAGGGCGCCGGTCGTCGCCGAGCGCACGCCGGTGGTGGTCCTGGTGGACAGCCTGACCGCGTCGGCCTCTGAGATCCTCGCCGGCGCGCTCCAGGACTACGACCGCGCGCTGCTCGTGGGCACCAACAGCTACGGCAAGGGCGTGGTGCAGAACGCCTACAACCTCGCCGACGGCTGGATCGTGAAGCTGACCACCGGCCGCTGGTACACCCCGGTGGGGCGTCCCCTCCAGCGCACCCGCGCCGACAGCGCGCGCGCGCAGCGTCCCGTGTTCCGCTCGGCGGGCGGTCGCCAGATCCTTGGGGGCGGAGGCGTCACGCCCGACGTCATCGTCTTCAACGACACGCTCGCCGCGTCGGCGCAGTCGGTGAGCCGGCTCCTCAACATCCGCGCGGCAGCCGTGAACGACGCGCTGGATGGTTATGCGGGAGAGCTCGAGGCCACGGTGGGCACGGACGTCACCGTGCAGCCCGCCATGCGACGCGAGCTGATCCGGCGCCTCCACACCGCGGGCGTCCTCATCCCCGACTCGCTGGACCGCGCCGCGGGCGAGTACCTCGACCGCATCCTCGAGGGCCGGCTCACCGGCCTCATCCTCTCCGATTCGACAGCCTTCCTGCGGGGCGTGCCGCGCGACATCCAGCTGGGCCGCGCCCTGCAACTGCTCCACAGCGCCCAGTCGCAGCAGGAGCTGCTCGCGCAGGCGCAGCGCCGCCCCGGCCGAGGCTGATTCGGGAAGGAACGGCGCACGGCGATCGCCGTCCCGGAAACGGGACGGCGATTCCCATCAATCGAACACCGGTCGCGGCTCCGACAGCTCCCCGGCATCGTCAACACCAATCAGGACAAGCGCTTACGTGGCGGCGTGCCGCTGGCATGCTCTTTCCACTAGTCCTCCATGACCGCGTCACGAGGACGCCATGGGTAGTTCGTCGGCCACACCGGTATCCGGAGTCCCGATCCCCTCGCGCACCACTACGGGGGAGCGCCCGCGCCTCACGCTCGCCGATTCGGGGAGCCAGGAGCGCCGACGCCTCGAGCGCGGACTCGCCGGCCGCTACCGGATCGTCCGGCAGCTTGGACGCGGCGGGATGAGCGCGGTGTACCTGGCGTGGGAGCAGGGGCTGGGTCGTCACGTCGCGATCAAGGTGCTGCTGCCGGCGTTCGCCCGGCAGATCGAGGA
Organism: Gemmatimonadota bacterium; assembly: GCA_041484135.1. Taxonomy (GTDB): domain Bacteria; phylum Gemmatimonadota; class Gemmatimonadetes; order Gemmatimonadales; family JACORV01; genus JACORV01. The sequence continues at coordinate 16,751 of JBGPHD010000033.1, forward strand.
CCGCGAGCGGTTCCGCCGTGAGGCGCGCACCGCGGCCGACCTCGTCCACCCGGGGATCGTGCCGGTGTACGGCGGCGGTGACGCGGACGGGCTGCCGTACTTCGTGATGCGGCACGTCGCCGGCGGATCGCTGGCGGGCCTGCTGGAGCGCGAGCCGCGGCTGGATGCCGCGCGCGCCTCCGCTCTGCTCGCCGACCTGGCCGAGGCGCTCGACTGCGCGCACCAGAAGGGCGTGATCCACCGCGATGTGAAGCCGGAGAACATCCTGCTCGACGAGGATGCGGGCCGCCCGATACTGAGCGACTTCGGGGTGGCCATCGTCCGGTCGTCGGACCACTCGCGGTCCGAGGTCTCCCGGGCGCACGGCACCCCGGACTACATGTCCCCCGAGCAGGTCCTGGGAGAGCAGGCGGTGGACGGCCGGAGCGACCTCTACGCGTTAGGCGTCCTCGGCTTCCGGATGCTCGCGGGGCGGCTCCCCTTCCGCGGCGATTCCGACCAGGCCATCGCCGCCCAGCACGTTGGCGCGCCCGCGCCGCCGCTGGCGAGCGTGGCCGCGGGCCTCCCGCCGCACCTCGCGGCCGCCGTCGACCGCTGCCTCGAGAAGGACCCTGGCCGCCGCTTCCCGGACGGCCGGGCCCTGGCCGCGGCGCTCCGGCAGACCGGTTCCCGGCGCTTCGGCGCCGGATGGATGCGGAGCATCACCGCGCTCCTGATGTAGCCGGCTCGCCCGCGAGCGGGCCGCTCAGCCACCCGCTTCGCTCAGGCGTCCCCACACCGCGAAGGCCGCGTCCAGCGCGCGCTGCGCCCGGTCGAGGCCCTTCCCCAGGTCTGCGGCGCGGCGCACGCCCTCCGGCGTCAGGTACAGCCCGGGATCCGCCAGCGCGCTCTTCACCCGCTCGACCTCCGCCTCGCATCGCGCCACGTCGGCTTCGGCGGCCTCGACGGCGCGCCGCGCCGCCCGCTCCGCCGATGCGCCCTGCTTGCGCTCCTCCTGGGCTCGCCGGAGCTGGCGCTGCTCCTTCACGCGCCGGAGCCCTTCCTCTTCCTCGGCCGCCACCCGCGCGGCGTGCGCGCGCTCCGCGCTCGCCACCTCCCATTCCCCGAAGGTGCCCGGATAGTCCGCGATGTGCGCCTCGTGCAGCACCCAGACGCGGGTCGTCAGCGAGCGCAGCAGGGCCCGGTCGTGACTCACCAGGATCACCGTGCCGTCGAAGTCCGCGATGGCCTCTTCCAGGGCCTCGATCGATTCGACGTCCAGGTGGTTGGTGGGCTCGTCGAAGACGAGGAGGTTGGCCCGCTGCAGCTCCATCAGCGCCAGGGCCAGCCGGGCGCGCTCGCCGCCCGAGAGTGTGGCGCAGCGCCGGAGCACCGAGTCGCCCGAGAACCCGAAGCGGCCCAGATGTCCCTGCACCTGGCCGCGCGTCCAGGCGCTCCGGACGTCGGCGATGGCGTCGAACAGGGTCTTGTCGGCAGGCACCTGCGCCAGGTCCTGCCGGTAGTGCGCAATGGTCACCGACTCCGGAACGCGCACCGCGCCGTCTTCGGGAGGCCGCTCGCCGGTGATCACCTTGAGCAGCGTGGACTTGCCGGTCCCGTTAGGTCCGACGAGCCCCACCACCTCGCCGCGCCGCACCGCCGCCGTGAAGCCGTCCAGCAGCACCCGCTCGCCGAACGAGATCCCTACCCGCTCGGCCACCAGCACCTGGTCGCCGCCGCGTTCGCGGGCCTCGAGGCGCACCGTCATGACCGGCTCCTCCCCGGGCGGCGGGCCCAGGCGCGGCAGGCGCTCCAGCCGTTTCTGGCGGCCCTGCGCCTGGCGGCTGTTCTGGCCGGCGATGTTGCGGCGGATGTAATCCTCTTCCTTCGCGATCTTCGCCGCCTGCTGCGCGTGGGCCCGCTGGCGCGCCAGCATGCGCTCGCCGCGCTGCGCGACGAACGCGCTGTACCCCGCCGCATAGGCCGTCGCGGTGCGCGCCTCGAGATGGAGGATGTGGTCCGCGAGCGCCGCCAGGAGCGCCCGGTCGTGGGTGATAATCACCACCGCCGCGTCGAGCGACCGGAGGTACCCCTCGAGCCAGAGGGTGGTCTCGAGATCCAGGTGATTGGTGGGCTCGTCGAGGAGGAGCAGGTCCGCGGGCGCGGCCAGCTGCCGGGCGAGGGCCACCCGCCCCTGCTCGCCGCCGCTCAGCGTCTCCACCCGCTGCTCGCGCGCGCGGTCCGGATCGAAGCCGAGGCCGTGGAGCACCGCGTCCACGCGCGCGGCGGCCGCGTACCCGCCCTCGCGCTCGAACCGGTGCAGGTCGCGGTCATACCGGTCCAGCATCGCCGGGGTCACGGCGTCGCCCGCTTCGCCCATGCGCGCCATCTGCTCCGCGAGCGCGTGCTCGAGCGCGAACAGCTCGGCGAACGCGCCCGCCGCCGCCGCCCAGACCGTGTCCGCCCCCGCGAATTCGCGGTGCTGATCCATGACCGTCACGTGCAGGCCGCTCGCGCGCACCACCGTGCCGCGCGAGGGCTCGAGGTCGCCGGTGAGGAGCCGGAAGAGCGTCGTCTTGCCCGCGCCGTTGCGGCCCAGCACGCCCCAGCGCTCGCCGCGCCCGATGACGCAGCTGACGTCGTGCAGCAGCTCCCGCGCGCCGAACTCGACCGCGACGCCCGCGAGCGACACCAGGGTCACTTCGCCACCCACGCCTTCCAGGTGTCCGCCGCCGGGCCGACGGTGACCTGGTTCGCGCACCGCGCCAACGGCAGGCGCAACAACCGCGGCTCCTGCGACAGCTTTTCCAGCCAGCGCTCGTCGGTGAGGATGGCGCTCCTGAGCCCCAGGTCCGCATAACGCTTCCCATCCCGGTCCACCAGCGCCGCCACGCCGAACTTCTGCGCGAAGCGTCTGAGCTCGCCCAGCGATGCCGCCTTCACGTCCAGGTCCACGAAGTGGGTCCGGATCCGCCGCTCCGCGAAGAACCGGAGCGCCGCGCGGGTCTCCGCGCTCTTGTGGATGCCGAAGATCTGCACGGTGATCGCCCCGCCGGCGGGTCCCTTGGTCACCTGCCGTCCGTCCGGGGGCCGGCCGGCTCGCCGGCGCGCGCCCGCACCAGCATCAGCGTCCGCATCGCGCGGATGCCGAGCACCGGCCCGATGCAGAGGACCGCGAAGGCCCATCGCCAGCCGAGGAGCGCGGCGGCGTGGGGGACGAGCTGGATGGAGGCCATGGTGAGCAGGAAGCCGAGCGAGATCTGGAGGGTGAGGCCGGTGCCGACCGCGTGCGGGGGCGCGAGCTCGGTGATGAGGGCGCTGAACTGCGCCGAGTCCGCGACGACCGCGATGCCCCAGACGACCGCCACGGCGGCGAGGAGCCATGCCGGGCCCGCGTAGACGAGGCCCACGGCGAGGCTGCACGCGCCGCTCACCGCCATCGCACCCGCGGCCAGGCGCTCGCGGCCGATGCGGTCGGCGAGCCAGCCGCCGCCCACGCAGCCGGCCCCGCCGGCCGCGATGGCGAAGAACGCGAGGACGTTAGGTCCGCCGCCGGCCGCGGCGCCGCGGGCCTCCCAGCTCATCGCGAGGAAGGTGGCCAGCCAGGTCCACATCGCGTACAGCTCCCACATGTGGCCGAGGTAGCCGAAGGTGGCGAGCCGCGCCTCACGGTCGCGCGCCACCACGCCGACCAGCCCCCACGAGAAGGGCCGCCGCTCGAAGGCGTGGGGCCCGTCGCGGTAGAAAAGCGCGACCAGGAGCGACGCCGCCAGGGCCCCGGCCGACGTCGCGAGCACGACCGGCGCCACGTCGGCGCCCTCGAGGCCGTGGACCAGGTACGGGGTCGCCTTCCCGATGGTGAGGGCGCCCACGATCGTGCCGATGGCGAACCCGCGGCCGTCCTTGTACCAGGTCGCGATCATCTTCATCGCCGGCGGATAGACGCCCGCGAAGCACATCCCCGTGAGGAAGCGGATGCCGAGCGCGGCCTCGTACGAGGGCGCCACCATGAGGGTCGCGTTGACCACGCCGGCGAGCAGCGCCGCGCCGGCGAAGTAGAGCCGCGAGGGGATGATGTCGGCGAGGTTCAGGACCGCCGCGCCCGCCGTCCCCACCACGAAGCCGAGCTGGACCATCGTGGTGAGCCAGCCCGCCTGGCCGGGATCGAGGTGCCAGCGCACGGAAAGCTGGGGCGCCACCGCCGTGGCCGAGAACCACGCCGACATGCCGACCAGCTCGGCCGTGGCCAGCAGCGCGAGGACCCGACGGCGCGTCATGTCGTGGCGGCCGGGACGGCCGCCGAGGGGGCGCGGAACAGCGCCCCGCCCCGCGTCAGGCCATCGGCGACGCCGACCAGCACCACCGCGTCGCCTTCCAGGAAACGGAACCCCGGATCCGGCGTGTAGAGCGCGGTCTCGCCGCGGATCACGGCGATCACGGTGGCGCCCGTGTCGTGCCGGAGGTGCAGCGTGGTGGCGTTCTCGCCGATGGCCCGCGCGTCCGGCTCGACGATCACCGTCTCGATCGCCACCAGCTTCTCGAGGTGGGCGAGCGACGAGACCAGATGGGCCGTCGGCGTGGGCCCGCGCAACGCCTCGTAGTGGCCGCGGCGTGCGGCCGCCACTTCGCGCCGGAGGGTGCTGTCGGGCAGGCCGTAGCGCCGGAGCACCCGCGAGAAGATCTCGAGCGAGGTCTCGAACTCCTCGGGCACCACCTCGTTCGCCCCGAGGCGCTGCAGCTCCTCGATGGCGGCGACGTACCGCGTCCGCACCACGATGTGCAGCCCCGGATTGAGGCCCCGCGCCACCGCCACGCCTCGGCGCTCGACGTCGGGCGACGCGATGCAGTACACGATCACCCGCGCGCGCTTCACCCCCACCCGCTCCAGCACCTCCGGATTGGTGCCGTCGCCGAAGAGGATCACCTCGCCGTGTTCCCGCGCGTCGCGCACCACGCCTCCGTGCTGCTCCAGGATCACGTACGCGATGCCGGTCGAGCGGAGCGCCCGGGCCATGTTGCGGCCGTTCAGGCCGTACCCCACGATGATCACGTGGTCGGCGAGCGCCGCCACCGAGAGCTGCTCGGACGTCTGCATTTCGAGCGGCACGATCCCCGCGCGGCGCGCGGTCCACTCGGCGACCCTGGGCGCCGCCGCGATGAGGAAGGGCGCCGCCAGCATCGTCAGCACGGTCGCGGCGAGGAAGAGCTGGTAGTGCGGCGGATCGAGCAGCCCCGCCGTGGCGCCGGCGCTCGCCAGCACGAAGGAGAACTCGCCGATCTGCGCC
>JBGPHD010000034.1:0-21987 GCA_041484135.1 Gemmatimonadota bacterium
GCTCCGTCAGCTGGCAGACCGCGCGCTCGACGTCCGCCGGCGTCACGGCGCAGACCTCGCACTGCGTCTGGGTGATGATGACGTCCGGCTTCAGCAGACGGAGGAGGTCCGCGTCCACCTCGTAGATCGAGAGCGCCATCGCCAGGCGCTCCTTCACCGCGAGGTCGATCTTCCGGCTCGAGCCCGCGGTCGGGAACGAGGGCCAGCTCACCGCCGGCAGACGCAGCACCTCGAGCGGGAAGTCGCACTCGTGCGACCGCCCGACCAGGTCGTCCCCGAAGCCGAGCGCGTGGACGATCTCGGTGGCTGACGCGATGAGGGAGACGATGCGCGGCATCAGCGGAACCGGTCCAGGAACGCCAGGAACCGCGTGGACCGCCGCAGCGCGACGACGTACGCCCGCTCCTGCGGTGCCTCCTTGGCGCGCATCACCGCGAGGAGGCGGCGCTTCTCGGCCGCCGGCCAGCGGTTGAGGTCCGGGATGAGCGCCGCCACCGGGGCGAGCCGTTCCGGCACCGTGCGCGCACCGAGGGCGTGGGCCACGCGCCGCGTCATGTCGCGCAGCGCGCGCGCCCGGTCTCCGCCGTACCGCCGCTCGATCAGCCGCGTCACCGCGAGCCCCACCCGCTTGACCTCCACGTCGCGGAAAGCGTCCACCGGCGTCCCATCGCTCGTGATCAGCATGTCGCTCTTCGCCAGCCGCTTGAGCGTGGCGGCGTCCGACCGCGCGCCCTTGCGCCGCGCCAGCCGCGCCGCCTCGACGTCAGCCGCGGCGCGCACCTTCGGGTCCTCCGAGCGGAACCCCAGCTTGTAGTAGAACCAGAACGAGCCCGCCTCGATCCCCTCGGGGTTCTCGTGGCCCAGCTGGTAGCGCCGCATGATGAACGTGCGCGCCCCGAAGTGATGGTGGAACAGCGACGCGAACCGCGCGAACACGTAGGGCGATTCCCCGGCCCGGTAGGTGGGGAAGATGTTGATCGCGAGGTCGGCCCGGTCCCCCAGCAGCACCGCGTAGCCGTAGCCTAACGGCGCGCCGTTCTTCACCAGCAGCGCCCCCACGTCGGCCTCGAGGGTGAGCCGCTCCGGCCGCGCCAGGCCGAGCACGTAGATCTCCAGGCCCCGCCCCGCGTCCACCCGGTAGACCTCGCCGCGGTTGGCGTGCACGATGACGTGGAACTCGCGCTCGCGCTGCGAGAGCGCCGCGCGCGCCGCGTGGATGACCCGGTCGGCCGCGCGGAACGGCAGCGGCTCCAGCGCACCAACAGGCTTCCGCACCTCCGCGGCGAAGTCCGCCGGCCGCTCGCGCAGCAGCTCCCGGTGATAGAAGACCCGCCGCACCGGCAGCCGCGCGTGGGTGATCGCATCCCGGCACCCCGCGAGGTCCCACACGAGCGGGAGGCTCAGCGACTCGAACAGGTGCCGCTCCAGCGGCGCCCCGAAGCCGCGGCCGTGCAGCGTGTCCAGGAGCCACGCGAGGTCGCTCCGGCGGCTCCCGCGCTTGGCCCACTGCACCCAGTCCCACGACGGCACGTCGTCGTCGTCGAGCCCTTCGTTCTCCGCCCAGACCACGCATTGCGACAGCATCGCCGCGATCTCGTCCCAGGCGTGCCGCTGGTACGCGGGCCAGTCGATCTCCACGGCCTTCCCGTAGGACTCGGCCAGCCATCGCGACATCGTGTGATTGAACGGATACCGGTACAGCGTGCCGGCGATCCCGGTGTTCTCGAGGTCGTCGCGGACGCGCCGCACCCGGCGCTCGAAGCCCGCCAGCTCGCGCAGCGTGCGCGCCAGCCCGGCCGCGCTCCGCGGGAAGGCGCGCTCGAAGCAGAGGCGCTCGTGCCGGGCGCGGAGCGCCTCCGCCGTCACGTCAGGCGCACTCGCGCTCGACGGCGGCGCGGAAGCAGCGCTGGAGCGCGTCGGTGACCGGCCGCTCCGGCGACATCACCCGGCCGTCCAGCAGGTGGATCTTCCCGATCTCGTGGACCGTGCTCGCCACGAACAGCTCCTCCGCCCGCGCGATCTCATGCTCGAAGATCGGCGTCTCGCGCACCGGGATCCCCTCGGCACGGCAAAATTCCATGACCGCCGCCCGCGTGATGCTCGGCAGGATGTAGTTGGTGAGCGGCGCCGTCCGCACCTCGCCCTCGAACACGCCGAACAGGCTGGAGAGGGAGCCCTCGAGCACCACGCCGTCCCGCACGAAGAGCGCCTCGTGCGCGCCCGCCTCGACCGCGCGCTGGTGCGCCAGCACGTTCGGCACCAGGGCGGTCACCTTGATGTCGCACCGCGACCAGCGCGTGTCGGGGACCAGGATGACCGAGAGGCCCGGCGCGGTCCATGCCGGCGGCGGCATGAAGGCCCAGGCGCGGCCGTAGATCGTCGCCTTGACGTCGGGCGGCGGGAAGGCGTGCCCCCGCGGCGCCACCCCGCGCGAGACCTGGAGATAGACCAACGCCTCGTCGCCTCCCAGGCCGTTCTCCGCCAGCAGCTGCGACGGCAGCTCCTTGAGGGGCGAGAGGTACGCACCGATGCGCATCTCGCCCAGGCTGTAGGCCAGACGCGAGAAGTGCTCGTCGAGGCGGAACGGCACGCCCTTGTAGGCGCGGATCACCTCGTACACCGCGTCCCCGAAGGCGAAGCCGCGGTCCATCGGGCTGATGAGCGCCTGGTCCTCGGGCATGAAGTGCCCGTTCAGATAGACGACGGTCATGGGTCAGCGTCCCCGCAGGATCTTCCAGTGGTCCAGGACCTCATTTCCGCGCACGACGGCGTACTCGTCGAACATCGCGGCGGTGAGGCACGAGTGGTTCGGCACGATACGCAGCTTCTCCCCCACGACGAAGCGGCCCTCGAGGTCGCCGCGGCTTTGCCCCGCGATGACGCCGTGCTCCTGGGAGACCGACGTGAGGCTCACCCGCTCCTCCACGGCGCCGCCCGCCGGCCCCGCGAGGACCGGCCCCAGCCCGCGCGAGCGATCGGCCGGGCCGAGGTCCTTCGACATCGCGAGCGCGCCCGCGTCCACGACCGCGTGGCTCGCGCCCGGCTGGTGCGAGATCACCGACGCCAGCACGCTCACGGCCACGGCGGCGGGCCGGCACACGCCGCTCGCCGCCTGCATCCAGTCGTAGAACACGTAGTTCCCCGGCCGGACCTCGGCGATCCCGTCGAGCGACTCCACCGCCGACATCGACGGCGTCGAGCCGATGCTGATCGCGGGGATGGCCAGTCCCGCATCCTCGCACCGGGCCGCGAACGCGAGCATCACCGCGCGTTCCTCCGCCGCGATGCGTTTCCGCTCCTCGAGCGTGGTCGCGTGGTAACTGTGTCCAGCGTGGGTGAGGATCCCATCGAACGATACGCCCTTCGTATCCCCGAGGCGCCGCACCAGCTCCAGGCTCGCGGCGGCGCCCGGGTCCACCCCCGCCCGATGATACCCGCAGTCCACCTTGAGCCAGGTGTGGAGGGCGAGGCCAGCGCCGCGACCCGCCGCCGCGACGGCCTCGAGCGCGGCCGGGGAGTCCACCAGGACGCGGAACGTCAGGCGCTTCGCCAGCGCCACGACCTCGTCCAACCGCCCGGTGACCACGGGGAGGGCCCAGGTAATGTCGTCGAAGCCGTGGTCCGCGAAGTCCCTCGCCTCGACCAGCGTGGCGACGGTGATGCCGGCGGCGCCGGCTTCCCGCTGCCGGCGCCCGACCTCGATGCACTTGTGCGTCTTGACGTGGGGGCGGAGCCGCGCACCCAACCGCCGGATCTTCTCCGCCATCGCGGCGATGTTGCGCTCCAGCACGTCGAGATCGAGGAGGAGCGCGGGAGTGGGAAGGTCCTGAACGGACGAGCGGCGCGTCATCAGAGGAAAGTGACGACGCGCCGCCCGAACCTCAATGCCGAAGGTGTGGACTCAGTGCCAGTCGCCCACCCGGACCGACTTCTGGCCCTCGGGCCGCTCCACGCGGACGGAGCGCCGGTACTCCACGCCGTTCAAGCGCATGACGACGACGTAGGTCCCCGGCTCCACCATGCCGGCGCCGCCGCCACCGAAGCCGCCACCCCCGCCCCCGCCTCCTCCACCGAGCAGTGCGGCCAGGCCGCCGCCGCCGCCGCCAACACCACCACCGCCGCCCAGACCGCCCGTCGGGGGCGTGAAGGTCCCCGGTTCACCGGGCGTCGGGTCGCGGTTGGCCGCGGCCGGGTTCCCGCCCGCGGTGCGCAGGCTGTCGCGGATCTGCGCCAGCCGCGCCTGCGCCCGGACGCTGTCGCGCCGCGCCGACGGACCTAGGGGCGCGCGGTTGCGCCGAAGGTCCCAGGTGAGCCAGTGCAGGCCCGGCGCTCCGCTCCCGCGGAGCGTGCGGACCGTGTCGCCCATCGCGTTCAGGATGACGAAGCTGACGGTGTCGCCGCGCGAGCGCCGTCCCCCGCCGAATCCCCCCGGGTTCGGGCCAGCCGGGGCATCGCCCTCGCCGCCCTCGCCCGCGATCAGCGCCGCGATGTTGGCGCCGCCGCCCCCGCCCCCGCCGCCACCCCCGGCGAAGCCGGACGCGATGGCCGTATCCGGCGCTGTTGGTGCCGGCGTTCCGGCCACGCGGTACGGGATCATCGCGCCAAATGGCGGATTGCGCGCGATGAAGTTCTTGTTGCCGATCGAGCCCACGCCACCGCCGCCGCCCCGCTCGTTGTAGAGCAGCGCCGGCTCGACCGCGAAGACGTTCGCGGGCGCGGTGAGGACGCTGTCCGTCACGTCCTCCAGCGGGCCGATGTCCATCGTGAAGATGCTCCGGCCGTGCGTCGCCGCGACGATGACCCGGTCCCGCGGGTGGATGGCGAAATCGTGGACCGGCACCGTGGGCATGCCGCGCATCAGCCGCTGCCAGGTCTGCCCTCCGTCGGTCGAGACGAAGGCCGCGTACTCGGTCCCCACGAACAGCAGCTCGCGCCGCCGCGGGTCCTCCCGGATCACGTGGACGTAGAAGTCGCCCGGCAGGTTGTTCGCGATGCTCGTGAAGGTGCGGCCGAAGTCGTGCGTGACGAAGACAAACGGCCGGACGTTGTCGTCGCGGTGCCCGTCAAAGGTCACGTACGCCGTGGCGCTGTCGAAGTGCGACGGCTCCACGCGCGTCACCCAGGTCAGGGGCGGCACACCCGGGAACCGGCCCGTGAGGCTGGTCCAGGCGCTACCGTCGTTGGTGGTGAGCCACACGTTGCCGTCGTCGGTGCCCGCCCACAGGATGCCCGGGCGCAGGGGTGACTCGGCGACCGTCGTGATCGTGCCGTGCGTCTCGGCGCCGGTCGGGTCGGCGGTGATGCCGCCGGTGGTGCGCTGGCTCACCCGGATCTTCATCGTGTCACGGGTCGAGAGGTCGTCGCTGATCGGCGTCCAGTGGTCGCCTCGGTCCACGGTCTTCCAGAGACGGTGGCCGCCCATGTACAGGGTGGACGGATTGTGCACCGAGATGAAGAACGGCGCCGACCAGTTGAACCGGTTGCGCGTCAGCGTCGCCGTGTCCCGCGCGATCCGGCCCGCCAGCGAGTCGAGCACGTGCTGGACCGCCGGCGACGGCGCCGTGCTCGTGTCGCCCCGCACCACCACCAGCGAGTCCTCGAGCAGGCGGCCGAACCCCTGGCCGCCGGGGCGGATGTTGCGGGTCTCCCAGGTGGAGATGTCCCGGCGCTGCACGTTCCCGCCCTGCGACTCGCTGTAGATCACGTTGGGGTTGGTGGGATCGACCTGGGCGTAGAACCCGTCGCCGCCCCCCACGTTGATCCAGTCCTCGTTCCGGATGCCGATGCCCCAGATCGAGCGGCTCGGCCCGCACCAGCTGCCGTTGTCCTGCAGTCCGCCGCAGATCCAGAACGGGCGCTGCATGTCGAGCCCGATGGCGTAGAACTGCCCGAGGGCCATCTGCATGATCTGGTCGTAGGTGCGGCCGCGGTCCCAGGTGATGGCCACGCCGCCGTCGTCACCCACGATGTAGTGGTCCGCGTCGTTGGGGTCGATCCAGAAACCGTGGTTATCCGAGTGGATCCCGTTGCCGACCCGCCGCGCCGTCCGGCCGCCGTCGTTCGAGTAGTTGAGGCGCGCGCCCATCCAGTACACGCGGTCGGGGTTCCGCGGGTCCACCCGCACCTGCGAGTAGTAGAACGGCCGGTCGTCGTCGTCGTTCATCTTGGTCCAGCTGGCGCCGCCGTCGCTCGAGCGGTAGAGCCCCGACTGGAGCCGCTGGCGACGGGTCGTGTCCCGCACGTAGCCCCGCCGCAGCGACTCCGGAACCGGGTTGCTGTCCGCCTCCACCATCGCGTAGATGACCTGCGGGTTGGAGGGCGCGATCGCGAGGCCGATGCGGCCCAGTGTCGTCGTCGGGAGACCGCGGCCCGTGATCCGGATCCAGGTCGCGCCCGCGTCGGTGCTCTGCCAGAGGCCGGAGCCCGGGCCACCGCTGCGCAGGTAGTACGGGCCGCGCTGCCGCTCCCAGGAGGCCGCCCAGAGCACGTTCCGGTTGGACGGGTGCATCGCCACGTCCACGAACCCGGCGCTGTTGCTCACGAAGTTGATCCGGGTCCAGTTCTGGCCGCCGTCGGTGGTCTTGTAGAGCCCCCGCTCGGGATTGGGACCCCAGGCGTGGCCGAGGGCCGCGACGTAGGCGATGTTCGGGTCCTGCGGGTCCACCACGATGCGGCCGATCGCCTGCGTCTCGCGGAGCCCGATGTACGTCCAGGTGCGTCCCGCGTCGGTGGACTTGAAGACCCCGCATCCCGGCGAGATCGAGTTGCGCGAGTCCTCCTCGCCGGTGCCGGCGTAGAGGATGCTGGTGTCCGACGGCGCGATGGCCAGCTCGCTCACCGAGTGGCACGGGTACCGGTCGAAGACCGGTGTCCAGGTGGTGCCCGCGTTCACCGTCTTCCAGATCCCGCCCGTCGCCGCGGCCACGTAGATGACCTTCGGGTTGAGGGGGTTGGCCTCGATGTCGCTGATGCGGCCGGCCATGTTGGCCGGGCCCACCGCGCGCCAGCTGAAGGCGTCGAGGAACGTGGAGTCGGTGTGCACGCGCTGGGCCGGCAGGGCCGAAGGCGCGAGACACGCGAGCGCGAGCACGGCGAACGAACGTCGCATGGCGGAATCCCGGTTATGGCGGTCTGGGCGTACATAGCACGCCGAGGGCTCGGCGTCCATCCCGTAGCTACGCCCGGCCCGGCGGGACCGTTGACGCCGCGGCGGTCGCGGCGGACGCCTCCCGTTGACGAAGCGCCATTCCGATAGTAGTCCTCAACTATGCGACCCGCCGAGACCTACGAGCTGCTCCGGAACCTCACCTCGCCCGTGGTGGCCATCACCTCGCGCCGCGGCGACAAGTCCAACGGCATGATCTCCGACGCGGCCATCCGCGCCTCCATCGTCCCCGACATGCCGCGCCTCGCCGTGTTCATCCACAAGTTCAACCTCTCCCACGACCTCGTCTTCGAGACCGGACGCTTCGGGCTCCACATCCTCCACGAGGGCCAGGTGGACCTCGTCATCAAGCTCGGCTTCGCGAGCGGGCGGGACCGCGACAAGCTCGCCGACGTCCCGCACCGGCTCGGCGCGACGGGCGTGCCCCTGCTGGAAGACTGCTACGCCTGGTTCGAATGCCGGGTGATCAACGTGATGGACACGGGCTCTTCTACCTGTTTCCTCGGCGAGGCGTCGGACAACGGCCGGGGGCCGGGGCGCGACGTGATGCTGCCCGGTTACCTGCGCTCCGCGATGCCGGAGGAATGGCGCGACCACTACCTGCGCAACCTCACGACGGCGCAGGACGCGGCCCGCGAAGCGTCCCGGACCATCCGCGCCGTCACGTGGCGGGGGCTCACGCCCTGATGCTGGTCTTCTGGGTGTTCCTCGCGCTGGTGCTGCTGCGCGTCGTGCTCGTGGCCGGCTTCGCCTACGTCATCATCCCGCGCGGCCGGCGGTGCCCCGCCTGCGCCGCCGACACGGTCCCCATCCAGAGCACCGGCCTGATGCGGCTGCTCCCCGGCATCGGACGCCGCTGGTGCATGGCGTGCGGCTGGAGCTGGTACCGCAAGCACCCGCTGCCGCTGCACGCGGCGCGCGAGGCGCCCCGCCGTCAGATCCTGAAGTAGGTCACCAGCTTTCCCACCAGCGCCCCCCTGAGCGGTCGCTCCCACGGGATGCCGCGGGTGAGTCCCGTCGGCCAGGCGCTGTTCCAGACCAGGTACGCATCGCTCCCCGGCCGCGGGATCCAGTGCAGTCGCAGGTTCGCCGCGAGCCGGTCGGACTCGTTGTCGTACTGGATGAAGGCGGTGGCGTTGAGGCGGGGATTCGCGGCGTAGTCGAGCCTGAGACTGCCGACCCGCGTGGTGAAGCGGCCCGTCGCGAGCCGCACCGCCTGCACGTCGCCCCCGACCGCCGCGATGACGTGCGGGGCCGCCCGCACCATGAGCCCGGCCGACACTTCGGTGTTGGTGCCCGTGTAGTAGTCACCGACGCTGAGCCCCAGCTCCACCCCCACCCGCCGGGACGATGAGCTGCTGAAGCTCGCATCGACCCGGTTCCAGTCGTACCGGCCCGGGAGCACGTTCGTGCCGGGGAAGATCTCGAAGGTGTCGGCCGGCACGTCCGAGAAGCGCCTGAGGTGCAGCTCGAACTCATCGCCTGCCAAGGTGTGGAATCCGAAGAGACTGACATCGTAGAGGGCGTTGTCCAGCCGCCCGCCCAAGTCCCGGCTCACCTCGAACTCCAGCCCGAAGTTCAGCGTGCGCAGCCCCCATCGGTGGGGCCGCGGGTTGGCGCTCACCCCCGCCGTGTAGCGCCACACGCCGTCCTGCCTGACGAAGCCGAGCACGGGGTCGAAGCCCTTCTCGATCCGGTTGACCGCGACGAAGCCGTCCCACCGGTCGTTCGGGTAGTCGAGGAAGAGGCGCCACGCGGATCGCGCCGGCGCACCGCTGCTGTCCCGGCTCCACGCCACGAACGCGGCGGGCACGATGTTCTGCTGGTCGAGGAGGAGCGGGAACTCCAGGTCGGCGCCCCAGGCGAGCCGTTCGCCCGAGACGCCGGGCCCTCCCTGCGCGGTCAGCATCCCGCCCACGAACCCGCGCGTGAAGACATCGTGCTTGACCCGCGCCACGACATCGAGCGCGTCCTCGTCGCCGCCGGTGCGGACGGCGAGGAGGCCGATCCGCTCGTGTCCGACCCGCCCCGAGAGCCGCGCTCCCGCGTCGATCGGGATCGGCGTGCCATCGGCCGCGAGGCCGATGCGGCGGCTGTGGAAGAGCTGCGTGCGCTCGATCTGGCCGAAGTCGAAGACCTCCGACGACTCGAGGAAGAAGGGCCGCTTCTCCGGGAAGAAGAGCGGGAAGCGCGAGAGGTTCACGACCTGCTGGTCCGCGTCCACCTGCGCGAAGTCCGTGTTCGTCGTGAGGTCCAGCGTGAGGGTGCCGGCGACCGCGACCTTGGCATCCATCCCGAATTCCAGGTCCGACGCCGCACTGGTCAGCACGCTGTCCGTGCCGTCAGCGCGGTACTCGCGCGTGGCGAGGGCGCCGGTGCCCGCCGCGTACGGCCGCGCCTCGAAGAGCCGCCGGGCCGGCAGCGGCCCCAGTCCTTCCAGTTCCCCTTCGCCCGGCAGGTAGAAGACCCCGAACTGGCGCTGCCAGGCGCGCCACACCACCTGCTCGTTCGTGGCCCTCATCTGCCGGAAGAGGTTCAGGCCCCAGCGCTCGCCGTTCCGCGGATACCGCAGCGTCTGCCACGGCACGAACGCCTCGGCCACCCAGCCGGAGGGCGTGAGGCGCGCGCGCGCGTCCCAGACCCCGTCCCAGTTCGCGTCCGCCTCGTGGCCCTTCACCTCGCCGTCGCTCAGGGCGCCGTTGGCGTTCACCGCGAACGCGTACGCCGACCGGCGGTCGCGCGCAGGATCGAACAGGAAGACGACGTAGTCGTCCGACTCGAGGTCGGCGTCGCGGCGCAGTTGCGACCGCACCACGCGCTCCGGCGGCTGGTAGAGCCAGAACCCGAGGTAGATCCCCTCGTCCGTCGTGAGGATGCGCACCACCGTGCGCTCGGTGCCGGGGCGACCCTCGTCGGGCTCCTGCTGGGTGAAGTCGGTGATGGAGTCGGCGGTGAGCCAGGCCGGCTCGTCGAGGACCCCGTCGAGCCGGATCGCGCCGGCGACGACGCGGGTCGCCCTCGCCGGCGGCGGCGGCGGCGGCGCTTGCGCGGACAGCATGGCGGCGGTGACGAGCAGCATCGCGCCAGCGGCGAGAATGGACGCCGCGGGACGCGCCCCTCGTCGCGAAGCCCTACACCCTGCCTTTCGCCTCCCGGAGCAGCTCCCACGCCTTCGCCACGTGCGCCCGCTCGGTCCTGATGTTGCCGATGGTGAGCCGCAGGACCACGCGGTCGCCCAGCCGGGTGTGGGAGAGGAAGACCGGCCCCGCGGCGTTGACCTCCGCGAGGATGCGCTCGTTCAACGCGTTCTCCTCGGAGACCGCCCGCCCCGTCACCGCGCGGAAACACACGGTGCTGAACGGATGCGGCGCTACGACCTCGAACCCGTGCTCCCCCCGCACCCAGCCCGCGAACTCCTGCGCCAGGGCGCAGTGGGCGCGGATGCGCGCCTGCAGCCCCTGCACCCCGAAGCCGCGGATCACGAACCACAGCTTGAGCGCCCGGAAGCGACGGCCCAGCTGCGGGCCGTAGTCCATCAGGTTCGTGACCCCCCGCTCCCCGGTCTTGAGGATCTCCAGCGGGGCGAGCGCGAACGCCGCCTTGAGCGCGTCGGGGTCCTTGAGGAGGAGCACCGAGCAGTCCACCGGCGTGAAGAGCCACTTGTGGGGGTTCACCACGATCGAGTCCGCGTCCTCCCAGCCCTCGAGCAGCACGCGGTACTCGGGACAGATCCCCGCGCTCCCCGCGTACGCCGCGTCCACGTGGAGCCAGAGCTTCTCGCGGCGCGCCACCCGCGCGACATCGCGCAGCGGGTCCACGCTCGTCGTGGAGGTCGTGCCCGCGGTGGCGATGATCGCCATCGGTCGCATGCCCGCCCGCTTGTCCGCGGCGATCGCCGCCTCGAGCGCGGCGACGTTCATCCGGAAGGCGGCGTCCACGCCGACCCGGCGCAGGTGCTCGTGGCCGAGCCCGAGGGCGATGACCGCCTTGTCGGCGGCCGAGTGCGCCTGCTCGCTCGCGTACACGGTGAGCGCCGGCAGGTCCGCGCGCCCCGCCAGCCCGCGGGTCCGCACGTCGCCCCCCGTGGCGCGGTGGCGCGCCGCCGCGAGGGCCAGCAGGGTCGACGTGGACGCCGTGTCGTTGATGTGCCCGCGGAACTCCGCCGGGAGCCCGAGCATCTGGCGGAGCCAGTCGGTGACCGTCTCCTCGAGCTCGGTGGGCGCCGGGCCCGTCTTCCACAGCATGGCGTTGACGTTGAGTCCGGCCGCGAGCGTCTCGCCGAGGATGCCGGGGGCGGAGCCGGAGATGGCGAAATAGGCCAGGAACCCGGGGTGGTTCCAGTGGGTGACGTTAGGCTCGATGAGGCGCCGGTAGTCGGCGAGGAGGGCGTCGAGGGACTCCGCCGCTGTCGGCGGACCGGCGGGGAGCGCGGCGCGGACGTCGCCGGGGACGAGCTTCGGCAGCACCGGATAGTCCCCGACCCGCTCCAGGTAGTCGGCCACCAGGTCGGCGGCGCGGTGCATCGCCGCGCGGAACTCGGCGTTCGGGATGTCACCCAGCAGAGCGCCGGGAAGCGGGGCGTGGGGAGTGGGGAGTGGTTCCATGATGCGCCGGCGCTAAGATCGTCGCGCGCCAGCCGCAACGCTAGTAACCGCACCGAAAGTACCACTCCCCACTCCCCACGCCCCGGCTTGACACGCACCACCGCAGACGCGACTCTAGCTGTCCCTTTCCTCCGTGACTCGGAGTCTCACGATGCAACGTCGCCTGCTTCCGCTCATCGCCGTCACCCTTGCCCTCGCCGCACCGGCCCGCGCGCAGGTCAACGCGCGCATGTTCCGGTATCCCGATGTCTCCGCCACCCAGATCGCCTTCGTCTACGCCGGCGACATCTGGGTCGCGCCCAAGAGCGGCGGCACCGCCGTGCGGCTCACCACGCCCCCGGGCGAAGAGAGCTTCCCGCGGTTCTCGCCCGACGGGTCGAAGATCGCGTACAGTGCGAACTACGACGGCAACACCGACGTCTACGTGATCTCGGCGGCCGGCGGCACGCCAACCCGCATCACGCACCACCCGATGGCCGACCGCCTGGTGGATTGGTATCCCGACGGGCGCGCGCTCCTCGTCGCGACCTCGATGGCCAGCGGCCGCCAGCGCTACAGCCAGTTCTTCCGCGTCTCCGCGACGGGCGGCCTGCCCGAGCAGCTCTCCGTCCCGTACGGGGAGTTCGGCGCCATCTCGCCCGACGGGCGCCAGATCGCCTACATGCCCATGAGCCAGGACTTCCGGACCTGGAAGCGCTACCGCGGCGGCTGGTCGCCGGACATCTGGCTCTTCGACCTCACGACCTTCGCTTCGCAGAACCTCACCCAGAACGACGCCGACGACGCCCAGCCCATGTGGCACGGGCGGACGCTGTACTTCATGTCCGATCGCGACGTCGCCCAGCGGCACAACATCTGGAAGTGGGACCCCGACTCGCGCCAGACCACCGAGGTCACGCACCTCACCGACTACGACATCACGTTCCCCTCCGCCGGGCCCAGCGACATCGTCTTCCAGGCGGGCGGGCGCCTCTATCTCCTCGACCTCACCAACGAGCAGACGCGCGAGGTGCAGGTCAACGTCGTCACCGACCTCACCGCGCTCCGGCCGCACACCGTGCGCACCGATTCCCTGATCTTCAACGCGACGATCTCACCCGGGGGGCACCGCGCCATCTTCGAGGCGCGCGGCGATCTCTTCTCGCTCCCCGCGCAGTACGGCCCCGTCCAGAACCTCACCCAGAGCAACGGCGTCGCCGAGCGCTTCCCCGCCTGGTCGCCCGACGGCTCGCAGGTGGCCTACTGGAGCGACCGCTCCGGCGAATACGAGCTGTACGTCAGGCCCGCCGCGGGCGGCGCCGAGCGCAAGCTCACGTCCTACGGTCCCGGCTTCCGCTATCACCTGTACTGGTCCCCCGACGGGCACAGGATCGCCTTCGTCGATCAGACGATGACGATCCGCATCTACGACATGACGTCGGGCCAGACGGCGCGCGTGGACCAGGCCATGTTCTGGTACCAGGGCAATCTCGACGGCTTCCGCCCCAGCTGGTCGGCCGACAGCCGCTGGCTCGCTTACGACCGCGACAACCTCCAGCGCACTTCGTCCATCTACCTGTACGACACGCGGAGCGGGCAGAGCACCCAGGTCACCTCCGGCTTCTACGCGGACGCGAGCCCGGTCTTCGACCCCGACGGGAAGTACCTGTACTTCCTCTCGAACCGGAGCTTCACCCCGATCTACAGCGACATCGACAACACCTGGATCTATCCCAACAGCACCAACATCGTGGCCGTGTCACTGCGGCGTGACGTGCCCTCGCCGCTCGCGCCGCGCAACGACCTGGACAGTGTCCGGTCCGACAGCGCGCGCGCGGGTGGTGGCGCCCCGCCCGCGGGTGCCACGCCGCCCGCACGTGGTGGCCGGCCCGGAGCGGCGCGCCCCGACAGCGCCGCGCCTCGTCCCGCCACGCCCCCCCCGCCCGCCGCGGTGGAGATCGACACCGCCGGCTTCGAGCGGCGGCTGACGGTCCTCCCGCCGGCCGCGGGGAACTACACCGATCTGCGCGCCGTGTCGGGCAAGGTCATCTTCCGCCGCCTCCGGTATGCCGGCGTGCCCGCCGGCCCCACGCCGATCATGTACTACGACCTCAAGGAGCGCGAAGAGAAGACCATCCTCGCCGACGCCGACGGCCTCGAGCTCTCGGCGGACGGGAAGAAGCTGCTCGTCGCCGACGGCGGGCGCTTCGCCATCATCGACGTCAAGGCCGACGCGAAGTTCGAGCACCCGCTCCGCACCCCGGAGATGGAGATGTCGCTCGATCCCCGGGCCGAGTGGCGGCAGATCTTCGCCGACGCCTGGCGGATCAACCGCGACTACTTCTACGACCGCAACATGCACGGCGTGGACTGGAACGCGATGCGCGACCGGTACGGCCGGCTCATCGAGGACTGCGTCACCCGGTTCGACGTCAACTTCGTGATCGGCGAGCTGATCTCGGAGCTGAGCTCGTCCCACACCTATCGCGGCGGCGGCGACGAGGAGCAGGTCCGGCCGCGCAACGTCGGCCTCCTCGGCGTGGACTGGTCGCTGGAGAACGGCGCCTACCGCATCGCCCATATCATCGACGGCGCGCCCTGGGACAACGAGGTGCGCTCGCCGCTGGCGCGGCCCGGCGTCAACGTGCGCGAGGGCGACTACGTGCTGGCCGTGAACGGCGTGGCCATGGACACCTCCATGGACCCGTGGGCCGCGTTCGGCGGCCTGGCGGGGCGCGCCGTGGAGCTCACGGTGAACAACCGGCCCACGACCGACGGCGCGCGTCGCGTCGTGGTGGAGACCCTGCGCGACGAGACCCGCCTGCGTCACTTGGCGTGGATCGAGTCCAACCGGCGCCGCGTGGATTCCGCGTCGGGCGGACGCGTGGGCTACATCTACGTGCCGAGCACCGGCATCGACGGGCAGACGGAGCTGGAGCGCCAGTGGGCGGCGCAGTTCATGAAGGAGGCGCTCATCGTGGACGAGCGCTTCAACAGCGGCGGGCAGATCCCCGACCGGTTCATCGAGCTCCTCAACCGGCCGCCCCTCGCCTTCTGGGCGGTGCGGGACGGCCACGACTGGATGTGGCCGCCGGCGGCGCACTTCGGCCCGAAGGTCATGTTGATCAACGGCTGGAGCGGCTCGGGTGGGGACGCCTTCCCGTACTACTTCCGCGAGGCCCGGCTCGGCCCGCTGATCGGCACGCGGACTTGGGGCGGTCTCATCGGCATCAGCGGCTCGCCGGGCCTGGTGGACGGCGGCGGCGTCACCGTGCCGACCTTCCGGCAGTACAGCCCCACCGGGGAGTGGTTCCCTGAAGGGCACGGGGTCGAGCCGGACATCAACGTCGTCGACGACCCGACCCAGCTGGCCCGCGGCACCGACCCGCAGCTCGAGCGCGGGATCCAGGAGGCGATGCAGCAGCTCCAGCAGCGGCCGTTCCGGTGGCCGCAGCATCAGCCCTACGAGAACAGGACGCCGCACTGAGAAGACCGGGTGTCGGGTGTCGGGTGTCGGGTGTCGCGGCGATGACGACACCCGACACCCGATACCCGACACCCCGTTTCACCCCGTGGCCCCCTCCGGCTCCGGGATGTCGCGCATCTGAACGGCGGCCGCGCGCGCCGCCGGATGGATCCACGCCAGGAGCGGCGTGGTCATGAACGTCGTGACCAGGGCCATCAGCACCATCATGGCGAAGAGCGTCGGCGAGATCACCCCGATGTCGAGTCCGACGTTCAGGATCACCAGCTCCATCAGGCCCCGCGTGTTCATGAGCATCCCGAGGGCGACGGCGTCGCGCCACGGGAGTCCGCTCGCCCGCGCCGCGATGGCCGATCCGCCGAGCTTCCCCGCGATCGCCACGGCGATGATGGCCGCGCACCAGAACCAGAGTCCGCCCCCGCCGATCAGGCCGATGCTGGTCCTGAGGCCGGTGAACGCGAAGAAGAGCGGCACCAGCAGGACCACCATCAGGTCCAGGAAGCGCCCCAGCACGGCGAACGCGAGGCCGGGGCTCCGGGGCATCGCCGCCCCCACCAGGAACGCGCCGAAGACGGCGTGGATGCCGAGCCGCTCGGTGATCCAGGCCGAGGCCATCGTCGCGAGCAGGATGATCGCGACCAGGTCCTGCGTCAGCTTCCGGTGCCGCGCGAACGCCCGGCCGAGACCGGCGAGCAGCCATCGGCCCACTGTCAGCATCAGCACCACGTAGGCCGCCGAGCCGCCGAGGGTGAGCCAGAGCGGCGTCGCGCTGTGGCCCGCGCGCACGATGACCACCACCACCGCGAGGATGCACCACGCGGTGACGTCGTCCACCGCCGCGCAGGCGATGGCCAGGGTGCCCAGACTGGTGCGGTGGAGGTTCCGGTCGGTGAGGATGCGCGCCAGGACCGGGAAGGCGGTCACGCTCATCGCCGCGCCCAGGAACAGCGCGAACCCGGAGAACTCCACGCCCGCGGGGGCCAGGCGCGGATAGAGCGGCAGCGCGAGCAGGGCGCCGAGGAAGAACGGCGCGATGATGCTGGCGTGGCTGGTGACGATCGCGGTCTCGCCGCGCTCCCGCAGGGAGGTGGTGTCGAGCTCGAGCCCGACCAGGAACATGAAGATCAGGATCCCCACCTGGCTCAGCGCGTTGAGGAACCCGAGGCTCGCCGGCGGGAACAGCGCCGCGGAGACGCCTGGCGCCAGCCAGCCCAGCAGCGACGGGCCGAGGAGGATGCCGGCCACCATCTCGCCGATGACCTGCGGCTGGCCCACGAGACGCAGCACCCATCCGGTGACCCGCACCATCACCAGGATCGCGACGATCTGGAGCAGGAGGAGCGGGAGGTTGGGCATCGGGACCCCCCCGCTCGCAGGCGTGAGGGGAGCGATGCCGCTCATGCCCGTCATGCCCGGCGCCTCGAGGCCGCGCCCGGTGTTGATGATCGCGACCAGCCCGAGCAGCGGCAGCCCGACCAGCGCGACGTAGATCAGCGCGATGCGCGCGCGGCTCATCCGGGACTCCTGATAAGGAAAAGGAATGGGAGAATTCTACGGGTCCTGGTGACGCCCGCCAGTGATGCACGACACCGGCGAGACATGGCGACATCCCCCACCTACCCGAACACCGCCACGACCGGCGCGTGGTCGGACGGCAGCTTCCCTTTGCGCTCCTCACGCACCACGTAGGCCTCCGTGCAGCGCTCGGCCAGCGGCCGCGTGGCGAGGATGTGGTCGATGCGCAGGCCGTTGTTCTTGGGGAACCCCAGCATGCGGTAGTCCCACCAGCTGAACGGCCCCTCACCGGTGTGATGCAGCCGGATGGTGTCCACCAGGCCCCAGGCGACCACGGCCGCGAACGCGGCGCGGGCCTCCTCGTGGCAGAGCACCGTCCCGCGCCACTCGTCGGGCCGCGCCACGTCCCGGTCCTCCGGCGCCACGTTGAAGTCGCCGCAGAGCGCCAGCGGCTCATCGGGGCGTGCCGTACGCTTGAGGTACGCGCGCAGGCGCGCCAGCCAGCCGAGCTTGTAGGCCCACGACTCTGATCCGACGATCCGGCCGTTGGGGATGTAGGCGCTGATGACCCGCACTCCGGCGGTGCGAACCGAGATGAGGCGCGCCTCAGGGTCGTCCGCGTCATCCCCCATCCCGGAGGCCACCTCGGTGATCGGCGTGCGGGAAAGGACCGCGACCCCGTTGTAGGTCTTCTGGCCGTGCACGGCGGCCTCGTAGCCGGCGGCACGGACCTCCTCGAACGGGAAGTCGGCGTCGGTGACCTTGAGCTCCTGCAGGCAGACCACGTCGGGCTGCTCCAAGCCGAGCCGGGCGATGAGGCGCTCGAGGCGGGCGCGGACCGAGTTCACGTTCCAGGTGGCCAGTTTCACGCGGGACAATCTACCCCGGCCGGGAAGGCCGGCGCCGCCGCCGCAACGAAGTCGGCCGGCAGGGCGTACCCTAGGTGTCCAAGTCCAACCACCCACCGGAGGATCGTATGTTGCGTCGAGCCGTCCTCGTTTCCACCATCGCCCTCGCCCTGTCCGCCGCCGCCGCGGTGGCGCAGAGCGCTCCCCCGCAGGGACCGGGTGGTCCGGGGCAGGGGCCGGGCGGCTTTGCTCAGCGGCGGATGCAGATGTTGATGCAGGGCATCACCCTCACGTCCGCCCAGCAGGCCCGCGTGGATTCGATCACGACGCGCATGCAGGCCCAGATGCCCGCCTTCACGCCGGGAACGCCCCCGAGCCCTGAGGACCGGCAGCGCCGCCGGTCGATGATGATGCAGCAGGACTCCATGATCCGCACGGTCCTGACCCCCGAGCAGCAGCAGGTCTTTGACCACAACGCGGAGCAGGCGCGCCAGAACGCGCCCCAGCGCCCGGGCAACTAGCCGGCGGCGGGACCCTGCAACGCAACGGCCCCCGGGATCTCTCCCGGGGGCCGTCGTGTGTGCGGGCTGCTTTGCTGCGTCAGGGAGTCCGGGCGGGGAGGATCGAGACGCCCCATCCCTCGGGATCGTCCGGTGGATCGGCGTTCCAGTCACCATAGGCGTGCGAGCCGTCGGTCTCGTAGTGGAGGATATACCGGCCCGCCGGGAGCCGGAGCGTCCCGTCGAAGAGCCGGTTCTTGTCGGCGCCGCCCGCGTGGGTCGTCATCCGATAGGTCATCTCCCACACCACGCGCCGGCTCTCCGCATCCTCGATCCACGCGTAGTCGTACATGTCGCCGTTCATCCCCTCGCCGATGGCGTAGACGCGGACCGTCTGGTCCTGGTCGAGGGTGAAGGGGCGGCGCGCCTCGATGTCGTCGCGCATGCGGACCAGCTCCGCGATGGCGTTGCTGCGCACCCGCTCGAAGGGCGCCACCGCGCTCCGGTCGAGATGGCCGCTCGCCGGGAAGACGCTCACGCCGTAGTAGCGGCTCTCGGCCGGCGGCGCGTCGTTCCAGGCGCCGTACGAGTGCGAGCCGTCGCTCTTGTAGTACACCATGTAGCTGCCGGCCTCGAGGTGGAGCACCCCGTCGAAGAGCCGGTTCTTGTCGGCGCCGCCGGCGTGCTCGGTGGCATCGCGGCGCATCGTCCAGACCCGCCGGTGCGAGGTCGCGTCCACGATCCAGGCGTAGTCGTCCATCTCGCCGTCACCATCGGTGTTGGTCCCCTCGCCGATGGCGAAGATCCGGACGTCCATCGGCTGACGCAGCGTGAACCCCTCCGAGCGCAGCTCATCATCCCGGACGCCGATGAGCGACACGAGGGTCTGCCCGGCGGGCACCGGCTCGTAGGTGAACGGCCGCACCCGCGCGCGCGCGCCGGCGTCGGCCACGCGAAGCGTCATGCCCCAGGCTTCGGGATCGAACGGCGGCACCGAGTTCCACTCATCGGGGTCGTGCGAATCGTCGGCGGCGAAATAGGCCACGTAGCGGCCGGCGGCCAGATGCAGCGTCTGGTGCGCCGACCGGTTCTTGTGCGCCCCGCCCGCCTCTTCGGTGTTGTCGTAGTCCATGGTCCAGACGCGGCGCCGCGTGTCGGCGTTCAGGATCCAGCCGTAGTCGAAGGCGCCGTCCCGCCGGAGCTCGCCCACCGCCGTCACTTCCACGTCCGTCGGCCGGTCGAGCACGAAGCCGAAGCGCTCGGTCGCGCTGCCTGTGTCGGGCCGGAGTTGCACGATCGCGGCCTGGGCCAGCGCGCTCGCCGCTTCCTCGGCCTCGCGCTCCCCGCCCGCGCGTCCTTCACCCCGCACCGCCAGTCGGAAGTCGCGGTACGATCCGTCATCCACGTAGGGACCGCTGTAGCGCGCGTCCCGGCGGCCGCGGAGCCCGCGGATCAACTGGGTGAGGCTGAAGTCACCCTCGTACGAGGTCGAGGTGGCCACGTACGAGGCGTAGTGCGCGATGTAGACACCGGCCGGCAACCGCACCGTGCCCGTGTAGCTCCGGACGCCGCTGCGAGCGCGCTCGGACTGCACGTTCCGGAGGTCCCAGACCACTTCCCGCGTCCGGGCGTCCAGGATCCACGCTGCGGCGGGCCAGACATCCCGCTCGTCATCGTCCCCGAACCACTCCCCCCCGAACCGGCCGCTGCGGCGATCCTGCCGCGGCTCGGCCCCCACCGCCTCGATCCGCAGCATCTGCGGCGTGCTGAGCACGAACACCGCTTCGCGATGCTCGCGGGGCGTGAGATCGTGGAGGTTGACGAGGAGGTCCGACTGGGCACGCAGGGCCGACCCGCGCGCGGTGGCGAGAACGAGCGCAAGGACGGCGGCCCGTTGCAGACTGGCACGTGAGGACATCTGGTTCCCTCGATGCGGGTTCATCCTTAGACAACGAGAGTTCCTAAGAGGTTGTTTCGCCTGTCTTTCCACTCGGCGCCACGTCACCCCCATCGTCGCCGGATGGCCACCGTCCTTTCGAGCTCGTCGGCGTTCTCCAGCACCTTGCGCCTGAGGTCCGGGGCGAGGCCGGGATGCTCGGCGAGGAACCGCCGGACGGTATCGAGCGCCGCGTCACTCGTCTGCCCTCCGAGGAACGCGCCCAGCCAGCCGCCGAGGAAGAAGATGCGTCGGTTGGCCTGGATGAACGGCAGCGAATCGAGCGCGGGCATGAGGTACGGCAGGGTGAGTGCCTGGTGCTCGAGCTGGTTGAAGGCGCCGAGGCTCCCGGAGGCCCAGTCCTCGTTCAGCGTGGCATCGGCGAAGTAGCGGGTGAAGTAGTCGCGCTTGGCCTCCGCCGTCGGCCGCGCCGCCCCGGCGATGAAGGCCCGCCGCCGGCCGTCCGGGCTCGCGTCGCGCGTCCGCTGCGCCTCGAGCCGCTCCTCCGCGCCGGGCACGTGCTGCGCCAGCAGCCTGACAACGACGTCCCAGCGGGTGGGGTCACGCACCGGCTCGCCGGCCGCGGAGTCCGCGGAGAGGAGCGAGGTCAGCTCCTCCAGGCCCGCCGGGGTGGCCGCGACATCCACGAACGCGTCGAGATACGCCTTCCGGACGCCGTACGGCCGCCCGGCGTCCCGGGCGCTCTCCCAGAAGAGGCGCTCGACCTCGGGCTGGAGGCGTTCCCGCTCCGCGGGGGCGAGGTAGGCACCCATGGCCCGGCGCAGCCGCCCCAGCACCCGCGGCACGATCTGCTCGTCACGCTCTCCCGGCAGCTCGGCGAGGGCCAGGCTCACGTAGCGCGCGGGCGCCATGCGCGCCGCGCGTACCTCGTCCCAGAGCGCGCCCCAGAGCATCGCGCGGAGGAACGGGTCCTCCACCTGTCCCAGCGCGCCGCCCGAGAGCGCGCTGATGCTGGCGGTGTCGAGCCGGGTGAGCAGGTAGCCGTAGTCCCCGGCGTTGGCGAAGACGAATCGCGGCGCCGGCAGGCCGCGGGCCGCTGGCACATCGGTGATGGTCGTTCGCAATTCCACCGGCAGCACCACCGCGGCCCGGTCGTCGTAGGCCAGGAGCACCTGGGTGCGCATCGGCCACGCGCCCGGCCCGGAGAGCGCCTGTACCGGCCGCTGGACGAGCTGGAGGCGCGCGATGCGTCCACCGCGAACCGAGACGCGCTGCTCGACCTCCGGCATCCCCGCGCGCAGCATGAACTGCCGACCGAAGTCGGTGAGGTCGCGGTGCGCCGCCTCGCCCACGGCCGCGAGAAGGTCCTGCCAAGTGGCGTTCGCGTACGCGTGCCGGGTGAGGAACGCCCGAAGGCCGGCGCGGAAGGCGGTCTCGCCGACGAGGTAGTTGAGCTGCTTCAGCACCGACGGCGCCTTGTTGTAGACGATGGCGCCGTAGTTGCTCTTGGCCTGGTCGAGGTTGCCCAGCTCCTGCCAGAGCGGTGTGGTCCCGGCGGTCTGGTCCACGCCGTAGGCCAGCGGCTTGTTGGCGAGATAGAACGTCTTCCAGGCACCGCTCGCCGAGTCGAGGTCGGCGAGGGCCTTGGCCGCGAGGTACGTGGCGAAGCCCTCCTTGAGCCAGAGGTCGTCGAACCACCGCATCGTGACCAGGTCGCCGAACCACATGTGGGCGACCTCGTGCAGGATCGTGGAGAGCCGGCCGAGCCGCTGCGGCAGGGTCGGCCGTTCGCGGAAGATGAAGCGATCCTCGTTGAAGAAGACCGCGCCCGGATGCTCCATCCCCCCGAACGGGAACGCCGGCGCGAGGACGAAGGCGAACTTCTCGAACGGATAGGGCCGCGCGAAGTACGACTCCATCCAGCCCAGCGCGCGGTGGTTCGCGGCCAGCAGCGAGTCGAGGTCCGCCTCCCGCGCGCGGGACCGCCTGACGTAC
>JBGPHD010000035.1:0-21884 GCA_041484135.1 Gemmatimonadota bacterium
CTGGAGGAGCTGGCCTCCGCCTTCCGCGATGCCTCCTTCGACGACGCCGTGGGCGTCATCGTCTTCACCGGCGCCGGCGACCGCGCCTTCTGCACCGGCGGCGACGTGAAGGAGTACGCCGAGCGCTACGTGGCCGCGCCGCGCGACTACTGGAAGTACATGGCGCTCTTCCGCGCCTACATCGAGAGCATCCTCAGCACCGGCAAGCCGGTGCTGGCGCGCATCAACGGCATGGCGGTGGGGGGCGGGAACGAGAGCCAGCTCGCCTGCGATCTCTCGGTGATGGCGCAGCACGCCTACATCCGGCAAGTGGGCACGCACGTGGGCTCGGTGGCGTGCGGCGGCTCGACGCAGTGGCTGCCGCTGGTGGTGGGCGACAAGCGGGCGCGCGAGATCCTGTTCCTCAACGAGCCCGTCCCCGCCCTCAAGGCCGCCGAGTGGGGCCTGGTGAACTGGGTCGTGCCGTCGGTGCGGCGCGGGGACGCGTGGATCGAGGCCGCCACCACGGAGCAGATCGCCGCCGCCCAGAAACTCGAGGACGGCTACTGCATCGACCTCTCGCGGCTCGACGCCTTCGTGGACGAACAAGCGCGGAAGCTCCTGGCGTCGTTCCCCGAGTGCGCCCGCTACACCAAGCAGCAGACCAACTTCTGGAAGGACCTCGCCTGGAGCTCCACGGTGCGGCACGCGCAGGACTGGCTGTCCCTGCACTACGCCTGCTGGGAACCCGTCGAGGGGATGCAGGCGTTCGTGGAGAAGCGGCCTGCGCGTTATGCGCTCCTGCGCGAGCGCGCCGCGGCCGACGGCGGATCGTCGGAGGCGCCGTGGGGCGCCCCGGTCACGGCCTGCCGCTCCTGCGGCGCAACCAGCCTTCCGGCCTCCCACCGCTTCTGCGGCGCATGCGGCGCACCGCTCTCGTAACCGGCGGCGGGCGCGGCATCGGCCGCGCGATCGTGAGCGCCCTCGCGCCCGATGCGTGGGTCGCCGCGCTCGACCTCGCCTTTCCCGACGGGCCCGGCGACGCCAGCCTCGCCCTGGAGACCGACGTGCGGGACGCCGCGGGAGTGACCAGCGCCGTGCAGCGGATCGCGACCGAGCGGGGCGGGATCGACTGGGTCGTGTGCGCGGCGGGGATCACACGGGACCACGTGAGCTGGAAGATGGCGGACGACGACTGGGCCGATGTGATCGCCGTGAACCTGA
Organism: Gemmatimonadota bacterium; assembly: GCA_041484135.1. Classification (GTDB taxonomy): domain Bacteria; phylum Gemmatimonadota; class Gemmatimonadetes; order Gemmatimonadales; family JACORV01; genus JACORV01. The sequence goes on from JBGPHD010000035.1 coordinate 1,204, forward strand.
CCGGAGGCTTCCACGTGGCCCGCGCCGCGGCCGCCGCGCTCCGGAGCTCCGGCGCCGGGCGGCTGGTCTTCATCGGCTCCATCAACGGGCTGCGGGGCCGCTTCGGCCAGGCCAACTACGCCGCGTCCAAGGCCGGCCTGGTCGGGCTGGCGCGCACCCTGGCGCGCGAGCTGGCCCCGGACAGCGTGACCGTGAACGTGGTCGCGCCGGGTTTCGTGGACACCACGATGACCCGTACGCTCCCGGACGAGTGGCGGGCCCGCGCCGTCGCGCGGACGCCGCTGCGCCGGCCCGGACGCCCCGACGAGGTCGCGGCGGCGGTGCGGTTCCTCTGCGGGGAGGGCGCCGCGTTCATCACCGGCGCGCTGCTGCCGGTGGACGGCGGCCAACTCCTCGGCGTGGAGGGCACGTGAGCGGACCCGGCATCACCGTGAACGTCGCCGACGGCATCGCGCGGCTGGTGCTCGACCATCCGCCGGTCAACATCCTCACCCGCGCGGTCCTCGCCGCCGTCCGCGACGCGCTCGGCCGCCTGACGCATGACAGGCAGCTCAGGGCCCTGCTGCTCACCGCGGTCGGCCCCAACTTCTCGGCCGGCGCCGACGTCGCCGAGCACCTCCCGCCGCACCACGAGGCCTTGATCCCCGAGTTCCTCGATACCGTGGAGGCCTTGGGCCGCTTCCCGCTCCCGGTCGTCGCCGGCGTGCGCGGCCGCTGCCTGGGCGGCGGCTTCGAGTTCGTCCAGCCGGCCGACATCATCGTGGCGGGAGAGTCCGCGGTCTTCGGGCAGCCCGAGATCGTGCTGGGCGTGATCCCGCCGGCGGCCTGCGCCCTGCTGCCCGAGCTCGTCCCCGCCGGGATCGCGGCGCATCTCGTCTTCACCGGCGATCCGCTCGACGCCGCCGGCGCCCTCCGCGCCGGGCTGGTGTGGCGGGTGACGCCGGACGCGGACGTCGAGGCCGAAGCCCTGCGCGTCGCCGAGCGGATCGCGCGGCATAGCGCGGCCGCGCTGCGGCTGGCCAAGGCGGCGCTCCGGTCCGGCCGCGCCGACGCGCGCGCCAAGGCGATGCGTGACGCCGGCCGGCTGTACCTCGACGGCGTCATGGCGACCCAAGACGCGCTCGAGGGGCTGCGCGCCTTCACCGAACGGCGACGCCCAGCGTGGAGCCACGCGTGAGCGCGCCGACGCGGGGCGGGGCGGCACTGCTCTTCCCGGAATGGCGGGGCGGCGGACTGGAGGAGATCCTCTACCACTGCCGCGAGCTGTTCGACGACACCGACTTCCCCACCGTGCGCCGCTGGCGCGAGGCGGGCGGCAAGGTGGTCGGCCACTTCCAGGTCTACTTCCCCGAGGAGATCGCGCACGCGGCGGGGCTGCTGCCGTTCAAGGTCCGCGGCGCGCCCGTGGAGACCACGCTCGCCGAGTCGCACTTCGGCTCGTACCTCTGCTCGATCCTCAAGACGTCGCTCGAGCTCGTCCTCTCCAAGCGCGTCGAGCTCGACCTCTTCGTCACCCACCCGATCTGCGACGCCGCGCGCAATCTCGCCGGCGTGTGGGGGCGGAACTTCACGCACCCCTGCCGCATCCTCTACCTGCCGCAGAACGCCAACTCGGCCTTCGCGGCGTCGTACCTGCGCGACGAGTACGACCGGATGCGCTCGGTGGTCGAGGAGATCGCGGGCCGGCCCGTGAGCGACGACGACCTCAATCGCTCGATCGGCGTCTTCAACGAGAACCGCGCGCTGCTGCGTGCGCTCTACGCGCTGAAGCGCGACCGGCCGTGGCTCGTCTCCGCCGACGAGGCATACGTGCTCACGTCCATCGGCGGGCTGGTCCCGCGCGAGGAGCACAACGACCTGCTCCGCGCGGTGCTGCCGCTCCTCGAGTCCCGCGATGCGCCTAACCGCGACAAGATCCGCGTGGTCCTGGAGGGCGGGTTCTGCGAACAGCCCCCGCTCGACCTCATCCGCGCCATCGCCCGCTCCTGCTACGTGGTGGACGACGACCTCTTGATCGGCCTGCGCTGGCTCACCGAGGACGTCCCGTCCAGCGGCGACCCGCTGCGCGCGCTGGCCGAGTCCTATCTCGAGCGGTCGGCGCACAGCCCGGTGCAGCACGACCTGCGCAAGCCCAAGGAGCGGATGCTGCTCGAGCGCGTGGAGAAGGCCGGGGCGACGGCGGCCATCGTCATGGCCGCGAAGATGTGCGAGCCGGGGCTCGAGGAGCTGGTGGTGCACACCAAGGCGCTGGACAAGGGCGGCATCCCGTACTTCGTGAGCGAGTTCGAGGAGAACATGAGCAGCTTCGAGGGGCTGGAGATCCAGCTCGAGACGTTCGTCGAGAACCTGCTCTTCGACTGAGGTGGACATGAACGCACCGCGCGCGGGGAACGGGACGATCGTCGGTCGCGGCAACGAGGCCGGCGCCCGGCTGTTCCGGGAGTGGTTCCAGGGACTGGGGCAGGCCGCGGACGAGGGCCGCGGGGCAGCCTACGTCTTCGTGATGGGGAGCCTGTGCGAGCTGCTCCGGGTCTTCGACTTCCCCATCGTCTTCCCCGAGATCAACTCGCTCCAGACCGCGGTACGCCGGGTGGCGCACGACTACCTGAACGAAGCCGAGAACCAGGGCTACTCGACCGACATCTGCGGTTACGTGAAGGCCGACGTGGCGGTGCAGTCGCGCGGCGGCGCGCACCCCATGGGCCGTATCCCCAAGCCCGCGCTCGCGGTGTGCACCAACGCGTGCAACACCTACGTGAAGTGGGGCGAGATCTGGGAGCGGATGTACGGGATGCCGATGTTCACGCTCGACGTGCCGGGCTCGCGCGGCGCGGGGCTCGCGTCGACGCCGGGGAGCGAGGACTTCGAGCGCGACCGGCGGTACGTCGAAGCGCAGCTCGGGGAGCTGATCGCGCTCTGCGAGAAGGTCACGGGGATCCCCTTCGACATCGACCGGCTGCGCGAGCACATGGGCCACGCCAACGCGATGAGCGAGGGCTGGCGGCGGGTGCTGGAGCTGAACCGGTCGCGCCCCGCGGTCTTCAACGCGCTCTCCGACGGCACCATCTACCTCGGCGTCGCCAACGGGTTCCGGGGCACCGCCGAGGGCGCCGCCTTCTTCCGCGACCTGGTCGAGGAGATGGAGCACAAGGCAAAGCTGGGCATCGGCACGGCCACCGACGAGAAGTGGCGCCTGGTGTTCGTGGGCGTGCCCTGCTACCCGATCTTCCGCCGTTTCGCCGAGCTGTTCACCGACTGGGGCGGCGTGTTCGTCAACTCCACCTATCTCGCGTTCGCTTCGGGCGGCGCGCATCTCGGCTTCGCGTACGACCTCGCGCGGCCCATCGAGAGCCTCGCCGAAGGGGTGTTGATCGGCGTGCGTGACGCGATGGACAACATGTTCTTCCAGACCCGCATCCTGACGGCGATGGTGGACGACTTCGCGGCGGACGGCGTGGTGTTCCATCCCATCAAGAGCTGCCGCACGGTGTCCACCGGGCTCGCCGACACGCGCCGGGCGCTGATGGCCGAGCGCGACGTGCCGAGCCTGTTCGTCGAATCGGACCTGATGGACCGCCGGGTGGTGTCCGAGGCGCAGATGAAGAACCGCGCCGACGCGTTCTTCGAAGGACTTTCCGCGCGGCGCCACCAGGCCGCCGCGATCCCGGGCTGAGCCCAAGGAGCGGCCATGGCATTCGCGGCGGGTGTGGACGTCGGGTCCACGCAGACCAAGGCGGTGGTGATCGACGAGGCGGGGCGGATCACGGGCCGCGCGCTCACCGACACCGGCGCCAACGTGATGCGGGCGGCGGAGCACGCCTACGCCGAGGCGCTGGCGGACGGCGATCTGCGCGAGGAACAGGTCGAGTTCGTGGTGGGCACGGGGTACGGCCGCTACAAGGTGAAGTTCGGTAACACCCAGGTCACCGAGATCAGCTGCCACGCGCGGGGCGCGGTGCACATGTTCCCCGGCACGCGCACGGTGCTCGACATGGGTGGCCAGGACACCAAGGCGATCCGCGTCCAGCCGCAGGGCGACATCGTGGACTTCTGCATGAACGACAAGTGCGCCGCCGGGACGGGCCGGTTCCTCGGCGCCGCCGCCGTCGCGCTCGACCTCCCCATCGAGGAGCTGGGCCCCACGGCGCTACGCGGCGAGCGCGCGGTGAAGATCAGCACGACCTGCACCGTCTTCGCCGAATCCGAGGTCCTCTCGTGGCTCGGCAAGGGGAAGAAGATCGAGGACATCCTGCTCGGGGTGCACGAGTCCATCGCGGCACGGTCCATCGGCCTGCTCCGGCGGGTCGGGATCGAGGACCAGGTCACCTTCACCGGCGGCGTCACGAAGAACCGTGCCATGGTGGAAACGCTCAACCGGCGCCTCGGCCTAACGGTCAATGTGGGGGACGACTCGCACTACATGGGCGCGCTCGGCGCGGCGCTCTTCGCCTTCGATCACATCCGCACCGGCCCCGTGCCCGCGCACGCCCTCCCGCCCGGGAGCGCGGCGTGAGCCTCACCGCCGGCATCGACATCGGGTCCACCTACACCAAGGTGGTGATCGCCGACGCGGAGGGCGCGATCCTCGGCCGGGCCATGGAGCCCACCGGCTTCAAGCTCACGGCCGCCGCCGAGCGCGCGTTCGCCCGCGCCCTTGAGGCGGCCGGCCTGACGCGCACCGACGTCGCGTACGTCGTGACCACGGGCTTCGGCCGGCACCAGGCCGGCCTGGGCGATGCGCAGGTCACCGATCTCACGGCCGCGGCGCGCGGGGTCGCGCACTTCTTCCCCGGCACGCGCACCATCCTCGACGTGGGCGGCCAGACGATGAAGGCCAGCCGCATCGGCGCCGACGCCAAGGTCCAGAGCTTCCGGCTCAACGACAAGTGCGCCGCCGGCACCGGCGCCTTCCTCGAGAAGACGGCGCGCTACATGGGCTACGGCACGGAGGAGATCGGCCCGCTGGTCGCCACCTCGAAGGAGGCGGTCCCCATCTCGGGCGTCTGCGCCGTGTTCGCGGAGTCCGAGGTCATCAACCAGCTCTCGGAAGGCGCCGCGCCCGCGGACATCATGCACGGCGCCATCGCGTCGCTGGTGGACCGCGCGGTGCAGTTGCTCAAGCGGGTGCGGATGGAGCCGGAGTTCGCCCTGATCGGCGGGATCCTGCGCTTCGAGCGGATGGTCGCGGTGGCGCGCGAGGCCCTGGGCGCGCCGGTGAACGTGCCCCCCGGCGACCTCGTCCAGTTCACCTCGGCGTTCGGCGCCGCGATACTCGGGCAGCGCCGGCTCAGGCGCCTCGCCGCGGAAGGCGCGGATGCCGTCGCCCTGGCCTGAGGACGACTGGGAGCGGCGCTTCGTCGCGGACCCGGCGCGGGCGCGCGAGGTCGCGGACCTCTATCGCGACGCCGGCTTCGAGGTGATGGCCCTCCCGGCACGTCCCGGCGACCTCTCCGCTGACCAGCGTCTCGCCGGCTGCGAGTCGTGCTGGCTCGCCAAGGCGTCCGGATTCCAGGTGATCTACACCAGGCGGCCCGGCCTTCCGGAGGACGCGCCGCCCGAAGGAGACGGTCCATGAAGGCGGCGGTGTTCTACGGATCGGGCAAGCCCCTCGAGATCGAAGACCGTCCCGATCCTACCCCCGGCCGGGGCGAAGTCCTGGTGCGCGTGGCCGGGTGCGGCCTCTGCCACACGGACCTCCACTACCTCGACCACGGGGTGAAGACGTTCCGCGCCCCGCCGCTGGTGCTCGGCCACGAGGCCGCCGGCACCGTGGCGGCGGCCGGCGAGGGCGCCACGCGCCACGCCGTGGGGGCGCGGGTCCTGATCCCCGCGGTGCTCTCCTGCGGGCACTGCGGCTACTGCCGCGCCGGGCGCGAGAACCTCTGCGACGCACTGGTGATGCTCGGCAACAACATCGACGGCGCGTTCGCGGAGTACGTGGTCGTCCCGGAGCGCGACCTGATCCCGGTCCCGGACGGGCTGGCGCTCGAGCAGGCCTGCGTGATCGCGGACGCGATCTCGACCCCGTACCACGCGGTGAAGCACCGCGGGCGGGTCCGCGCGGGCGACACCGTCGCCGTGGTGGGCTGCGGGGGCGTGGGCCTCAACGTGGTGCAGTGCGCCGTGGCCGCCGGGGCGCGCGTCATCGCCATCGACCCCAACGAGGCGCGCCTCGCCGTCGCGACGACGTTAGGCGCCGGACACGTCATCGCCCCCGCCGCGGGCGAGCGCCTCGACAAGCGAGTCCGGCAGCTCACCGGCGGGGGCGTGGACATCGCCTTCGAGGCGGTGGGCACCCCCAAGACGATCGAGCTCGCCTTCAGCCTCCTCCGCCGTGGCGGACGCCTCTGCCTCATCGGGTACTCGGCGGAGCCCGCGGTGCTGCCCGCCGCCAAGGTCATGTACCACGAGCTCGAGGTGGTGGGGAGCCTGGGATGCGGGGGCGGCGAGTACCCGGAGATCCTCGGCCTCGTCGCGGCGGGACGGATCCGGCTCGCACCCATCGTGAGCGGTACGCTTCCCCTTGCCTCGATCAACGAAGGCTTCGACCGCCTGCGGCGCGGCGAAGGGATCCGCTGGGTCGTCACGCCCTGAGCCGGGCGCGGCGGCGCCACGCCGGCCGCTCGCGCTCTTGTGGCACCCTCGCAACACGAAGCCCGGAATGACCCGTTCCGCGTCGGCCTCAAACCGGCGCAGAACTTGCTATCTTCGCTCCGTCCCGTACGGAGCGTCCCGGAATGTCAGCCCCCGCCGCCCAACATCACGCCGATCCCAACTCCCCGCTCAAGCTGGAGGGGGTCGAGGTGCGTGGTCCGGTGAGCGCCGCGCACGCAGGGATCCTGACGCCGGACGCGGTCCGGTTCCTGGCGAAGCTGCACCGGGCCTTCGAGGGCCGGCGCCGCGAGCTGCTCGCCGCGCGCGCCGCGCGCCAGCGGGAGATCGACGCGGGCGCCATGCCCGACTTCCTCCCTGCCACCCGGGAGATCCGCGAGAGCGCCTGGACGGTGGCGCCCGTCCCGCCCGACCTGCGCGAGCGCACCGTGGAGATCACCGGCCCGGTGGACCGCAAGATGATCATCAACGCGCTCAACTCGGGCGCGAGCGTCTTCATGGCCGACTTCGAGGACTCGCACGCGCCCACCTGGGCGAACACCCTCGACGGCCAGGTGAACCTGATGGACGCGGTGCGCCGCCGGATCACCTTCGAGAGCCCCGAGGGGAAGCGCTACCAGCTCAAGGACCAGGTCGCGGTCCTCTTCGTGCGGCCGCGCGGGTGGCACCTCGTGGAGAAGCACCTCTGGGTGGACGGCGCGCCGATCTCGGCCTCGCTCTTCGACCTCGGCCTCTTCTTCCTGCATAACGCCCAGGAGCAGGTCGCCCGCGGCACCAGCCCCTACTTCTACCTACCCAAGCTGCAGAGCCACCTCGAAGCGCGGCTCTGGAACGACGTCTTCAACCTGGCGCAGGACCACCTCGGCATCCCGCGGGGCACCGTCCGCGCGACCGTGCTGGTCGAGACGATCCACGCCGGCTTCGAGATGCACGAGATCCTCTGGGAGCTGAAGGACCACTCGGCGGGGCTCAACTGCGGGCGCTGGGACTACATCTTCAGCTTCATCAAGACCTTCCGCGGCCGCGACGCGTTCGTGCTGCCGGACCGCGCGCAGGTCACGGTGGACAAGCACTTCCTCCACGCGTACGTGCAGCTGCTCATCCAGACCTGCCACCGCCGCGGCATCCACGCCATGGGCGGGATGGCGGCCCAGATCCCCATCAAGGACGACCCCGAGAAGAACGACCGGGCGCTGGAGAAGGTGCGGCAGGACAAGCTGCGCGAGGTGAAGGCCGGCCACGACGGGACCTGGGTGGCGCATCCGGGCCTGGTGGGGATCGCGCGCGAAGTGTTCGAGGCGCACATGCGCCCGCCCAACCAGATCCCGCGCCGCAAGGACGACGTGCAGGTGTCGGCGACCGACCTGCTCACTCCGCACGGCGGCACCATCACCGAGCGCGGGCTGCGCACCAACATCGACGTCGGCATCCAGTACCTCGCCGCGTGGCTGGGCGGCAACGGCTGCGTCCCCATCTACGACCTGATGGAGGACGCGGCAACGGCGGAGATCTCCCGCAGCCAGGTCTGGCAGTGGATCCGGCACGGCGCCTCGCTCGACGACGGCCGGCGCGTGACCCGCGACCTGGTCCAGCGCACCATCGACGAGGAGCTCGCGCGCCTGCGCGAACGGCTCGGTGCCCGGCTTTTCGACGAGGGGACGGTCCCCGCCGCCGCCCGGCTCTTCGCCGACATGATGATGCGCGAGGACTTCGCCGAGTTCCTCACCCTCGCGGCGTACGAGCTGCTCGACTGACCAACCACCGGAGCCCAGCGATGGACCGCAAGACCTTCGCCGCCCAACTCGAGAAGCAGTGGAAGAGCGCGCCGCGATGGAAGGGGATCACGCGGACGTACACCGCCGACGACGTGTACAAGCTCCGCGGCACCATCGAGATCGAGCACACCCTCGCCCGCCTCGGCGCCGCCAAACTGTGGCGCCTGCTGGCGGAGGAGCCGTACATCGCCGCGCTCTCGGCGCTCACCGGCGCCCAGGCGGTCCAGCAGGTCAAGGCCGGCCTCAAGGCGATCTACCTCTCCGGCTGGCAGGTGGCCGGCGACGTCAACACCGCCCTCGAGACCTACCCGGACCAGAGCCTCTATCCCGCCGACAGCGTCCCGCAGCTGGTCGAGCGGCTGAACAACGCGCTCATCCGCGCGGACCAGATCGCCCACATGAAGGGCAAGGACACCACCGACTGGATGGTGCCGATCGTGGCGGACGCGGAGGCCGGGTTCGGCGGACTGCTGAACGCCTACGAGCTGATGAAGCACATGATCTGGAAGGGCGCCGCCGCCGTCCACTTCGAGGACCAGCTGGCGTCGCTCAAGAAGTGCGGACATCTCGGCGGCAAGGTGCTGGTGCCGACCAGCGAGTTCATCGTCAAGCTCACCGCGGCGCGCCTCGCGGCCGACGTCTGCGGCGTGGACACCCTGCTCATCGCGCGCACCGACGCGCTCTCGGCAACGATCCTCGCCAACGACATCGACCCCTACGACCGCGAGTTCGTGGTGGGCGGACGGACGGCCGAGGGGTTCGTCCGGGTGCAGCCGGGCATCGCGCAGGCCATCTCCCGCGGGCTGGCCTACGCGCCCTTCGCGGACCTGCTCTGGTTCGAGACGGGGAAGCCGGACATGAAGGAGGCGGAGGCCTTCGCCGAGGCGATCCACGCCAAGTTCCCCGGCAAGCTGCTCGCCTACAACTGCTCCCCGTCCTTCAACTGGAAGAAGTACCTCGATCACGACCAGCTGCTGGGGTTCCAGAAGTCGTTAGGCGCGATGGGGTACCGGTTCCAGTTCGTCACCCTCTCGGCGTTCCACGCGCTCAACCACTCGATGTTCGCGCTGGCGATGGACTACCGGGACCGCGGGATGGCGGCGTACGCGGACCTCCAGTCGCGGGAGTTCGCCTCGGAGAAGGACGGCTACGAGGCGACCCGGCACCAGGAGTTCGTGGGCGCCGGCTACTTCGACGAGATCACGGAGATCACCACCGGTGGCAAGGCCTCGACCATGGCGCTCGAGGGGTCCACGGAGACGGAGCAGTTCCAGAAGACGACGACCTAGGGCGCGGTGGTCAGGCGCTCCAGCGTGACGAACGCTAGCACCGCGAGGACCGCCACACCCGACGCCACGGCGAGCGGCGGGGCGCCGAGGAGCGCGGGGATGGCGAGCGTGCCTAACGGCGTGGCGCCGTAGAGCCGGCCGAGGTACGGCAGCGCCTCCCCGAAGAGGAAGGTCCCCGCCAGCATCCCGCCGATCAGCGCGACCCCGTCGAGGCGGCCCGTCGCGGCGGCGGTGCAGCCGGTGCCCGGGCAGTAGCCCCCCATGACGAACCCCACCCCGAAGACGAGCCCGCCTGCGACCTGCGGCACCAGCCAGGTCGGGGCGACGTACACGCGGGCGGCGTCCACCACCCCGAGCGCCTCGAGGCCGGCGAGCCCCACCGCGGCCACGACGATGGCGGTGAACATCACCTTGAAGACCGCGAAGTCGGTGCCGTAGAACTGGCCGGTGAGCTTGCGCGCGTCGCCCAGGCCGGCGCGCTCGAGCGCGACGCCGAACCCGGCGCCGAGCAGCACGGCGGAGACGGCGGACGCGACGGGCCCCGACGCATCGAGGGGGAGCGCGCTCATCGCCACGCCTTGCGGAAGAGCGGCGCGGCCGCGTAGCCGCCCACGAAGAGCGCGAGCAGGAACGCCCACGCGCCCACGCTCAGCGTCGCGCCGCCGGTGAGCCCGAGACCGCTGGTGCAGCCGCGCGCGAGCCGTGCCCCGCACGCCATCAGCGCGCCACCTCCCGCGGCCCAGGCGAGCCGCCGCCGGTCCGTGATCCCGGGGCCGCGGTCCACGGTGGCCCGCCACCGCCCCGCCAGCCTAGCCGAGATCGCCGCGCCGGCCATCAGGGCCAGCACCTCGATCACGATCCAGTCCGAAAGCGGCGACCGGCTCCCGTCGGCGCCGGTCCACGCACCGAAGAGCGGGTTGGCCCGCGCGTGGGTGGGCGCGACCGCCTCCACCCCCGCCGACACCACCGCGCTCATCGCCCCGGAGGCGCCGAGGCCGTGCCCGGTGAGCAGGAACGCGGCGAGGAGCACGGCGCCTAACGCCGCTCCGGCGAGGTAGGGGTTCGCGTACCGCGCCGGCCCCGTCATGCCCGGCTCCGCGCCGCGGCCAGGCCGGCCGGACGCCAGTCGCCCAGGGCACGATCCTCCTCGTACGCCTCGTGATCGCCCCGGGCCACCGCCTCGAGCGCGTCTCCGAGCCGCTCGACGTCCGCCGCGGTCGTGGCGAGGCCGAGACTGGCGCGGACCATCCCCGGCTGGCGCGAGCGGTCCCCGGCCAGGGTGCGCGCCTCGAAGTCGCGGACCGCCGCCGGCGACAATCCCAGCAGCCGCTTCACGTACGGGTGGGCGCAGAAGCAGCCGGTGCGCGTCCCGATCCCCCACTCGTGGTCGAGCGCGGCCCCCACCAGCCCGTGCGGGAGGCCCGCCAGGCCGAAGGAGAAGACCCCGAGACGGGACGCCGGGTCGAAGGGGCCGGGCGCGTCGCCGTAGAGGGTGAGGCCCGGCACCGCGCGCAGGCGCGCATGGGCCCGGGCGGCGAGTGCGTCCTCGTGCGCGACGACGGCGTCCCTGCCTAACGCCTCCAGGACGTCCAGCGCGTCGGCGAGGGCTATCGCGCCGAGCACGGGCGGGGTGCCCGCCTCCTCACGGGCGGGCGGCGCCGCCCACGCCACATAGTCGTCCCCCACCACCTCCACCGTCCCACCGCCCGCCTCAGCCGGATCCCCGCCCGCGAGCAGGCTCCGCGGCGCCACCAGCGCGCCCGCACCGAAGGGCGCGTAGCACTTGTGGGCCGAGAACGCGACCACGTCGAGGTGCTCCGGGTCCTCGGCGGGACGGCAGTCGAGCGGGCGGTGCGGCACGAGCTGCGCCGCGTCCACCACGATGAGCGCGCCCGCCTCGTGGGCCCAGCGCGCCCAGCGATGGACCGGGTTCACGACGCCCGTCACGTTGGACGCGGCCGTGACCGCCAGCGCCGCCACGCGGCCCGCGTGCCCGCGCAGCAGGCAGCGCAGGCGCTCCTCGTCCACCCGCCCCGTGTCGTCCACGGGCGCCCGCAGCACCGGGAGGGCGCGCCGCCACGGCAGATCGTTGGAGTGGTGCTCCATGCCGGTCACGATCGCGACCTCACCCCGTCGCGCCGCGAGCCTCCGGGAAACGAGGTTCAGCCCCTGCGTGGTGTTGCGGGTGAAGACGACCACCTGGTCCGCGCCGGCCCCCAACGCCCGCGCCACCCTCTCGCGCGCATCCTCATAACGTTCCGAGGTGCGGCGCGACTTCCACCCCGTGCCGCGGTGGACGTTGGCGTACGAGGCCGCCGCCTCCATCACCCCGGTCAGCACCCGCGCCAGGGGCGGGGTGCTGGCGGCATGGTCGCAATGCGCGTACAGCACGACGCCGCCGCGCGCCACGGGCACCGGGGTGTCCGAGCCCACCAGCAGGGCGCGCGGGTCGATCCTCACGGATGGCGTTCCGCCGCCGTCGCGGTCACGGTCGGGTAGTCGTCATGGCCGCTCCAGTCCTGCCATGAGCCGTCGTAGAGCCGCGCCTCGTAACCGGCGAGGCGCGCCGCGAACCAGACCGCCGTGCCCTGCTGCCCGATATGACAGTAGGAGACGACCGGCCTGCCGGCGGTCGCGCCGGCCGCGGCGAAGAGACGCCGCAGCTGGTCCGGCGAGAGGAACCGGCCGCTCGAATCCGCCACCGTGGTGAACGGCAACGACAGCGCGCCGGGGATGTGGCCCCAGCGCGAACCCGAACCGGGCCGCTCCCCAGTCCAGAAGACCCGGTCGCGCGCGTCCACGATGGTCCAGTCGCTCCGTCCCAGCTGGCCGCGCACGAACGGCGCGTCCACCACGACGTCGTTCCGCGGCCGGATCGTGAGCCGTCCCGTGGCCGGCACGGGCGCGGACGTCTCGCGCGTCACCGGCCTCCCGGCGGCGCGCCAGGCCTCGATGCCGCCGTCGAGGATGCTCACCCGGTCCTCGAGGCCGGCCCAGGTCAGCGTGAGATAGACACGCGTGGTGGGCGAGATCCACTGCGAGCTGTGGTAGAGGATGATGCGCGAATCGTCGGCGACGCCGAGGGCCTCCAGCACCGAGTCGAGCCGCGCGGGTTCGGGGAGCTCGAGCGCCAGCGGCCCACCGGGCGCGGCGACGTCCCGCAGGTTGAGGAGCTGCGCCCCGGCGATGTGCGCGCTGTCGTAGTCGGCGCGCGGGCCGATATGGAAGATCACGACGTTCCGCGACGAAGTGTGCGCGGCGAGCCACGCGACGTCCACCAGTGGCGTGTACACGGCCAGGGTGGCGGCGGCGATGAAGGCGGCGAGGATCACGGACGGTCTCCACGGGTGAGGGGAAGGTCGGAGCGACGGCTCCAGTCCTGCATCGAGCCGTCGTAGAGTTTCGGGTCGTAGCCGAGATAACGCGCGATGAAGTACAGGTGCGAGGCGCGCATGCCGATGGTGCAATAGAACACCGGCGTGCGGCCCGGGGCGACGCCGGCGTCGCGCAGCAGGCGGCGCAGGGTCGCGACGTCCGCGAGGGTGGCGTGCGCGAAGTCCTCCATCTCGTGGTCGCCGTAGGAGACGGTGCGGACCCCGACGAAGGTGCGCACCCAGTCGAGCGAACGCGCTCCCGGCACGTGGCCCGTTCTTGGCAGGCTCTCGTGCGCCGTGCCGGCGTACTCCTCCGGCGAGCGCGCGTCGACGATGGCGACGCCGGGGTCGTTGAGATGCGCGCGCAGCCACGCGGCATCCACGATGGCCGTGGGGGCGGTCCCGCGCGCGGTCCGCCGGGCGCGCGGTCGGGCCGGGGGCGTGGCGGTGGACACCGGCAGGCCCGCGGCGCGCCACGCCTCGATGCCGCCGTCCAGGACCCCGACCCGGCCCGCGAGCCCGGCGGCCTCGAGGACCAGGAAGACGCGCCCAAGATGGGCGGGATCGCCGTAGAGGACGACGCGGTCACTGTCCCCCACGCCCAGCGCGTCCACGAGCGAGTCGCTCTGCGCCCGCGGCGGCATCTCCCAGCTGAGCCCGCCCACGTCCGCGATGAAGGCGTGGCCGTTCACGAGATACGCGCCCGGCACGTGCCCCCCGTCGTACTCGGCCTGCCCCATCATCTCGACGTCGAGGACCACCGGCCCTCGCGGGCCCAGCCGTGCCGCGAGCTGCCGCGGCGTGACGACGAGGTCGGCGCGCACCGGGGGCGCGGCGCCCGGCATCCCGCAGTCCTGGGCTCGGGCGGCGATGGGGGCGGCGAGCAGGACGAGCGCTACGGTGAGGCGGTGGATCATCGCTCCTCCGGAAAAGAACTTTGCATTCACGGGCAACAGCGAGCCGCCTCAGCGGCTCGCGATACGGTCCAGGGCTTCGACGGCCGTCAGGCGCACCTGATGCACGTCGTCGCGCAGCGCGGGGACGAGCGCTGCGGCGGCGTCCGCGCCGCCCAGGTCCCCCAGGGCATCGGCCGCGGAGACCCGCACCCGCCAGTCGGCGTCGCGCAGCGCGGCGGCGAGGGCCGGGATGGCGGCCGGGTCGCCGAAGCGGCCGAGGGCGGCCGCGGCATGGCCGCGGACCATCGGGACGGTGTCGCCCGCCAGCACGGCGATGACGGCGGGGCCGGCCCGGCGGTCACCGAGGTCGGTAAGGGCGTAAAGCGCCGAGCCGCGCAGCTCCGCGCTGGTGTCGGCGAGCAGGGCGATCAGGCCCGGGAGCGTGGTCGCCGAGCGGGTGTGACGGAGCGCCCACACGGCCATCTGGCGGGTGTGGTCATTGGTCTCGCGCGCCAGCAGGTCCGCGACGGCGCGTCCCGCCTCGTCCCCACCTAACGTCCCCAGCGCTTCCATCGCGATGGCGCGCACGCTCCAGACCGTGTCGCGGGTCAGGGCGGCCACGGCGGGGACCCAGCGCCGGTCGCCCAGCGCGGCTAGCGCCATCCCGGCGTTCTCCCGTACGTACGGGTCCGGATCGCGCAGCGCGGCCGCCAGCGCCGGAGCGGCCTGTGCCTGATGGGTGCGGCCCAGCGCCCAGGCCGCCATGCCCCGCACGTCGGCCTCGGCATCCCTCAGCCGCAGGGCGAGAGCCGGCGCGGCGTCCTGGTCCCGCAGCCGGCCCAGCGTGAGCACCGCCTCGCCCCTCACGGCGGCCTCCGGGGCGGCGAGCGCGGTGCGCGCACGGCGCGCCAGAACGCTGTCGGCGCTCTCGCCCACGAGGCGTACCGCTCCCACCGACGCCGCTCCCGCCAGCGCGAGGAGGCCGGTCACCACCAGCGCGCGGCGCCCGACAGTGGCGCGGTCGGTGCCAGCATCGAGGATCGCGCGCACCCGTGGCAGCAGGGTCGAAGGACGCGCCATCGCGAGCGCGGCCCCGGCCTCGAGGCGGCCCACCGTGGCGGCGATGACGGCTAAATGCTCCGCGTACGCGGGCCTCGGCGTGCCCGCGCGGAGGACCGCATCGTCGGCGGCCTGCTCCAGCGCGAGGCCGGCGTGGCGCACTGCCCAGTGGACGAGGGGTTGCGGCCAGTACAGCGTGCGGGCCACCTCGCCCGCCAAGCGCAGCAGGCAATCGCGACGCGCCACGTGCGCCAGCTCGTGCAACAGGACCGCGGCGCGCCGGTCGGCGGGCCAGGTCCCGGCATCCCGCGGCAACAGCACCACGGGCGAGAAGAGGCCGCACTGCACCGGCACGTCGAGGTCGTCGCTGAGCGCGACGCGCCATGCGTGCTCGACGCCCAGCCGCTGCGCGGCCGTCACGGCGGCCGCGAGGATCGGGCCGTCGGCCGGCTCCGCGCGCCGCGCCAACCGGAACGCGCGTCCGTGCGCCAACACGAGTCGCAGCAGGCCCGCCACGATACCCGCGACCCACGCTCCCAGGAGCCACGGAGCGGCCAGTCGGAACCAGCGGTCGAGCCGGGTCGGCCCGGCGGTGACGACGGAGGTTGCCGGCGGCACCGCGCGCAGCACATGCGTCGCGTGCTCGCCCGCCGGCGCTCCGGCCGGCGCGGTGCGCGCATCGGGCGTGGCCAGGCTTGCCGCCACCGAGGGGGCGAAGAGGTCCGGGGTGGCCCGGAGCTCCGGGAGCGGGCGCCAAGCCGGCAGCGCCCACTCGAGCACCGGGAGCGCGAGCAGCACCGCGAACGCGGCGGTCCAGACCGCGGCGCGCGTGGCGGCGCTCGCCCGCGCGAGCGATCGCGCGGCGAGACCCGCACCCGTCAGCACCAGGGCGGACTTCACGAACAGCAGTTCGACGGTCATCGACGGGCCTCCTCGGACTTCGCCTTCGCGATCAGGGCTTCGATCTCCTTGAGCTCGGCCGGAGAGAGCGATCCGCGCGCCACGTCGAGCAGCGTCACGATCGCCGCGCCCGGCGAACCGCGGAAGAACGTCGCCAGGAGATGGCTCGCGGCGGCGCGCTTGGCGCGATGCACCGGGACTACCGGCGCGTACACATAGCGCGCGCCGTCGCGGCGGTGCTTTGCGACCCCCTTCCTCTCCAGAATGCTGAGCAGCACCCGCACCGTGTTGTACGCCGGGCTGTCCGGCAGACGCGCGGCGACCTCGGCCGCCCCCGCCTCACCGAGACGGTAGAGCACGTCCATGATCTGCCGCTCGCGGCGGCTCAGTCCCTGCAGCGTTCGGTCGCTCATGTGTAAAGAATCTTGCATCGTTCCGTACGGGACTGCAACGCTCGGGGTTTCGGCGTGAGGACTTGGTGGGTGCGTTGTTGCAGACTGCACCGCCACGCGGCGGCGAGTGTACTGCGTCTACCTGGCTTGGCTCTCGGCCAGGATCCGCTGGAAGCGCGGGCTGGCGCGTAGCACGTCGTACTCGGGCCGCCGCATCCATACCACGGACTCGGCGTTGTGCGCGGCGCGCTCGAGCACCGTGAGCGCGGTCGCGGTGTCGCCAAGCGCCAGGATCGCGGCGGCGACGACGATGAACGCGCGGGCGGCGGTGCGTCCGGTGTCGGCCGCGACGAGCCGCGCCAGCCGGGCCCGCGCTCCGACCGTGTCGCCGGCGGCGACCTGGGCGCGCGCCAGCGCCGCCTCGGCCCACGCCTGGATGCCGCTCGAGGTGCCGACGGCGGTCTCCGCGTCCCGCCGGGCGCCGGCGGTGTCGCCGAGGCCGGCGCGGGCGAACGTGCGCTCGACGTAGCCGAACGTGTACCCGGGATCCGCGGCGAGGGCGCTGTCGAGCAGCGACTCCGCTTCGCGAGGGTGTCGCTGCCTCGTCGCCACCCGAGCCAGGTGCTCGAGGGTGGCGGCGCGGCCCGGCTCGATGGCGAGGGCGCGACGGTAGGCCGTCGCCGCCGCCGAGTCGTCGCCCGTCATGCCCAGCGCCCAGCCGAGGATGTGGAACGCCTCGGCGCTCCGGGGATCGAGCGTCACGGCGCGGCGAAAGGCCGGCAGCGCACTCGTGACGTCACGCGGATGGGCTTGCAGCGAGAGGGCGCCCCACGCCTGCCACGCGTCCGCGCTCGACGAATCCTGCCGCACCGCGCGCTGCGCGACCGCCAGGCCGAGTGCCAGGAGTGAGTCCGGCGAAAGCCCCGGGTACTCCCAGCCCCAACTCAGGTACACGCCGATGGCGTTCGCCTCCCGGGCGATCGCGGCCGTGGAGCGCGGGTCGGCCTGTGCCGCCGCTCGATACTCCTCGATGGAGCGTCGGACACCGTTAGGCGTGCGCTGTGCCAGGTAGAAGTTCCCGCGGAGCAGGTGGTCATAGGCGACGGGGTCGCGGGTGAGCCGGCTGGCGATCGACGCGCGCTCGGCGGGCGCGAGCTGGCCGGCGACGGCGGTCGCCACCTGGCGCGCGATGTCCTCCTGGATGGCGAACACGTCGCCGTCCGTCCGGTCGTACGCTTCACCCCAGAGGCGCACCGTTCCCGCGGCGCGCACCAGCTCCACGGTCACGCGCAGCCGGTTGCCGGCGCGGCGGACGCTCCCGGTGACGAGGTTCGCCACGCCGAGGGCGCGGCCCACCGTGGCCGGGTCGTCGGTGGTGCCCTTGAAGCGGCGCACCGCGCTCCGCGGCTTGACGCTGAGGCGCCCGATCTGGCCGAGGCGGGTGATCACTTCCTCGGTGAGTCCATCGGCGAGGTAGGCATCGGACGTGTCGCGCGACAGATTGTCGAAGTAGAGGACCGCGATGGTGTTGGGCGCGGTGGCCGGCGCCGCGGCGATGCGGACCGGGCGGGCGCAGGGCGGCGGTGTGCCGTCCGGGCACTGGGCGAGCGCGACGCGTCCGGCCGGGAGGCACACGACGGCCCACACCGCCATCATTCGGAAGACGGACCTGGCCGCGCCGGTGGACGCGCCCGCGCGCGCGGCGCGCCGGACGCGCAAGAGCGCGTGATTCGAGACGCGGATTGTCGACATGACAGCCTCTACCGTAACCCCCGGCGGGGGCGCGAGCAACAACGGAGGACCGGGTGGACGACTTCATGGAGGCCGCGATCGCGGAAGCCGAGCAGGGCCGGGCCGAGGGCGGCATCCCCATCGGGTCGGTGCTGGTGCACGGCGGGCGCGTCATCGGGCGGGGCCACAACCGCAGGGTCCAGCGCGGCAGCGCGGTCCTGCACGCCGAGATGGACGCGCTCGAGAACGCCGGGCGACAGCCCGCGAGCATCTATCAGGCGGGCGTGCTGTACACGACGCTCTCCCCGTGCGCCATGTGCTGCGGCGCGACCCTGCTCTACGGCATCCCGCGCGTGGTCATCGGCGAGCACGAGACCTTCATGGGCGAGGAGGACCTGCTGCGGTCACGCGGGGTGATCGTCGAGGTGCGGGACGACGCGACCTGCCGGCGGTTGATGCAGGAGTTCATCGCGGCCCATCCGCAGCTCTGGAACGAGGACATCGGCGTCTGAGACTCGATCAACGCCTCAGCCGCGGGTCCCCGCTATCCGGCGGCCCGCGTTCGCCATCCAGCGGAAGACCCACGCGAAGTCGGTCATCTCGGAGACCGCGACGCTCGTGAAGTAGAGGTAGCCGGCGGCGATGACCTGCTGCGGCTCATTCGTCCAGGGGAGGTGCGCGCCCGGCAAATGCTGCGGCGCGAGCACGTCCGGGGTGAGTCCCAGGGCCGGCAGCGGCACCATCAGCGTCAGGCAGAGGGCCAGCACGTACAGCGCGAGCGCGCCGGCCCACCCGTGTTGGAGCAGCTCCAGCTCCCGCTCCCTCGGCTCCATCCCCGCCAGCACGCCGAGCATCTTGTTGGCGGTGAGCATCCAGAAACCGCCGAAGAGCCACCAGCTGCCGAAGCGCACTGAGAGTCCGGCCGCGAACAGCGAGTAGAACACGCCGATCCCCAGCAACGTGAGTATCCGCTCGGCGCGCCTCTTCTCCCAGAGCCAGATGATGCCCATGAACCCAGAGCTGTGGATCACCACGAACTCGAGGAGCAGGGCGCCCATCAGCCCCGCGACCGCGCGCGCGCCGAGCGCGCGGGGCATCAGCCACGTCAGCAGGAACGCCGCACCGAGGGCGAGGTCGGGAAGGGACGAGAAGAACCCGATGACCGAGAGGGACCCGGCGCCCCGTCGCTTCATGGCCGACGGCCTAACGCACCGCGCCGCGGTGCGGCCGGGCGCTTGAGGGTCGCGTCGCCGCGAGCTCCATCTCCTCGAGGAAACGGCTTCCGCCGGCGGGCCGGCCGGCGCGCTCGTCCACGCGGGTGAGCACGAGGCGGTCCCGCGCCCGCGTCATCCCCACGTAGAGCAGGCGGCGTGCTTCCTCGATCGCGTGGTCGCGGTCCTCGTCGGGGTGCGTCCAGCCCGGCATCTGCTCGTCCTCCACGCCCACCACGTAGACCCGCGAGAACTCCAGCCCCTTGGTGGAATGCAGCGTCAGCAGATTGACGCGGTGCGGGGAGAGGTCCGCGCCCTCGGAGGTCGAAAGCGCGACCCGCTCGAGGAACCGCGCGATCTCTTCGTCCAGACCCTCCGCCTGCCCGGCCTCGACCAGTGTCTGGAGCCGCGACACGGCCTGGGGGTAGCGCCGCGCCGGATCCACCTCCTCGCGCAGCCGCTCCATCTTCCTCTTCCCGCCCAGCTTCTCGATCAGCTCCGCGACGGTGGGCGCGCCGGGGGAGCGCGCCACCTCCGCGCCGTAGACGTCGAGGCAATCGCTGTAGCGCCCCAGCGCATGGATGTGACCCGCGTCGAGCAGCGCCCGCCGCTCCGGCGAGTCGGTGGGCGCGGTCTCGAGCACCAGGCCCACCGCCAGCCAGTCGAGCAGCTTCACGTGCACCGACTTCCGGGCCCGTACCGCCTTGCGCTGGTTCAGCTCCTTGAAGACCTCCGCCAGGGTGAGCGCGTCGTCGAGCGCGCGGTGCGAGCGGCCGGGGTCGATGCCGAACCGCTGCGCCAGGTCCGCCAGCTTGGCGCTGCCCTGCGAGAGGGACCGGGCGAGAGGCAGGGTGTCGTAGAAGACCAGCGCGTCCACCCCGGGGAGGCCGGCGGCGGCGCGCCGCAGCACCGGGATGTCGAAGTGCTGGGCGTTATGCGCCACGAGGGTGTCGCCGTCCACGAACGCGCGGAACCGCGGCCACACCTCCGCGACAGGCGGCGCGTCCTTCACGTCCTCGTCGGTGTAGCCGTGCGCGTGCCTGGTGGCCTGTGGCGCGATGCGCCGGGTCGGGCGCACCAGCGAGTGGAAGCGGTCTACGGTGACGCCGTCACGCACCCGGACCGCCGCGATCTCGATGATGTCGCAGGTCCGGGCGTCCTTGTCGGTGGTCTCGAGATCGAACGCGACGAAGCCCGCGAACGGATCCCGGGCCTCCCGCGCGTGCAGCAGCTGGAGCGCCTTGAAGAGGGTGAGCGCGTCCGCCTCGAGGCGGAGGTCGTCGGTCGCGGCGGGGAACTCGTCGCCGTCGTACGAGAGGATCCGGAGCCCCGCCCCGAAGAGCATGCCGTGCAGCGCGATCTCGAGGCCGCCTCGGCGCGGGATCACCACCCGCGCCTTCGCCCCGCGCGCGTAGGCGAGCCGCGCGGCGAGCGCGACGGCC
>JBGPHD010000036.1:0-21467 GCA_041484135.1 Gemmatimonadota bacterium
CGAGCGGATACGTCTCGCTCGGCTCGATGCTCGCGGCCGCGGCCTTCGCGGCCAGCGTCCCGCTCCTCTATCCGGGACGGACCGAGCTGCTCCTGGCTGGGATCGCCGTCTGCGTGTTCGTGGTCTACACCCATCGCGCCAATATCCGGCGGCTCCGCGCCGGGACGGAGGCGCGGTTTGGTCATCACGGAGCGCCGTCGGCATGACGCGCGTCGCCGTGGTGGGCGCCGGCAGCTGGGGGACCGCCCTGGCCGACACGCTCACGGCCAAGGGCGAGCAGGTGACGCTCTGGGCGTACGAGCCCGAAGTGGCGGACGAGGTGAACCGCCGGCACCGCAACGATCTCTTCCTTCCCGAAGCCCCGCTGCATGCCGATCTCAAGGCCACGACCGACCTGGCCGCGGCAGTGCGGAGCGCGGAGGTCATCGTGTCGGCGGCACCCTCGCACGCGGTGCGCGCGGTGATGACGCAGGCCGCGGGAGCCCTGGCCAAGGGGACGCTGGTGGTGAGCGTCTCGAAGGGGCTCGAGGCGACGGGACTCAAGCGGATGACCGAGGTCCTGGGCGATGTCCTGCCCGCGGGGACCCCCATCGTGGCGCTCTCGGGGCCGACCTTCGCCCGCGAGGTCTACGAGCGGCAGCCGACCGCGGCGTCGGCGGCGAGCGCGTCTCTTGAGGCGGCGGTCCGCGCGCAACGCGTGATGAGCGCGCCCCACTTGCGCATCTACACCAACCCGGACGTGATCGGGGTCGAGCTGGGCGGAGCGCTCAAGAACGTGGTCGCGATCGCGGCCGGCATCCTCGAGGGGTTGGGGCTTGGCAGCAACGTGCGCGCGGCGCTCATCACCCGCGGCCTGGCGGAGATCACGCGCCTCGGCGTGGCGATGGGCGCCCAGCCCATGACCTTCGCGGGCCTCGCGGGCCTGGGAGACCTCGTGCTCACGGCCACCGGGCCACTGTCACGTAATCGGAGTCTCGGCGTGGAGCTGGGGCAGGGAAGGTCGCTCGAGCAGATCCTGGCGAAGCGGATCTCCGTGGCGGAAGGTGTGGGCACGGCCCGCGCGGCGGTCGCGCTCGGCGCGAAGGTCGGCGTGGAAATGCCCATCGCGCGCGAGGTGGCGCAGGTGCTCTTCGAAGGGAAGCCGCCGCGCCAGGCCATCAGCGACCTGATGGACCGGGCCCTCACGAGCGAGATGTAAGGCACCATGGCGGCCGGCCCCGTCCCCGTGCAGGAGTTCTTCTCCATCGGCGAGGTGTGCACCCTCACCGACCTCAAGCCGCACGTGCTCCGCTACTGGGAGAGCCAGTTCCGGTTCCTCAATCCGGCCAAGAACCGGTCCGGGAACCGGGTCTACCAGCGGCGCGAGATCGAGCTCATCATGCTGGTGAAGCACCTCCTCTACACCGAGAAGTACACCATCGAGGGCGCGCGCCAGCGCATCGAGCACTTCCGCCGCACCGGGGACCTCAAGCCCGCCGCCCACGAGGCGCTCGCCGTGGAGATGGCGCGCGACCTCAAGACGGAGCTCGAGGACGTGCTGCGCATCCTGAACGGCGAGGCTCCCGCGCCGAGACCGGAGGCGCCGCATGAATGACGGGGTGGCGCTGGTCATCCCGGCCTTCCGCGCGGCGCGCACGCTCCCGGGTGTGCTCGCGGAGGCGCGCCGCGCCCTGCCCGCCTCGGACGTGATCGTCGTGGATGACGGCTCGGATGACGGCACCGCGGAGGCCGCGCGTGCGTGCGGCGCGACGGTGATCTCCCACGCCGGCAACCTCGGGAAGGGCAGGGCGCTGGCGACGGGCCTCGCCACCGCGCTCGATCGCGCCGCCGCGTTCATCGTGACCCTCGACGCCGACGGCCAGCATCCGCCCGCGTCCATCCCCGCGCTCCTCGCGCCGCTGCTCGCGGGGACGGCCGACCTCGTGGTCGGCGCGCGCCGCCGCCTGGCGGGGACGATGCCCGCGGGCCGGCGGATGACCAACTGGCTCTCGAGCACGCTCCTCTCGCGCGCCGTGGGCGCCGCCGTGCCCGATGCACAGTCCGGCTTCCGCGCCATGCGCGCCGAGGTCGCGTGCGCGGTGCGGCCGGATGGGAGCCGCTACGAGTTCGAGACCCAGTTCCTGTTCCTCGCCGCGGCGGGGGGCTTCCGCCTCGCCGCGGTGGAGATCCCCACCGTCTACCAGGGCGCCCCGAGCCATTTCCGGTACGGCGCCGACACGGCCCTGCTCGCGGCGGTGTTCCTGCGCCATTGGCGCAGCATCCTGGCCGGGCCGCATCCCTCGTGAGGATCCTCTGCACCAACGACGACGGCATCATGGCGCGCGGCCTCGAGATCTCCACCGAGGTCTGCGCCGCCCTGGGTGAGGTCTTCTCGGTCGCGCCCGACCGCGAGCAGAGCGCCACCAGCCACTCGCTCACGCTCTTCAAGCCGCTCCGGCCCACGCCGCGCGGTCCCAACCGGTGGCAGGTGGACGGCACGCCGACCGACTGCGTGCTCCTCGCGCTCGGCGCCCTGCTCAAGGAGCGCCCCGACTTCGTCGTCTCGGGGATCAACCACGGCCCGAACATGGGCGAGGACGTGCTCTACTCGGGGACCGTCGCCGCCGCGATGGAAGGGCTCTCGCTCGGCATTCCCGGCATCGCGCTCTCGCTCGCCGGCAGCGACCTCGAGCTCCTCCCGGCCTATCGCGACCGGATACGGGCCCTGTTGCAGGGCATCCTGTCGGTGAGCCCGTTCCCCCCCAACACGCTGCTCAACATCAACCTGCCGCCGGTCCCGGCGGGCGAGGTGAAGGGCGTGAAGGTGACGACCCTCGGCAGCCGGGTCTACCAGGAATCGCTGACGCGGATGCAGGACCCGTGGGGGCGCGAGATCTTCTGGATCGGCGGCGGCCACATCAACTGGACGGGCGGCGCCGACTCCGACTTCCAGGCGATCCACGACGGCTTCATCTCCGTGACGCCGCTGCACCTCGACCTCACCAGCTATTCGCACCTGGAGTCGGTCCGGTCCTGGAACCTGGGCGCCTAGCGTGCCTCGCGATTCGTACGGCAGCTATCGGTCGCAGCTCGTGGAGGCGGTGCGGGGCAAGGGCGTCCGCGACCTCGCCGTCCTCCGGGCCATTGGTGAAGTGCCGCGCCATGTGTTCGTGCCGGCGGCGCTGCTCCGCCAGGCCTACGACGACACCTCGCTCCCCATCGGCAACGGCCAGACCATCAGCCAGCCCTCCACGCAGGCGCGTGCCCTCGAAGCTCTTCGCCTCACCGGCCGCGAGAAAGTCCTTGAGGTCGGCACGGGGTCGGGGTACCAGACGGCGCTCCTCGGCCTGGTGGCGGGACAGGTCTTCTCGATCGAGCGGGTGGCGAGCCTCGCCGAGCGGGCGCGCACCGCGCTCGCCGCGGCCGGCGTGAAGAACGTCTCGCTGCTGGTGGGGGACGGCACGCTCGGGTGGCGCGCCTATGCCCCGTACGACGCGATCGTCGTCGCCGCCGCGTCCCCGGAGGTGCCCCGGCCGCTCATCGAGCAGCTCGCTCCCGGCGGACGCATCCTCCTGCCACTAGGCGACCGCGACAACCAGGTCCTCACCCTCGTCACCGTCGGCGCCGACGGGGCGCCGGTCACCACGCCGCTCACCGGCGCGCGATTCGTCCCGCTCCTCGGCAGGCACGGCTTCGATGCTTGAGCACGCGGGTCTCTGGCTCGTGGACACGATCGGCCGGCTCGGCTACGTCGGGATCCTCGTGCTGATGGCGATGGAGTCGTCGGTGCTGCCCGTGCCGTCGGAGCTGGTGATGCCGCCCGCCGGCTACCTCGCCTTCAAGGGCG
Source organism: Gemmatimonadota bacterium (assembly GCA_041484135.1). GTDB lineage: Bacteria > Gemmatimonadota > Gemmatimonadetes > Gemmatimonadales > JACORV01 > JACORV01. The sequence continues at coordinate 3,827 of JBGPHD010000036.1, forward strand.
GGATGAACCCGTGGCTGGCGCTCCTCGCCGGCGTCGCGGGGAGTCTCATCGGCGCGTACGCCAACTACTGGGTGTCGAGCCGCCTCGGGCGCTGGGTCTTCGTGCGGTACGGCAAGTGGGTCCTCCTCAGCGAACGCTCGCTCGAACGCACCGAGCGGTTCTTCGCCCGGCATGGGGAGATCGCGACCTTCGTCGGACGGCTCTTCCCGGTGATCCGGCACCTCATCTCGATCCCCGCCGGCCTGGCGCGGATGCGCCTCTCCCGCTTCTTCGCGTACACCGCCGCCGGCGCGACCATCTGGTGCGCCGTGCTCCTGGGCGTCGGCGCGATCATCGCGCGAGCGGGCGAGACCCTCTCCCGGGCACTGCTGGCCCAGTACGCGCGTCGAGCGGTGATCCTCATGATCCCGCTCACCGCCCTCGTGCTCGTCGCGTACGTGATCTGGCATCGGACCCGGCGGGGCAGGGGCACCGCCGCCCACGACCCGGCGGGCGCGGATGGCCGAGCGCCCTGAGCTGGTCTGTCAGCGCTGGGTGGTGGAGGGGCGCGTCCAGGGCGTCGGGTACCGCTGGTTCGCCCTGAACCATGCCCAGGCGCTCGGCGTGCGAGGCTGGGTCCAGAACCGGGATGACGGGGCCGTGGAGGTCGTCGGGCTCGCCACCGCCCCCACCTCCAGTGCATTCGAGGCCCTGCTGGCCAGGGGCCCCACGGGTGCCCGGGTGACGAGAATCACCAGGGAGCAGGTTCCACATGAGTTTGTGGAGTCCAAGTCGTTCCACGTAAAGCACTAAGGCGATCTCGTTCACACCATGTGAGAGGTTGAGATGTCGGAAACTCTCTACCGCCTGATCCGCGACGTTCCCGACTTTCCCAAGGCCGGGATCCTCTTCCGCGACATCACGCCGATCCTGCTCGCCCACAAGGCCCTGACCGAGGCGATCGAGCTCCTGGCCGCCCCTCTGCGGGAGGCGGGTGTCAACCGGGTCGTGGCCATCGAGTCCCGAGGGTTCGTCCTCGGCGCGCCGGTGGCCATGGCGCTGGGCGCCGGCTTGGTGCTGGTGCGCAAGCCGGGGAAGCTCCCGGTGGCCAAGCACCGGGTCGAGTACGCGCTGGAGTACGGGACCGACGCCCTGGAGATGCACACGGATGCGCTGCGCCCGGGAGACCGCGTGGTCGTCCTCGACGACGTGCTCGCCACGGGCGGGACGGCCGCCGCGGCGGCGCGCCTGGTAGCGCACGCCGGTTGCAGCGTCGCCGCTTTCAGCTTCCTCGTGGAGCTGGCGGCGCTTGGGGGCAGGGGAAAGCTGGGCGCCACACCGGTGCATGCCGTCCTGCGCTACGACTGAGCGCAACGGAGAACGGTCGCGCGCCTTGAGAAAGAGGCTTCGTGTGGCGACGTTTAATGGCTGGGCCCCTGTAGCTCAGCTTGGATAGAGCAGCGGTTTCCTAAACCGTTGGCCGGGTGTTCGAGTCACCCCAGGGGCATGGCGACGGCTTCGGACGCACCCGGATCACGGAGATCGAAGGAACAGATGACGGCACCGGTACCGAGTGGGCCCTCCGCCTCAGCAGCCGAGCAGGACTGGGCTGCCTGGGGCAAGGAGAATGGGCGGAGGCTGACGATCGCGGGCGTTGCCGTGGTCGTGCTCGGCGCCGGCGCTTGGCTCTACGTCACGTCCCAGCAGCGCAAAGAGGAGTTCGCGTCGCAGGCCCTGACCGGCGCCCGCGGGAGTGCCGAGGCCGGGAACCTGCCGCTCGCCGCGCGTGACCTCGCGACCGTCGTTCAGCGGTTCGGGGGCACGAGGTCGGCGGATGAGGCGTTCATCCTGCTGAATCAGATCCGGCTCCTGCAGGGTCAGAGAGACTCGGCGATCGCCGCCCTCCAGCAGTGGGTCCGCTCACGCCACCCTGACTACATGAAGGCATCAGCCTACGGGCTCCTGGCCGGCGGCCTCGAGGATGAGAACAAGCTCCGGGAGGCCGCCGACGCCTACCGCTTGGCCGCCGGCGCCGCGCCCCACGACTTCCTCAAAGCCCAGTACCTGATCGATGCGGGGCGGGCGTTCGCCGCGGCGGGCGACACGACCGCTGCACGAGCGGCGCTTGGTGAGGTCCTGGACAAGTTCGGGGCGCTGGACCAGGCAGCCGAGGCGCGGGTCCGGATGGCCGAGATCGGCGGTACCGTTCCGCCTCCGCCGCCTCCGGAACGGAATAGCCAGGGTCGGCGTCCGGGAGCTGGTTAGGGGAGCCAAGCAACTCACCGTCGTCGGTCTGGAAAGCAGCATCGAATCACCGTCTACGCGTCTCTCCGTCACTTCGTATAAGATATGTTATGTTAAGTTGCACTGTTGAAAAGGGTGGATAACCGCTGCCCACACCTTAAGTCTATGTTGATCTGGAAGTTGTCAGGTCGCCTACGATACCCCGATAGACCAGTCGGCCCTCTCCACGGAGCATTATCGCCGTTGCTCCACGCTCGTTCAGCTCCCAGGTGACCACCAGCGGCATGCCACTCCGGGTCCACAGGGTGACGGGCGACCGGGCCAGGCCCAGCTCCTCGAGGGCCAGGGCGCAGGCGACGGCCCCGGTGCCGCACGAGAGGGTCTCCGCCTCTACCCCCCGCTCGTAGGTGCGCATGCGGAAGGTCCCGTCACCGACCGGGGACACCCAGTTGACGTTGGCCCCGGGCGCCCCCAGCGCCTTGTGGCATCGGAGGGACGGCCCCCGGTCAGCGACCGGGATCGGCGCGACGTGGTCCACCTGGAGGACCAGATGGGGAACGGACGGGTTGCAGAAGAGGGGTGACCGCTCCCCCTCGGCGAGCGGGACGGCCACCGGCTTCGGGGTCTCGCAATCGGGGAGGACGATCTCGGACTCGTTGCCGACCACCCGCCCGCGATGGATGCCGGCCGGCGTCGCGAAGCGGACCTCGCCGTCGGCTGAGGCGAGCTCGATGGTGGTCGCCAGGCGGATGGCGCACAGGGCCCCGTTGCCGCACATCGGCCCCGGGGATCCGTCGCTGTTCCAGAAGTGGAAGGCGAACTGGGCCCCGGCCGGCGCCCCGGGATCGAGGAGGATCACGCCGTCGGCACCGACGCCATGGCGGCGCTGGCACACAGCGCGGATGGTGTCGGCCGTGAGCTCGGCGAGGTAGGCATACCGGCCGTCGAACATGACGAAGTCGTTCCCCGACCCCGTCATCTTGTAGAAGACGGTGCCCGGCCTCATACCCTGCCCCGCAGCTTCCACCACCGCAGGCGCCAGACCATCCAGACCGCCTCCCAGATGATGCCGCGTGAGAACTTGCTGTGTCCGTGGCTGCGATCGGTGAACAGGATGGTGATCTCCTTCAGGCGAAACCCCTTGTGCTTGGCCCGGAACGACATCTCGATCTGGAATGAATACCCGTTCGACTGCACGCGGTCGAGGTCTACCGCTTCGAGCACCTGGCGGCGATAGCACTTGAAGCCGCCGGTCGAATCCCACAGCTGGAGGCCGGTCACCCAGCGGGCGTAGACGTTGGCGAAGTACGAGAGCAGCAGCCGCGACATGGGCCAGTTGACGACCGTGACCTTCTTGTCGAGGTAGCGCGACCCGATGACGAGGTCGGCGTCCCGCACCTCCGCGAGGAAGGTCGGCAGGTGCTTGGGGTCGTGCGAGAAATCGGCGTCCATCTCGAAGACGTAGTCGAACCCGTGCTCGATCGCCCACCGGAACCCGGCGATGTACGCCCGGCCGAGACCCTGCTTCCCGCTGCGGTGCAGCACGTGGACCCGCGGCTCCGCCGAGGCCAGCGCGTCGGCCAGCTCGCCGGTGCCGTCGGGCGAGTTGTCGTCCACGACGAGGACCTCGATGCGCGGGTCCTGCTCGAGGACCTGGGGTACGATCCTCGGCAGGTTCTCGTTCTCGTTGTACGTCGGGATGATGACGAGGGCCCGCTCAGCCACGCCGCCTCCGCATCAGCAGCAATGGCACGCCGATCCAGCCGAGGATCCCCGCCAGGGACGCGAACGACACGAGTGCACCGGTCCGGTACCGCGGGCTGTGCACCGCCAGCCGGACTTCCTGCGCGCCGCGCGGGACGGGAACGCTGATGAAGGTGTAGTCGCCGCGGAGGACGGGCGCGGGGTGTCCGTCCACCGTCGCCTGCCAGTCGGGATACCAGTTCTCACTGACGAGCAGGTACGCGTCGGCGTCCACGGGATGCGCGAAGTGCACGGTCATTGCGCCGGGCTCCCAGGAGCTCACCGTGGCGGTGTTCGCGATGGCCGGCGGGAGCGAATCGAAGCGCGCCGGCTCGACGGGCGCGTCCGGGTCGAGGAGCAGGACGCGGTCGGGGTCGAGGCGCGGATCGAGGAGCGTGGGGACCAGGCGGTCCTCCTGCACCTTAGCGGCCGCGGGGACGAGGCGCGCGTAGGTCGTGCCCGAGTCGCGCTCATACAGGTAGACCTGTTGTCCCCGGGCGGCAATCGTCGGCGCACTCCCGAAGACGGAGTGGAACCCGGGAATGCCGATCGAGGCGGGCAAGATGACGTACCGGATCGCAAGCAACGACCAGAGCGTGCGGTTCGGCGCGGTGAAGTCCTCTGCCGTGGTCTGACCCGGAGCGTGCGAGTAGAGGTTCTGCCAGACGTTCTTGCCGCCGAGAAACCGGTCGTAGCGGTCGAGCTCGTTGCCGTGATGGCCGAGAACGTTGGACACCCCCTTCGCCATCAGGAACGCCGTTGGGTAGACGCCCGGGTCGAACACCCGGAATGGCGCCGGCGTCTGCTTGAGGTGGAGCGTTACCGCGTCATCGGCATAGAGCTGCGCCGCGCTCGGCGAGTACTCCCAGAACTGGCGTGCGGTGATGTACAGATCGCCGCCCACGAGGAGCGCGAGCGCGCCGGCGAGACGGAGTCCTCTGACCTTCCCACCCAGGATGGCCAGCGCAAGACCGGCGGCGGCAGCGGCGAACACGGCCGACTTCACTCCGCTGAAGGCGATGCGGTTGGCGCCCTCCAGAGCGATCTGGTACCGGTCTTGTCCGCCCTCGGCGGGAATGTGCGACGCGAGCGTCTGGGCCAGGCTGCCCAGGGCACCGCTCGCGCCGAGGAGGAGCAGGACCCCTGCCCCAGCCAACCAGCCATAGGCGGCACGCTTCCCCTCCCCAGCGAGCAGGCGATCCACGCCCAATCCGGCCACGAGCGCGGCGATGAAGCTGGGGATGAAGAAGGCCATACCCGGTGCCCGCGTCGACTTGACGCCCGGGACGAGCGCATACCACACGCGGTAGAAGGGCGTGTGCGCACCCAGGCTGACGAGGAGGAAGAGGAGCCAGACACCGCCCAGGAACCAGAGCAGCCGCCGGCGGCGGGGATCGCCGATGCCGACCGTGGCCAGCATCAGCGTGGCGGCGCCCAGGTACTCGGTGTGGAGCTTGAGCGGGTTCTCTCCCCAGTAGGTGGCCGCGGAACCGGTGAAGTCGGGCACCAGCCAATCCACGAGGTGGTGCCACGGCATGGCGTAGGCCGTCGCGTATGCGTAGCCCTGCGCGCCGGCGTAGCGGGCAGAGAACGGCAGGTACTGGATGAACGGCACGAGTTGGATCGATGCCGCGCCGAAGCCGAGCCCCACCGCAACGAGTGCGAGAGCCAGGCCCTCGAAGCGCTGCAACAGCCGCGCGGGTCGATCCTCGGACCAGAACGTCAGATAGAGAGCGAACAGCCCGGCGAAGATGAGCGTGTACTGCATCGTCTGGGTCTGCGGACTGACGATCCCGAGGCCGACGGCGAGCGCCAGCACCCCATAGCCCTCCATCCTGCGCTGGCGGATCGCCATCACCATCGCGAGCAGGATGAGCGGCATGAGCGCTGAGACGAACAGCTTGCCGTCGTGGCCTGGACGCACGAGCGAGCCCACAACCCCGCAGAGCTGGTAGGCAAGGCCGCCGGTCACCGCTCCCGTCCACGAGAGGTTCAGCGAGCGGAAGAACAGATAGGCGAAGAAGCCGGCCAGCACGTAGTGCACGGCGAAGCCGAGGTTCATCGCGACGTCGATGGGCAGGACGAGACGCAGCCAGGCCGTCGGGTAGAAGATGTCCCCGTGCATCGCGCCGACGAACGGCAACCCGCCGAACATGTAGGGGTTCCAGAGGGGGACCCCGCCGGTGCGGTGCCACTCGCTGGCCCCGAACCACCGGAACGGGACACCCGTCCAGATCTGGTCGCTGCTGGGCCCGACAAGGAACTTGCCTGCGAACATCGGCAGGCTGAGGATGAGGATCCACACCGAGAGCATGCCGAGCGCGAGCAGTGTTGCGTGTCGCGGCGTGAATGACTCGAGGTTCAACGCGGGAGCTGGGGCGGCGGGCTTACGCGCCATCGGCGTTCCGCGTGGTAAGAGGGAGCGTGATCAGCGCGGCGAGGAGCTCAGTGGCGGTCATGAGGAGCCGCGAGCCGATCGCGACGACGAGGGCGCCCGCGGGGCCGAGCGGGCCGGTGAGCCAGAAGAGGAGGGCCCCTTCCCGCACGCCCAGCCCGCCGGGCGTCAGGACGGCGATGAGGCCGAGGACGTAGCTGCCGGTGAAGACGCCGATGGCGGTCCCGATGTCGAGCGCGGCGCGCCCGAGCAGCGCGGCGGTGCACAGGTAGAGCGCCAGGCCGTAGGCGAGCCAGGCGAGCGTGGTGACCGCCGCGGAGAGGAGCAGGGCCCCCTTCCCTACCGGCCGGAGCTCGAAGGGCCGGCCTAACGCGGCGCTGAGCCAGCGGGAGACGAGGCCCGTCATGCGCCCCCACGTCAGCGTGAGGGCGGCGAGCAGGGCGACGAGCCCGGCGGCGGCTACCCACGCGGGATGCTCGGCCTGGGGCGCGAAGAGCCCGGTGATCAGGGCGCCGGTGGCGATGGCGAGGAGCTGGACGATGATGGCCGAACCGGCGGCGGCCCAGGGCGTGATGCCGGCCTTCTGGGCCAGCGCCGCCATGCCGGCGATCTGCCAGATCCGGCCCGGCACGTATCGCGCGAGGTTCGACAGGCACCAGATGCGCGCCGCCGCGGGATAGCGGAGCCGCTCGCCCCAGCCCAGGAGCACGGCCCGCCACGCGCCGATGAGCAGCGCGTAGGTCGCGAGGATGATGCCCGCGGCCGCAGCGAGCGCGCCCACGTCGAGGTGGATCACCGAGCCCGACTGCCGGATCTCCGCCCAATTGCGCCCCACCGAGCGTACGACGAAGAACCCGACCGCGACGATGAGGCCCCGCTGCACCGCCAGCCAGAGCCGCCGCATCAGGCGGATACCCCGTGGGCTCCGGTGCTGCTCCGCCTCCCGCCACGGGCGCGGTGGTAGACCTCCTCGAACCCCTCGGCGACGCGCGCGGGGGACAGGCGGTGCGCCAGGGCGCGGCCGGCCTGCGCCGCACCGCGCGCATAACGCGTCTCGCCGGCCACCGTCTTGATGGCGGCCGCGAGCGCTACCGGGTCGGCGGGGGGCACGAGGATGCCGGCCTCGGGATCGGTGAGCAGATCCGGGATCCCGCCCGACCTGGAGGCCACGACGGGGACGCCAAGGACCAGCGCCTCCGCGACGACCAGGCCCAGCCCCTCGTTCACCGACGGCAGCACCAGGAGGCGCTTCTCCGCGATGTATCCCGCCACCTGCTCGGGGGGCACGAAGCCGGTGAAGGTGACGGGCACGCTCATCGCCAGCGCCTGAGCCTTGAGCGCGGCGCGCTCCGGTCCGTCGCCGACGACGGTGAGATCGAGCGGATAGCCGTCCCGCTTGAGGATCGCGAGCGCATCAAGGAGATAGGTCACGCCCTTCTGCGGGGTGAGCCGCCCCACGAACACGGCGCCGCTCGTCACCGACGCCCCCACCGGCGGCGGCACCGCGCCCACCAGGGGCATCGGCGTCACGGCGATGGCGTCGCGCGGCGTCCCCGACAGCGCAGCGGCCTCATCCGCCAGGTACGTCGAAACGGCGGTCACGCCGGCGGCGCGGCGGAGCACGGCGCCCATGGCGCGGCCGGCGCCCGGGACCTTCCGCGCCATGGCCACGTCGGTGCCGTGCATCGTCACCACGAAAGGCCGGCCGCGACGGTCCGCCAGACTGGTGGCGACACCGCCCGGGACCCACCAGTGGGCATGCACGAGGTTCACGTCGCCGGCGCGGCACTCGTCGCTCACCGCCCGCGCGAAGGCGCGGACCAACTGGAGGAAGGCGTACGCCGCGAGGGGCGAGGTCGCGGTCAGGCGGTGCATGATGCCCTGGTACGCCAGCGTCTCGCGGGAGGCGGACGCATAACGCACCCGCCGCACGTCCACCCGGCCGAGCGTGGGCGGGCCGATCTCGCCGCGGTCGGCGGGGGCGATCACCAGCACCCGGTGGCCGCGGTCCACCAGGGCCTCGGCGAAGCGCCAGAGGAAGGCGCCCGCGACGTCGCCCTCGGTCCGGGGAAAGGCGTGCGCGACCATCACGACCCGCATGTCGCGCTAGCGCTCCTCACGGCGCCGGCGGGCCAGCTCGTCGGTGATCCCCTGGATCCCGCGATGCAGCTCCCGCAGCTCCTCGCGCTGGCCCGCGAGCAGCTCCCCGACGAACCCGAAGCCGAACAGCGCGATGCCCGAGATGACCAGGGTCTCGATCAGGTTGAGGAGCGGCCGGAAGCCGACCCCGAACCCGAACCGCACCACAAGGGCCACGATGCCGGCGAGAAAGCCGAGCCCGAAGAGCACCGTGCCGATGACCCCGAAGAAGAGCATCGGCTTCCGCCCGAAGCGCAGCTGGAACCAGACCGACAGCAGGTCCATCGCGCCGACCGGTATCCGGCTCATGCCGAACTTGCTGCTGCCAGCCTTCCGCGCGTGCAGCGTCACCGGCCGCTCCGCCAGCCGATAGCCCTGCGCGCTCGCGATCACGGCGAAGAAACGGTGCCAGTCGGGGCGCACCGGCACCGCGCTCATGATCTCGCGGCGGTACGCCTTCACCGAGTTCAAGTCGGTGACGTTGACCCCGAAGAGGGAGCGGCAGAGCCGGTTGTAGATCCCCGAGACGAACGCCTTCTCGTAGTGGCCCTGCTTGGCGCCGGTCACGAGGTCCGCCTCGCCTGCGAGGATGGGCTCGACCAGGGCGGGGATCTCGGCGGGGAGGAACTGGAGGTCCGCCGGATAGAAGACCAGGACGTTGCCGCGGGCCGCATTCCCCGCCGTCCGCAGCGCCTCGGTGATCCCGAGCCGCGTGCGGTGATGCTCGTAGCGCAGGAAGGTGTGATGGGCCGCGAGGTCCTGGAGCACCTGGAGCGTGCCGTCGACGCTGCCGTCGTCCACCACCACGACCTCGGCCGTGAACGGCGCGTCCTTGAACGCGGCCGCCGCCTGCCGCACGAACTCGGGGAGGTTCTCGGCCTCGTCCTTGGCAGGGACGAGGACGCTGACATCCACCGGGCCCTTCCCGTCGGAGAGGCTCATACGCGCTTGCGCATGCGCGCCGAGAGGATGCCGAGCTGGTCGCGGTACTTGGCCACCGTGCGGCGCGCGATCCGGACCCCGCGCTCCCGCAGCTTCTGGACGATCTGCTGGTCCGTGAGCGGTTCGATGGCGTCCTCCTCGTCCACCAGTTTCTGGATCTGGGCCTTGATGGCGCGGGCACTGGCGTCCTCGCCGGTGGTGGTGGAGAGGGCGCTCGAGAAGAAGAACTTGAGGGGCAGCACGCCGCGCGGCGTCTGCACGTACTTCTCGTTGGTCACCCGGCTCACCGTGCTCTCGTGCATGTTGATCACCTCCGCCACCTCGCGCAGCGTGAGGGGCCGCAGGTGCTCGATGCCCTTCTCGAAGAAGTCCTTCTGCCGGTCCACGATGAAGTTCATCACCTTCAGCATCGTCTGCCGGCGCTGCTCGATGGCCTGGATCATCCACTGCGCGCTGTTGAGCCGCTGGGTGATGAAGTCCCGGTTCTCGCCCACGAATTTCTTCTTGTCCCGGGCCACTTCCTGGTAGGACTTGGAGAGGCGGAGGCGCGGGATGTTGGTGTCGTTGAGGAACACCCGGTAGGCCCCGTCGTTCTTCTCGACCACAAGGTCCGGGATGATGTAGTCGCCCGATCCCGCCGAGTAGCGCAGGCCCGGCTTGGGGTCGAGCTTGGCGATCTCGTCGGCCGCCGCCTGGACCTGCGCCGCGTCGAGGCCGAGCCGCTTGGCGAGGTCGCTCCACCGGTGCGCGATGAGGTCGTCGTAGGCCTCGCTGAGCAGGCGGTAGGAGAGGGTGTCGGTCAGGTCCTTGTCGCGCAGCTGGAGCATCAGGCACTCGCGCAGGTCCCGCGCGCCGACCCCGGCCGGATCGAGGTCCTGGATGGTCTTGAGCAGCGTCTCGGCCTCGGCCAGCTGGAAGGGGTCGGGCCGTGAGGCTTCCGGCCGCTCGCCGGCGAACTCGTCGAGCAGCTCGTTGGCGCCATGCACCACTTCCTCCAGCGTCGCTGTCAGGTAGCCGTCGTCGGCGATGTTGCCGATGAACTCCTCGGCGAGAAGCCGCTGCCGGACGTCGAGGGTGAGCAGCTGCATCTGGTCGCGCAGGTGCTCGGCCAGTCCCGCGGCCTGGACCGTCACGGGCTCGCGGTACTCGCGCGTCTCGCTGTCTTCCTTCCAGCCGCCGTCGTCGAACCCGCCCAGGAGGATGTCCTCCCAGTTGGTGGCCGCCGTGTCCACCGCCTTGGTCTCGTCGCGCAGCTCCGTGGCGGTCTTGGCCGGCGCCTCCTGCTCCTCCTCCTCCGGCTCGAGCAGCTCGAGGAACGGATTGACCAGCAGCTCCTGCTTCAGGTGCTGCTGGAGGTCGAGCAGCGGCATGTAGAGCAGGTCCATCGCCTGGTACAGGCGCGGATTGATCCGGAGGTCCTGCCGGAGGACGGCATGCTGGCCCAGCCCGGTGCGCATGTTCATGCGGCGGACGACAGACGCGCGCGCAGGCGCGCCGTCAGGGTGGGGCCGAGGTACAGCTCGGCCACGCGGTCGTCGAAGACCAGCTCACGGACGGTGCCGGCGACCTGCACCCGCCCCTCGAACATGATGTAGGCGCGGTCCACGATATCGAGCGTCTGCTCGACGTTATGGTCGGTGATGAGGACCCCGATCCCCTTGTGCCGGAGCCCCGCGACGATGGTCTGGATGTCGTGGACCGCGATCGGGTCCACCCCGGAGAAGGGCTCGTCGAGCAGCATGAACTTGGGCTGCGAGACGAGGGCGCGGGTGATCTCCAGCCGGCGGCGCTCGCCGCCGGAGAGGGCGTAGGCCTTGCTCCGGCGCAGGTGCCGGATGGACAGCTCGTCGAGGAGCCGCTCCAGCCGCCTCGTCTTCTCGGCGTGGTCGATCGGCAGCGTCTCAAGGATCGCCATCAGGTTCTCTTCGACCGTGAGCTTCCGGAAGACCGACGGTTCCTGCGCGAGGTAGCCGATCCCACGCCGCGCCCGCTGGTACATCGGCAGGGTGCGGATGTCCTGCCCGTCGAGCACGATCCGCCCTTCCTCCGGCGTGATGAGGCCCACCAGCATGTAGAAGGTAGTGGTCTTCCCCGCCCCGTTAGGTCCGAGGAGCCCGACGATCTCGCCCTGCTCGAGGCGCACGTCCACGGCGTCCACGACCCGGCGGCGGTTGTACGTCTTGGTGAGCCCGATCCCCTCGAGGCGGCTGGCCGACTTCTGCACCGCGGCCGGCGCCGCCGCGACCTGCTCGCCGGTGGAATGCGTGATCATGCCGCGCGCCGCGGCCTCGAGCAGCGCGGCCCGCGCCTCGGCCGCACCGGGGGCGAGGATCGTCCACACCGCGGGGCGGATGAGGGCGATCGTCTCCTCGCTCCACCCGCGGAAAGGCTCCTCCAGGATGCCGTCGGTCACGAGCCGCGGCAGCACTGAGGCGGCCAGGTGCTTGCGGACGTCGTCCACGGAGAGCGTGCCCGGGTCGGCGCGACCCGCCTCCCCCGCCGCCACGCGCAGCGCGGCGAGGTAGTCCTCCCGATAGGCGACCGCCACGGCGTGGAACGGCGCGGCGCCCTGCACGTCCACACAGCGCAGGATCGCCGCCACCGCCAGGCAGACCGACGGATCGCGGGTCTTGAGTTGCCCCAGCAGCTCGTCGGGCGTCATGGCGACCTGCCGAGTGGACGCGTGGGGCGTGAGGGCCGCGCGGCGGCCGGAGGGGGCCGGCGGACCGTCGCCGTATCGGGGCGCGTGGTGTCGGCGGGCGCGGCCCGGACCGGGATCGGCTCGAGGTAGATCCCGTCCACCTGTCCCACCATGTCCACCGTGCGCACCTTGCGCTGGCTCATCGCGATGTCGATCCGGCGGGCGCGCGAGTAGTTGACGCCCTTCTCGCCGGCCGGATCGCGGTCGTTGTCGGTGTGATAGAACGCGCGCGCCGCGCCGAAGGCGGTGAGGTGCTCCAGCTCCGAGGACCGGCGCGTCGCGGAGTCGCGCGCGGCGAAGTCGGCGCGCAGCGTGTCGCCGGAGAGCCAGTCCACCTCGGTCCGCACGGAATCCGGCTTCGAGGTGGCGCGTCCGTTCCCGTAGGCCCACACCAGCCGGACCACCTGCTCGGGCATGTGGATGTCGAGCGAATCGGCGACCACCGTGTTGAGACCGGAGATGGCGGTGGCCCTCCCCGTGCGTCCCCACGCCTGCGCCCGCTGGATCCGGCCGCTGTCCACCGCGATGTGCAAGGTGTCGGACCGCAGCACCCAATCCTGTCCCCCCGCGGTCGCATCCCCCTTGGAGACGACCGTCCGCACCTCGTGCTCGGGCGTGAGCGCGAAGTCGATGCGCCGCCCGGTCAGGCTGTAGCGGTTCGCGCTCGTGTCGCGGAGCTGCGGGTTGCCCCCCACCAGCATCCCGGCATCGCCGGCGAGGTCGAGGAACGCGGAATCGCCGCGGGCCGCGAGGTTCTCCCGGTCGATCGTCACGTGCCCGCCGCCCCACATGCGGTCGTTCCCGCGCATGCGGACGCGATCGGCGACGATGACGAAGGGACGCGCGCTGTCCGCGGCGGCGGTGTCGCGCTGCGAGTAGAAGTGGATGGTCGGCCGGCCGGCGGCGTAGAGCTCGACGGTGTCCCGGATGGGCGGCACGGCGCGCAGGTAGTCGAGGTTCGGACCCCGGAGGTCCGATCGCGACTTGAGGTTCTGCGTGTACACGTTCCCCTGGGCGACCAGCCGTTCCTGCCGCACCCAGTAGGTGACGCGATCGGCATCGAGGATCCCGGTCGAGTCGCGGAAATGCACGCTGCCCAGGAGCCGGAGCTCACCGCGGTCGCTGAACCACGCCAGCGAATCGGAGCTCATGGTGGTGGGGGTGTCCTGGCACCGGCCGAACACGCCGCCACCGGCGAAGACGTGGGTGCCGCCGGGTACCGTCACCAGGTTCATCTGCCGGCGCACCGAGTCGAGGACCACCGTGCAGGGGCGCGCGGGCGCCTGCGCGAGGGCTGGAGCCGCCGACACGAGGAGCACGGGAAGCCACCGCAGGGCGCGCATCTCACTGCCCGGGGAGCGTGAAGCGGCCCGCGGTCCCGCGCGGCCGCTGCGTCACGATGTTGGAGAAGGACGGGTCGGAGACGAACCCGTCCCCGGTGATGTGGCGGTCGGCGCTGTCGTACACGTACGGCCGGTCGGTGCTCACCTCGTTCTTGGTCTGGTCGTAGCGGAGCACCTCGCTGGTGAGCCGCGCCCCGTTGGTCATCACCACCACGCAATTGCCGCGCGCCTCCATCTGGCCGGTGCGCGGGTTGTAGACACCGCCCAACGCCGTCAGCACCGAGGTCTGCGCCCCGCTGGCCGTGAAGAAGGTGACCTTGATGTGCTTGAGGTCCTCGCGCCCGCTGGCCTCGTACATGAACCCCGAGTCGGCCTCGAGCTTGGCCTGGCGGACGCCCTCGGTCGTGAGGTTCACCGTGAGGTGGATCATCAGCTGGTCGGCGGTGTCCGCGGCGTTCTCGATCTCGGTCACGGGATCGTGGCCGCGCTCCTTGCACGCCTGGGTGGCGGCGGCGAGGACCGCGAGGACGCAGCAGGCGCCGATCCTCACGCCGCCCCCGCCCGCATCAGGTCGTGCAGGTGCACGATGCCCAGGAGCACGCCGGCCTCGTCCACCACCGGCATCGCCATGATCCCGTGCTGCTCCATCTGGTAGACCACGGCGCCGCCCAGCTCGTCGGCCTTCGCGAGCTTCGGCGTGCGGGTCATGACCCGGGAGACCGGCACCGTGAGGAAGTCCGGCTCCTTCTCCATGAGCCGCGCGAGGTCCCCAGTGGTGACCACGCCCACGACCTTCCGGGCGGCATCCACCACCGCCACCGTGCCGCGCCGCTCGGCGAGCAGCAGGAGGCACTCACGCATCGGCGCGTCTGGGCCGAGCACGGGAAGCTGGTCGGTGACCATGACATCCCTGACGACGATCAGCAGCTTGCGGCCGAGGGCGCCGCCGGGGTGCAGCCGCGCGAAGTCCTCGGCCTTGAACCCCTTGGCCTCGAAGAGCGCCACGGCCAGTGCGTCGCCCAGGGCGAGGGCGGCGGTGGTGCTGGTGGTGGGCGCGAGGTCGAGGGGGCACGCCTCCGACGCCACCGCGGCATCGAGCGCCACGTCGGCGTGCCGGGCGAGCAGGGAGCCGGGGTCGCCCGTGAGCGCCACGACCGGGATGCCTAACCGCTTGAGGTGCGACACCAGCTCGAGCAGCTCGGCCGTCTCCCCGCTCTTGGAGAGCACGATGGCGGCGTCGCCGCGCCCCACGATGCCCAGGTCGCCGTGCACGCTGTCCACCGGGTGGAGGAACGTGGCGGGCGTCCCCGTGGAGGTGAGCGTCGCGGCGATCTTCCGGGCGATCACCCCCGACTTCCCCACGCCGGAGACCACCACGCGGCCGGTGCACGCCTGGAGCAGCGCCACCGCGTCGCCGAAGCGCGCGTCGAGGCGCGAGGCGAGCGCTGCCACGGCGCCCGCTTCCTGCTCGAGCACCTGGCGGCCCCGCCGCAGGGCCGCCTCGCGCCCGTCAGCGTGCGGTGGCATCGCCGCGCTCCCTGAGGTAGGTGCGCACCACGTCCTGCCACACGCCGCGCGCCTTGAGGAAGGCCTCGGCGAACTCCCGCACGGCGCCGCTGCCGCCCGAGGCCGTGGTGGTCCAGCGCGCCGCCTCCTTCACTTCCTTCGTGGCGTTGGCGACGGCCACCGGCAGCGCGACCCGCCGCAGGATGGGAAGGTCCGGCAGGTCGTCGCCGATGAAGCAGGCTTCTTCCCATCGCGTCTGGCGCTTCTGGAGGATGGCCTCGAAGGCGGGGAGCTTGCGCGCCGCCGTGTCGGAGACGAACTCGTCCACCTGGAGCTCGTGGGCGCGCTGCCGTGCGGCGTCGCCCCCCCGCCCGGTGATCACCACCACCGGCATGCCCGCGGCGCGCAGCAGGTGGATGCCGAGTCCGTCCTGGATGTCGAAGCGCTTGAGCTCGACCTGCTGGCCGCCGCTCACGCCCATGTAGATGCCGCCGTCGGTGAGCGTGCCGTCCACGTCGAAGCCGACGAGCTTGATGCGGCGCGCCACGGCGGGCTCGATCACCGGGAGTGCTTCCGCGCGGAGTGCCAGACGTCGAGCGCCGCCGCCACCAGCGGCTCGAGGTCGCCCAGGCGGATCATGTTCGGGCCGTCGGACGGGGCATGGTCGGGATCGGGATGGGTCTCGAGGAAGAAGCCGTCGGCACCGGCGGCGACGGCAGCGAAGAGGAGCGGCGGGATGAACTCGCGCAGGCCGCCGCTCGCGCCGCCCTCGCCCCGTCCCGGCTGCTGGACGCTGTGCGTCGCGTCGAAGACCACGGGCGCGTGGCACGCGTCCCGCAGCCGCGCGAAGCTGCGCATGTCCACCACCAGGTCCCCGTAGCCGAAGAAGCTGCCGCGCTCGGTCACCGCCACGCTGGAAGAACCGCCGCTCCGCACCTTCTCCACCGCGCCGCCCATCCCCTCGGCGGACATCCACTGCCCCTTCTTGACGTTCACCGCCTTCCCGGACTTCCCCGCGGCGACGAGCAAGTCCGTCTGGCGGCAGAGGAAGGCGGGGATCTGGAGCACGTCGGCCACTTCCGCCGCGGCAGGGACCTGGATGGACTCGTGCACGTCGGTGAGGATCGGCAGGCCGCTCTTCGCCCTGACGCGGCTCAGCGCCTCGAGCCCCTCGTCCATCCCCGGCCCGCGCGCCGCGTCGAGGCGCGACCGGTTGGCCTTGTCGAAAGAGGCCTTGAAGATGACGGGCAGCTTGAGACGCTGCGAGAGCTCGGCCAGGCGCTCGGCGACCGCGAGGTTCAGGCGGTCCTCCTCCAGAACACACGGGCCCGCGATGAGGAACGGGCCCGGCCCGAACGGCGACGCGTGGTCCACGCTACCGCGACATCTCCGCGAGCGGGACGGCACGGTCGGCGGCCGTCTCGCCGCGCCGGCGGCGCGCGTCGAACGCCGCGGCGATGAAGCTCGCGAAGAGCGGATGGGGGCGCGTGGGCCGGGACTTGAGCTCGGGATGGAACTGGCAGCCCACGCACCACGGGTGCTCGGGCAGCTCGATCATCTCCACCAGCGAGCCGTCGGGCGAGAGGCCGGTGAGCCGCATCCCGTGCTCGGCGAGCTGGTCCCGGTAGCCGTTGTCCACCTCGTACCGGTGCCGGTGCCGCTCGCTCGTCTCCGACGCCCCGTAGATCTTGGCCACCCGGGACCCCGCGCGCAGCTTGCACGCGTAGGCGCCCAGCCGCATGGTGCCGCCGAGGTCTTCGATGTTCCGCTGCGAGGGGAGGAGCGAGATCACCGGGTTGCCGCACTCGGCCTCGAACTCCGAGGAGTTGGCGTCCCCGATGTCGCACTCGCTGCGCGCGAACTCGATGATCATGACCTGCATGCCGAGACAGATGCCGAAGAACGGCAACTTGCCCTGCCGCGCCGCCCGCGCCGCCTGCGCCATCCCCTCGATCCCCCGCACCCCGAACCCGCCGGGGATGAGGAGCCCGTCGTAAGGCGCCAGCAATGCCGTGGCCGCCGCCTCGTCGGTGAAGCGGTCGCTGGAGACCCAGTCGATGTCCACGCCCACACCGTTGGCGACCCCGCCGTGGGTGAGCGCTTCCTTCACCGACTTGTAGGCGTCGTGCAGCTCGGTGTACTTGCCCACCACCGCGATGCGCACCCGGTCCGTGGGATGGAGGATCGTCGCCACCAGCTCGCGCCACTTCCGGAGGTCGGGCTCGGGCACGTCGAGGCGCAGCCGCTGGCAGACCTCGCGGTCGAGGCCCTGCTCCTGGAACCGCATCGGGATCTCGTAGATGGTCTCCACGTCGGGCGACTCGATCACGCACCCGAAATCCACGTTGCAGAAGAGCGCGATCTTGCGGCGCAGCTCCTCGGGGAGCGGGCGCTCGCACCGGCAGATCAGGATGTCGGGCTGGATCCCGATCTCCATCAGCTCGCGGACCGAGTGCTGGGTGGGCTTGGTCTTGAGCTCGGCGGTGGCGGCGATGAAGGGGACGAGGGTGAGGTGGATGAAGAGGGCGTTGTCCCGGCCGACTTCCTGGCGGAACTGGCGGATCGCCTCGAGGAACGGGAGCGACTCGATGTCGCCCACCGTGCCGCCGATCTCCGTGATCACTACGTCGTGGTCGGGCGCGAGGCGCC
>JBGPHD010000037.1:0-21356 GCA_041484135.1 Gemmatimonadota bacterium
CGCGTCGTGCCCGGGCACACCCATGATCGCGCCGGTGCCGTACTCCATGAGCACGTAGTCGGCGATCCAGATAGGGACGCTACCAAAGGTGGCCGGGTTCCGCGCGTACGCGCCGGTGAAGACGCCGGTCCGCTCCTTGTCTCCCACCTTCCGGGAAACGAGGTCGCTCTTCTCGACCTTGCGCTTGTACGCGTTCACGTCCGCGCGCTGCTCGGCGGTCGTCACCGTGCTCACGAGCGGGTGCTCGGGCGCGAGGACCAGGTACGTGGCGCCGAAGACCGTGTCGGGGCGCGTGGTGAAGACCGTCATGCGCTGGCCGCCCGGGGTCTCGAAGATCAGCTCCGCGCCCTCCGAGCGCCCGATCCAGTTGGTCTGGAGGAGCCGCGTGGACGAGGACCAGTCGAGCCGCTCGAGGTTGCCGAGGAGTCTCTCGGTGTACTGGGTGATGGTGAAGAACCACTGGTCGAGGACGCGCTGCTCGACCTTCACGTCCGGATGGCGCTCGCAGAACCCGTTGATCACCTGCTCGTTGGCGAGAACGGTCTTGCAGGCGGGGCACCAGTTGACGGCCGCGCGCTTGCGCACGGCGAGGCCCGCCTTGTAGAGCTGGAGGAAGATCCACTGCGTCCACTTGTAGTAGGCGGGGTCGGTGGTCGAGAGCTGGCGCCGCCAGTCGATCATCAGCCCCATGCGCTTGAGCTGGGTGCGGAAGCGCTCGATGTTGCGGGGGATGAGCTCGGCGGGGTGCACGCCGATCTTGAGCGCGTAGTTCTCCGAGTGGATGCCGAACGCGTCGAACCCCATCGGCTCGAAGACGTCGTCGCCTTGGAGCCGGCGGAACCGCCCGAAGATGTCCGCGCCCACGAACGCGAACACGTTCCCCACGTGCAGCCCCTCCGCCGAGGGGTACGGGAACATCATGAGGTTGTAGAACGGACGTTTCGCGCCGGCGAGGTCGGTGTGGGCCGTGCCGCGCTCGTCCCAGCGCGCCTCCCACTTCGCCTCGACCGCCTGCGGGTCGTACCGGACGCTCTGATCGCTCATAAGAGGCGGAAAAATAGCGACTTGCGGCGCGAAACGGCCATCCCTACCTTGACGCGCGATGCCTGCCTCTCCTCGCCGTTCCCGCGATCGCAGCCTCCAAAGCACCCTCGTTTGGGGCGGCATCGTGGCGGCGCTGCTGGTGGTGACCGTGGCGGCGGCGCTCTCGTGGCGGGTGGCGCGGCGCTATCTCCAGGCCGACGCCGACCGGCGGCTGGCGGACATCGCGCAGCGCACCTCCTCCCTCATCGCGCTGTACCTCCGCGAGCGGCGCGGCGAGCTGGAGCTCCTCGCGTCGACGCCGTCGGTGGTCGCGGCCGCGGAGGCGGCGGAGGCGCAGTCGGCCCGGCAGGGGCTGCCTCTCCAGACCATCGATCAGCTCGAGCACCGCTTCGCGGCCACGCGCTCGCTCGACGTGGACCCGGTCGTGAAGACCTTCCTGCGCGGGGTGGCGGAGCGCTCCGACTTCGCCGAGCTGTTCTTCACCGAAACCCACGGCTACAACGCGGTCACCACCGAGCTGACGTCGGACTTCGTGCAGAGCGACGAGGAGTGGTGGCAGCGGGCGATGCAATCCGGCTGGTATCAGTCGGATCCGCGGTTCGACGAATCGGCGCAGGTGGTCTCGCTCCAGATGGCGGCCCCGGTCACGACGCGCGCCGGCGGGCGGCGGGTGGGCGTGTTCCGCGGCACCTTCAACCTCGGACGGCTCTCGAACCTCGTGGCGACCTCGGACGCGAGCGCCGGCGCGACGGTGCAGGTGGTGGACCAGACGGGCAAGCTCATCGTGGGCGGCGATTCGAGCCAGCTCCTCAAGCTGCTCCCCGAGGCCGCGGAGCTTGAGCTCGCCGACACGGTGGCCTTCTCCATGGTCGAGGACGCGCGGCGCGGCGACGAGCGCGTGGCGACGGCGCACGTGGGCAACGTCCGCTGGTGGGTGCTGGCGCGGCAGCCGGAAGAGCGGATCTACGCCTCGGTGTACGCCATCGGCCGGCTGATCACCGTCACGGCGATCATCCTCGCGGCGCTGGTGGTCGCGGCGCTCTCCGGCCTGGGCACCTGGCTCAACCGGAGGGTGACGCGGCCGGTGGCCCGGCTCGCCGCCGCCGCGAGCGCGGTGGCCCAGGGGGACCTGGTCAACGACGTCGAGCCCGGGCGAGGCACCGCGGAGGTCACCCACCTCGGCTCGTCGTTGAACGGCATGGTGGGCGCCCTGCGGCGGCTGGTGGGGGCGATCCGTTCGGCCGCGGACGAAGCGGCGGCGATGGCCGCGGAGATCAGTGCCTCGACCGAGGAGATGGCGGCCTCCGGCGAGGAGATGGCGTCCACGACGCAGGACCTCTCGCGCCGGGCGCAGGGCCAGGCGGAAGTGGTGAAGGCGGCGGCCGCCGACGCGAACCGCATCCTGGCGATCGCGGTGCGCCTGGCCGAGTCCTCGCGCGACGCGGCGGCGCGCAACAGCGCGCTGGTGAGCGTGGCGGAGGGACACCGGGCCCAGCTCGAGCAGAGCAGCGCCGCGCTCGAGAGCCTGGCGGGCGAGGTCGAGAAGGGCGCGGCCGAGTCGGCGGGGCTGGTGGAGGCCTCGAACCAGATCTCGCGGTTCGTGGCGCAGACCAAGGCCATCGCGACCCAGACCAACATGCTCGCGCTCAACGCGGCCATCGAGGCGGCGCGCGCCGGCGAGCACGGCCGTGGGTTCGCCATCGTCGCGGACGAGGTGCGCAAGCTGGCGACGCAGGCGGCGCAGGCGGCCGTCACCACCGAGGGCACGGTGCAGACGGTCCTCAAGCGGGTGCGGAGCGCCCACGCATCCATGACTCGGCTGGGCGAGGGGAGCGCGGCGGCGCGCCAAGCGGCGCACACGGTGGCCGAAGGGCTGGGCGCCGTGGCGGCGGCGGCGCGCGAGAACGACGCCTGGTCACGCGACATCAGCGCCGCGTCGCGCGAGTCGGAGCAGCTGGTGCAGGAGATCGCCGGGCGCCTGGACCAGCTCTCGGCGAGCACCGAGTCGTTCGTCGCGTCGGCGGAGGAGATCGCGGCCTCGAGCCAGGAGCAGACGGCCGCCACCGAGGAGATCGCCGCCTCGGCGCAGGCCCTGGCGAGCGCGGCGGACCGGCTCACCACCGCGGTGCAGAGCTTCCGGTTGCAGACCCGCCCGCTGGAGCAGGCGGCGGACTAGAACGGCGGCGGGCGCCGCCGGCGCTCAGGCGTGCGGCGGCCCCAGATCGACCTGCCAGACCCCCGTCACCTCGGTCATCTTGCGAAGTTCCTCCAGCACCTGCGACGGCGCGCGCACCTCCAGCGCGATCGCGGCCAGGGCATCCTCGCCCTTCTTCGGCGGGCGCGACTGGTGGTAGTCGCTGATGTTGATCCCCGCTTCGCCCAGCAGCGCACCCACCTTCCCGATCACGCCGGGGACGTGGCGGTTGGTCAGCACCAGCAGCGTGCCCGACGGCTCGACGTCCACGTGATACTCGCCGATCCGCACGATCCTCGAGCGCTGTTCCCCGAGCAGGGCGCCTTGCACCCGCACCGCAGGCCCGTCGGCCACCAGCTCGACCGTGAGGCTGGTCTGGAAGACGGCGGGGTCCTCGGCCCGGCGGGTGACCCTGATGCCGCGCTGCCGGGCCAGGTGCGCCGCGTTCACCAGCGAGACCCGATCCATCCCCATCGCCATCAAGACTCCCGAGAGGGCCGCGATGCCGGCGGTATCCGCCGCGCGGTCGTCGGTGCCGCGGGAGGTGACGTCCACCGTCTTCACGCCGCCCGAGCAGAGCCCGAAGGCCAGCTTGCCGAGCCGCTGGCCGAGGTCCATGAGGGGGCGGGAGGTCCGAAGCTGCGAGGCGTCGAGGCCGGGGAGGTTCTCGGCGCTCCGGAGGTCCCCCGACACCAGCGCGTCGCGCACCGCCTCGGCGATCTCGACCGCGACGCGGATCTGCGCCTCCTTGGTGGAGGCGCCGAGGTGCGGGGTAAGGAGGATGTTCGGTGCCTGGCGCAGGGGCGAGTCCGCCGGGAGCGGCTCGGGCTCGAAGACGTCGAGTGCCGCGCCCGCCAGGCGGCCCTCCGTGAGCGCGGCCACGAGCGCCGCGTCGTCGATGAGGGCGCCGCGGGCGGTGTTGACCAGCATCGCGCTCTTCTTCACCAGGGCGAGGCGCTGGGCGTTGACCAGGTGCCGCGTGTCGTCGGTCAAGGCGAGGTGGAGCGTGAGGAAATCGGCGCGCGCCAGCACCTCCTCGAGCGGCAGCAGCTCCACGCCGAGCGAATTGGCGTGCGCGGCCGCCACGAAGGGATCGAGGGCGACCACCGTCATCCCGAAGGCGCGGCCGACCTGGGCCACCAGCGAGCCAATGCGGCCCAGGCCCAGGATGCCGAGCGTCTTGCCGCGCAGCTCCGTCCCCTCGTAGTTCTTGCGGTCCCACTTCCCGGCGGCCACCGCAGCCGACGCGGCCGGGATGCGCCGCGCCAGGGCCAGCATCAGCGCGAACGTGTGCTCGGCGGCGGAGGTCGAGTTGGCGCCGGGGGCGGTCAGCACGGCGATGCCGCGGCCCGTCGCCTCCTCCAGGTCGATGTTGTCCACCCCGATCCCCGCCCGGGCGATGATGCGCAGCTTCAGCGCGCCCGCCATCAGCTCCTTCGTCACCTGCGTCTCGCTGCGGACCACGAGCGCCGCGGCGTCCACCAGCGCCTCGCGGAGCGCCTCGGCGCCCTTCCCCACGGTCTCGACGATGTCGAGGCCGGTCACACCCTTGAGCAGCGCCACGCCCGGCGCGGCGATCCGGTCGGCGATGACCACGCGCTCACCCACGGCGCAGCACTCCTTCCAGCTCGCCTAACAGCACTCGCAGCTCCTCGACCGTGTGGTCGCCCATGTGGCCGATGCGGAAGGTCGTGTCCTTGAGCTTGCCGTACCCCGCCGCGATGACGAAGCCGCGGGCCTCCATCCGCTTGGCGACGCTGCCGCCGGTGCGGCTGTCGGCCGCGTCGGCGATGCGGAGGCACGAGACGGTCCACGAGCGCCGGCCTTCGCGCGGCAGGAACGCGACGCCCAGCTGATCGCCCTGCTCGGTGGCCCAGCGCTCCACGCTCTCGCGCATGGCGCCGTGCCGCGCCCAGCGGCCCTCGATGCCCCCGGAAGCCGCGATGCGCGCCAGCTGCGCGTCGAGCGCGTAGAGGAGCGACATCGCCGGTGTGTACGGCGTCTGCCGCTTGCGGATCTGGGTGTCGTAGGGCACGAGGTCGAAGTAGATGCCGCGGCCCGGGATCGTCCTGGCGCGCTCCAGCATCCGCGGCGACGCGACGCCGAACGCGAGGCCCGGCGGGAGCGCCAGCGCCTTCTGCGAGCCGGTGAGGACGAAGTCGAGCCCCCAGGCGTCGGTCTCCACCGGGCACCCGGCGAGGGACGTCACCGCGTCCACCAGGAGGAGCACGTCGGGGAACTCGTGCACGGCCGCCGCGATCTCGGCCAGCGGCGTGAGGGCGCCCGTCGCCGACTCCGAGTGCACCACGGTGACCGCGTCGGCGCCGGTCTCCTTGAGGAGATCCCGCACCCGCTGCGCCTCGAAGGTCTCCCCCAGCGGCACCTCGGCCACCACGAGATCGGTGCCGCAGGCCTTCGCGATGTCGGCGAAGCGCTGCGAGAAGGCGCCGTTCACCAGGCACAGCACCCGCTTGCGCACGCCGTTCCGGATGGCGGCCTCCATCAGCCCGGTGGCCGAGGAGGTCGAGACGATGACCGGGTTCTGGGTGCGGAAGGCCGCCCGAAGCGGCGGATCCACCGAGCCCAGGAGCGCCTCGGTCGCCGTGCCGCGGTGCCCCATCATGGGGCGGACCTGGGCCTCGAGGATCGCGGGCAGAACCTCGGTGGGTCCCGGCAGGAAGAACCGTCCGAAGGGCGCCGTCATACGGCGTGCTGCGTGTCGAGCAGCTCTCCGTCCATGACGTCGGCGGTCTCGATGATGCGCACGCCTTCCTCGGCCCACTGCTTGAGGAGGTGCTCGGCGGCGCCGGTATCGATGGCTTTCATGGCATCACTCACGGCGAAGAGCCGGATATCGGGATGGCGCTCGACCAATCCCTCGATGGCGTACTTGTCGCAGACATCGAGCGCGACACCGTAGAGCACCACGGTATCGGGCTTCAGGGCCCCGATCACGGTCTCCACGTTCTCGTTGGTGAACACGTCGAACCAGTGCTTGTGGAAGAGGATGTCGCCGCGGTGCGCCGCGACGCGCCGGGCGAGGGGCCCCTGGTCCTGCGGTTCCGGCTCGATGACGAGCGGGTCACGGAGCGCGGTCTCGGGGATCTTGGCCTGGCCCGGCGTGCCGCGCATGCAGTGGAGCGGGAAGGTCTCCCGGAAGTCCGGCGTGGCCGAAAGCTCGCGGTGGCCCGGCACGTGGTCGTCGGCGCTGGCGATGATGCGGTACCCGCGCGCGTGGGCATGGTCGGTGAGGAGCTTCAGGTTGGGGATCAGCGATTCGGCGTCCGGCACGTACAGCTTGCCATCCGCGTGCATGAAATCGACCTGCGTATCGACGTCCCAGAAGACGGTGCTGGACATGCCGGGCTCCCTCCGGCGGTGAATTCTAAGGGAGTCGGGGTCCGGGGGTAGGGGTGGGACGCGGCGCGGGGCCGGCGCTATCCCTACCGGTCGCGTCGGGGATGGAACGGGCGGCGGCCGGGCGGCGGCGCGCCTAGATGCCGAAGGCTTCGGGCGGCGGGGACTTGGGCTGCGGCTTCATCGCGGTGCGGGCCATGGGGGCTCCGGTCCAGGATGTATACTCATGCGAACGAGTGCATAAATATACATACCGGCCCCGGAGCGCAAGAGGGGACTACCCCCTCATACCTCCTCCAGCCTCCGATTCGGCCGGTACTCCCGGCCCGCCTTGGCGCACGGTTCCCCCTCCACCCGCACCACGTCGGCGGTGAAGTCGAACCGGCCCTGGTAGAGCGAGGATCCGACCCCGTAGGCGTCCACCGGCACCCCCTGCTCCTCGAACTGGCGGATCTTCTCCACCGTGAAGCCGCCCGACACGACGATCTTGACGTTCCGGAACCCCCCGGCATCGAGGGCGTCGCGGACGTTGCGGACCAGCTGCGGGTTCACGCCGGTGGGGCGGATGGTGCCCATCTGGGGGATCACCGACTTGTCCACCATCGTCTCGGAGGTGTCGAGGCGCACGCCGTACAACTGGTCGCCGAGGGCGCGGGCGCAGGCGAGGCTGGTGCCGACGCAGTCGTTGTCGAAGTCCACCAGAGTGACGAGCCGGGTGTGCGCCGGCATCAGCTCGGCGAACTTCCGGGTGGCGAGGACGGTGTCCCCGTGGTAGGAGGCGATGAGCCCGTGGGGGACGGTGCCCACGCCCTCGCTCCCCCACCACGACGCCTGGGCGTCGGTGGAGACGCCGATCGCGCCCGCGACGTGCGCCGCGTAGCCATCGCCGGTCTGGACGAGCCAGTGGTCGTGCCGCGCCGGGAAGAACATCACTTCCTTGGGCCGCGCGGCCTCGACCACGCGCCGGGTGTTGGTGCCCACCTTGGTGCGCCGCGCGATCACGCCGAGATACAGGGTCTCCAGGTGCGCGAAGGCGTCGTAGGGGCCTTCGATCAGCATCACCGTCTCCCAGGGCTCGACCTCGTCGCCGTCGTGGAGCGCCTGGACGGCAAGCTCCTTCCACTCCACGGAACAGAGCTTGAGGATGGCGACGGCCTCGTCCATCCCGCCGAGGAAGGCGTGCGACTTGCCGAAGACCTGCATGGTGACGCGGGGACGATGATGGTCGGCGAGCAGGATCTCGCGGGCGCGGACGAAGTACTTGTCGGTGTAGTAGCCCTGCCGCATCCTCTCGACGGGCAGGTGGAAAACGGACGGGTCGAGCCGCTTGCGGCGCGTCACGGGGCCCCGAAGTGGCGCGCCCGGAGTTCTTCCAGCTCCGCCCTCAGATGCCCCACGTTAGGTGCGTTCGGGAACCGGTCGAGCACCTTGCGGAGCTCCACCACCGCCTTGCCCGAGTCCTGCAGGTTGTCGCGGTAGATCCCCGCCACCAGCAGGGCGTACCCCAGCTGCCGCTTGGGCTCGCCCACCCGCCGGTCGGCCTCGCGGTAGGCCCACACCGCCAGCTCGAAGTCCTTGAGGTCGCGGAGGGCGAGCTGTCCCAGCTTCTCGCACGCCACCAGGTCCCGCGGCTCCGACGCGATCACCGCGCGGTACGCCTCGGCCGCCTTGGCGAGGTCGCCGCGCGCCACCATGGCCTCGATGTTGGAGTGCTGGTTGACCGAGGGTGTGGAGCCGCCGCTCGGCACCAGCATGCGGCCGACGTTCGACGCGGCTCGGTCCGCGAAGGCGACCCGCACCAGGCCGTAGAGCGGGACGAGGGCCCAGCCGAACGCCGCGGCGAGGACCGGGATCCAGCTCCGCATCAGCAGGGCCATGAACAGGTTGATCACGGTGGCCACCGCGATCAAGGCGCTCATGTAGAGCAGCTGCGCCTTCAACGTCCCCGCCGGGATGCGGCCGAGCCGCTGCCAGAAGCTGAGTTCTTCGTCGCTCACGGCCCCAATGAAAGCCCCGCGCGGCCCGCCCGCAAGCGGGGCGAGCACCGAAGTGGCCCCCCTACGGGCGACACTCCGGCCCGTGGCGCTCGTACTTGCTGGCATGGGTGCACCACGGATGGTAGGATAGGCCATGTCCGACGCTGTCGCACCGGAGTTCATCGCCCTCCAGCAGGCGCTCATCGGGCGCTACTCGCTCGAGCGCGAGCTGGGGCGCGGCGGCATGGGGATCGTGTTCCTCGCGCGCGACGTGGCCCTCGACCGGTCGGTGGCCATCAAGCTCCTGCCGCCCGCGATGGCGGCGCAGCCCGCGCTGCGGGAGCGTTTCCTGCGCGAGGCGCGGACGGCGGCGAAGCTCTCCCATCCCAACATCATCCCGATCTTCTCCGTGGAATCCGCGGCCGACCTGGTCTTCTTCGTGATGGCCTACGTCGAGGGGGAGACGCTCGGCCAGCGCATCCGGGCCCGCGGGCCGCTGCTGGCGCGGGACGGGACGAAGCTGATCCAGGAGGTCGCCTGGGCGCTCGCCTACGCGCACCTGCGCGGCATCGTCCACCGCGACGTCAAGCCGGACAACATCCTCCTCGAGGAAGGGAGCGGCCGGGCGCTGGTCTCCGACTTCGGCATCGCGCGGGTGACGGAGACGTCGGGGAGCACCGCCGTGGGCGAGGTGCTCGGCACGGCGCAGTACATGAGCCCGGAGCAGGCGTGCGGCGAGCCGGTGGACGGGCGCAGCGACCTCTACTCGCTGGGGGTGGTGGGCTACTTCGCGCTGTCGGGGAAGCTCCCCTTCGACACGCCGGACATCGCGGCCCTGCTCGCGATGCACATCACCCGCCCCGCCCCGCCGCTCCTCTCGGTGGCGCCGGGGGTGCCGCGGCGGCTGGCGCAGGCGGTGGACCGGTGCCTCGCCAAGGACCCGGCGGCCAGGTTCCCGACCGGGGAGGCGCTCGCGGAGGCGGTGGGAGAGAGCACCGAGGTCTCGCGCGAGCTGCCGGCGCCGCTCCGGGTGTGGCTCACCAAGGGCCGGGCGGCGAAACCCGCGCTGTATGTCTGGTCGTCGCTGGTCGGGCTCGGCGTCGTCGCGGATCTCGTGAAGCTGCTGCTCGGCAAGGGCGGCATGGACGGCGACTCGATCATGGCGATCGCGCTACCGTGGGGGGGGTACCTGCTCTATCGCCTGTACCAGACGCAGCGGGTGCTCGCCGCGGGATACGGGCTTGACGACCTGCGCCTCGCGGTGCGCGCGCACCTGGAGCGGCGCAAGGAGGAGCTGGTCTTCGAGCGCTCCGGCGGCCCCTCCCTGATGGGGCGCCTGATCCGTCTCATCACCCTGGGCTCGGTGGGCGCGGCGATCGCCTCGGGACTGGGCCTGGTGTTCCTCCCGGAGGCGAGCACCGGATGGCTCTGGATCGGCATCTTCAGCGGCGCCGCGGGCACCGCGGTGGCGGGTGGACTCCTCGGCTACGCCATTCCGGGCCGCGTCGACGTGAAGCGGGAGATCCGGCCGGACATCGGCTCGCGTCTGTGGCTGGGCGGCGTGGGCCGGTGGCTCTACCGGTTCGCCGGGATCGGCGTGAAGCGGCCCGCGCTGCCGGCCGGCGCGACGCACCGTCCCACCGAGCTGGCCATCGGCCTCGCGGCGGACGCGCTCTTCGCGTCGCTGCCCAAGGAGTCGCGCAAGGAGCTCAAGGACCTGCCCACGCTGGTGCGCCGGCTCGAGGCGGACGCGCAGGGAGGGCGGGCGCGGGTGGACGAGCTCAACACCATGCTCGCGGGGCTGGGCGAGGAGGGTGCGGCACCGCGCTCGGCCTCGCTGCGGACGTTAGGTGCCGAAGCGGGCGCGGTGGCGGCGGCGGGCGCGCAGCGGCTGCGCGCGGACATGACCGCGCAGCGGGACGCCGCGCAGGCGCGCCTGGCCTCGTCGGTGGCGGCGCTCGAGAACATCCGGCTGGACCTGCTGCGGCTCAAGGCGGGGGTGGGGACGGTGGACCAGGTGAGCGCCGACCTGGCGGCGGCGCGGGACCTCCAGGAGGAGATCGAGCGGGCGATCCAGGGGCAGCAGGAGGTGGCGCGCCTGCTCGCGCCGTCCGGCGGCGGGACCTCTCCCGGCTAGACCTCGAGCTCGGCCTGGCGCTCCTTGATCTGGCGCACCAGGCGCGTGACGTGGGCGCGCTCCGCCTGGCGGAGGGCGTCGTCGAAGGCGATGCGGGCGGCCGGGAGGTCCTGGGCCGCCGCGGCGACCTGGCCGGTGAGGGACGCCGCGCGGGCCGCGGCGGACGGGTCGGCCATTTCCATGAACACCACGCCCGCCTCGCGCGCGGCGCCGTCGGCGGCATTGAGATTGCCCGCCTTGAGCTCCGCGTGGCCTAACGCGAGCAGCGCCTCGGCGGCCTGGTAGCGGTCCCCGATCTCGAGCGCCGCGTCGCGCGCGCCCCGGGCCGCCTCCCGGGCCGGCCCCACCTCGCCCGCCGCGACCAGCGCCTCCGCCAGCACGATCTCGACCGCCGCCCGCTTCTGCGGCGGGAGCGCGCTCGCATTCTCCGCCAGCTTCCTCGCCTCCGCCGCCGCGTCCGCCGCGCCGACGGTCCCGGCCACCAGCGCGCACCGGAGCTCCTTGCGTCTGAGGTTGGTCGCGGCCTCCGGGGAGACGTCGCCCACCAGGCGCGCCCGCGCGTAGGCCGCCGCCGCCTCGCCGTTGCGGTCGAGCCGGCGCAGCGCGTCGCCGCGCAGCTCGTGCGCCTCGCCCTTCTCCTCCGCCGTCGCGCCCGTCTCCGCCGCCATGACCGCGAAGGTCACGGCATCGTCGTAGTCGTGCACGTTGAGGGCGTGGCGCGCCGCCACCCGCGCCGCCACCGAGGCGCGCGGGAAGTCGCCGGCGTGATACCGGTGCCACGCCATCACGCCCGCCGGCGAGTCGGGCCGCAGGGTCAGCGCCTCGGCGATCTGGCCGTGGAGCCGCCGGCGGCGGCGCGCGTTCATGGCCTGCGCCAGCACCTGCCCCAGCTTGTTGTGGGTGAAGCGGTACCAGTCCACCTGGGCGCGCTGCAGCGGCGCCAGCACGCCGGCGAAGACGGCCTCGTCGAGCGCGTTCAGGACCGCGTCCTCGCCCCGGGTGGCGAGCGCGATGAGCAGGTCCACGTCGAACTCGCGTCCCACCACGGCCGCGATCTGGAGCACCTCGCGCGCGGCGGGCGACATCCCCTTGAGGCGGCGCTGCACCACGTCGGTGACGGCCTCGGGGGGCGGCGTGTCCGAGAGCGACACCCGGAGGTCGTCGGTCACGCGGTCCAGGTCGCCGCGCTCGATGAGCGAGCGCACCACCTGCTCGATGAAGAAGGCGTTCCCCTCGGTGTGGCCGTAGACGAAGCGGACCAGCTCCTCCGGCGCCTCCCGGCCGAGGGCCCGGGAGAGCCAGCCGGACACCGCCTCGGTACCTAACGGCCGCAGCGTCACCCACACCACGTTGTCGAGCCGGCGCATCCGCTCCCGGACCTCCGAGGCGCCGCGCCCCACGGCGCAGGACGCCACCAGGAGGAGCGGGACGTCGCTGATGTCGTGGGCGAGGAACTCGAAGAGCGAGACCGAGGCCGGGTCGCACGAGTCGAGGTCCTCCATCCCGATGAGCACCGGCCCGCGCTCCGCTGCCGCGCGCAACAGGAGCGTGACCTCGTCGTACAGCACCGCGCGGTCCGGCGCCCGGGTCTCGGGGAGACCGTCGGTCAGCGCGGTGATCCCCGGCCAGGCGCGCCCCTCGGCCGCGCGCAGCTGCAGCGCGCGCCGCAGCATCGACAGGCACGGCCCATACGGGCGCACCACGTCGGCCTCGTAGCCCCGGCCCGTCACCTGCGCCGCCTCGTCACCGGCCGCCTCCCGCTCGGCCAGCTCGAAGAACGAGGACTTCCCCGCGCCCTCGTCCCCCTCGATCCAGAGCAGCGTGGTGCGGCCGCCGCGCGCCGTCGCCCAGGCGTCCTTCACCATCCGCATCTCGCGCTCCCGTCCCGCGAACCTGAGGGCCGCGAAGTGCGACTCCCACCGGTCGAGCTGCGCCGAGACGCGGCTCCGGCGCTTCTCGCCGACCGGGGGCGGGGCGGTCGCCTGGAGCGCCTCGAGGGCGGCGCGGGCGAACGCGGTGGCCGAGGGCCAGCGGGCCTTGGGCTCCGTGTCCAAGGCGCGCGCCACCACCTCGCTCAGCGCCAGCGGCACCTCGGGCCGGAGCAGGTGGACGGCGGTGGGCGGCTGGCTCATCCGCTTGGCCCGGAACTCGGCGAAGTTCTTGCCGGCGTGCGCGGGCTGGCCGGTCAGCATCTCGTAGACGACGCAGCCTAACGCGTAGACGTCGCTGGCCAGAGTGAGCGGCTCGCCGATGAGCTGCTCGGGGCTCATGTAGGCCGGCGTCCCCACCGCGAAGCCGGCAGACGTGATGCTGCTGGTGGTCTCGAACGCGCGCGCCACGCCGAAGTCGAGCAACTTCACCACGCCGCCCGGCGCCAGCATGATGTTCTCCGGCTTGATGTCGCGGTGGAGGATGCCCAGCGCGTGCGCGCTGCCCAGGCCCTCGGCCACCTCCTTCAGCACCTGCATGGCCATCGGCAGCGGGAAGGCGCCCGACGTCTTGAGCCGCCGCGCCACCGTCTCCCCCTCGACGTACTCCATGGCCAGCAGGAACTCGCCGTCGGGCGTGCAGTCGAAATCGTAGACCTGCGCCACGCTCGGGTGGGTGATCTTCGCGGCGAGCAGCGCCTCGCGCCGGAAGCGCTGCTCCGAGTCGGGCTCGCTGCAGAGCTCCTTGTGCATCACCTTCACCGCCGTGGAGCGGCCCAGGTGCACGTGCTCGGCGAGGTACACCGTGCCCATCCCGCCGGTGCCCAGCTGGCGCACCACCTTGTACCGGTTGACGAGCACCTCGCCCACGCGGTCCACTAGTCCTTCTTGTTCTTCTTCCCGTTCTTCGCGTTCTTCCCCTTCTTGACGCCCTTCATCTTGTCCAGGCCCTCCTCGATGGCCTCGACGATGGTGCGCATCGCCTTCACGCGCGCCCAGAGCTTGTCGTTCCCCTCGATGATCGTCCAGGGCGCCCAGGTCGTGCTGGTGTTGGTGATCATGTCCACCACCGCCGACCGGTACGGGTCCCACTTGTCCCGGTTCCGCCAGTCCTCGTCGGTGATCTTGTAGCGCTTGTACTCGATCTTCTCGCGCTCCTTGAAGCGGCGGAGCTGCTCCTCCTTCGAGATGGCCAGCCAGAACTTCACGATCACCATGCCGAAGTTGGAGAGCGACAGCTCGAACTCCTTGATCTCCTGGTAGGCGCGGCGCCACTCCGCCTCGGCGCAGAAGCCCTCCACGCGCT
Source organism: Gemmatimonadota bacterium (assembly GCA_041484135.1). Lineage (GTDB taxonomy): Bacteria > Gemmatimonadota > Gemmatimonadetes > Gemmatimonadales > JACORV01 > JACORV01. Next base: position 13,943 of record JBGPHD010000037.1, read on the forward strand.
CCACCAGCACCCGCCCGTACCAGGTGCGGTCGAAGATCGCGAGGTGGCCGGCCTTGGGGAGCTGCCGCCAGAAGCGCCACAGGTAGTGGTGCGTCGCCTCGTCACCCTTGGGCGCCGCGATGGGGATCACGCTGTAGCCGCGCGGGTCCAGCGAGCCGATGATCCGCCGGATGTTGCCCCCCTTGCCGCCGGCGTCGGATCCCTCGTAACCGATCACCACCGGCATCCGCTCCTCGAAGCAGCGGAACTCCAGCTCACGCAGCCGGACCTGGTACTTCTCGACCTCCTCCTCGTACTTCTTCTCGGTGAGCGACTTGGTGAGGTCCACGCGATCGAGGAGGGTCTCCATCTCCTTGAGCGCCGGCACCGTCACGCTCGCCCGCCCCGTCTTGACCGGCTTCTGCGACTCGGCCCTGGCGTTCAGGGCCGTCTGCATCGCGTCGGCCAGGGTCTTGAAGATCTTGATGCGGCGGTAGTGCTTGTCGCTCGCCTCGACGATGGTCCAGGGCGCGTACGCCGTGCTGGTGCGCTCCAGCATCTCTTCGGCCGCCTCGAGGTAGTCGTCGTACTGCTTGTGCGTCTCCCAGTCCTTCTCGGTCACGCGCCAAGCGTCGTACTTGCTCTTCGCGATGGCCTTGTAGCGCTTCTTCTGCTCCTTCTCGCTGATGTGCAGCCAGAACTTGACGATGACCATCCCGTCGTCGGTGAGCATCCGCTCGAACTGGGCGATCTCGTTGTAGGCCGACTGCCACTGCTGCTTGGTGATGATCTGGTCCACCCGCTCGACCATCACCCGGCCGTACCAGGAGCGGTCGAAGATGGCCATCTCGCCCTTGCCGGGGATCCGGGTCCAGAAGCGCCACAGGAAAGGGCGCAGCCGCTCTTCCGGGAGCGGCGCGTAGGTGGGGTGGACCTTGTAGCCGCGCGGGTCGAGCCGCCCGACCAGCTTCTCGATCGAGTCGCCCTTGCCCGCGGCGTCCCAACCCTCGAAGACCACGGCCACCGCGATCTTGGCGTCGAAGCACGCGTGCTGCAGGTCCGCGAGCTTGTCACGCAGGTCCTTGAACGACTTGTCGTACGCCGCTTTCTCGATACTCTTGTCGAGATCCAGCGTCTCCAGCATACCGGCCCCCCGTTGTGGGTGCCTCAACTTGCAGCCTATGGACAATCTCTGCCACACCCTGGCCGGTCTCGGGCTTGCCGAGGCCGGTCTCAAGCGGAAGACAGCCCTCGGGACCGCGACGCTCCTCATCGGCGCGAACCTCCCCGATGTGGACGCCGCGGCCTACCACTGGGGCCGGGTGGCGGCGCTCGGCTTCCGGCGGGGGTGGACCCACGGAGTCCTGGCGATGGTGGTCCTGCCCGTCGTCCTCGCCGGCCTGATGCTGGCATGGGACCGCCTGGTGCGCCGGCGGCGAGACCCGTCCGCCGTGCCGGCGAACGGCGCCTGGCTGGCCGGCCTCGCCGCCATCGCCGTCCTCAGCCACCCGCTGCTCGACCTCTGCAACACCTACGGCGTCAGGCTCCTGATGCCGTTCAGCGGCCGGTGGTTCTACGGCGACACCCTGTTCATCGTGGACCCCTGGGTCTGGCTGGTGCTCATCGCGGGGATCGTGACGACGCGCATCCTCCACGCCCGAGGCGCGGCGAGGCCCGAGCGGGCGGCCCGCGCGGCGCTGGCGGCCGCCGCCGCGTACATCGTGGTGATGGCGGGCCTCAACCTGGCGGCCCGCTCGCTCGTAAGACGGGAGCTGGAGGCGCAGGGAGGCCATGTCGGGCGCTTCATGACCGCGCCCGTGCCGGTCTCGCCGTTCACGCGCGACGTGATCGTGGACCTGGGGGACGCCTACGCCGTGGGCCGGCTCGACTGGACTGCCGCGCCGCGGTACACGCCGATGCTGGACGCGGTCCCGCGTAACGACGGGGATGCCGAGGTCGCCGTCGCGATCGGCACCGCGGAGGGCCGCACCTTCCTAAGGTGGGCCCGTTTCCCGGCCTTTCACGTCGCGCGCGACACGTCAGGCGCGGTGGTGCTGATCGGTGACCTGCGCTACCCGGGACAGCCCTGGGCGCAGGTGGCCATACCGGTGGGCCGCGCACTATCTTTGCCCGCGTCACCCCGAACTCCGGAGCGACCGTGACCGACCACATCACCCGCCGGGACCTCCTGCTCGCCGGAGCCGCCAGCATCCCGCTCGGCGGTACGGTGGCCCCCACGTCACGCTTCCCGTCGCCGGCGATCCGCCGCCAGCAGGCGTCGCGTCCCTGCGTCATGGCGTCGGCGAACGGCATCCGCGGCGTGGCCCGGGCGATGGACCTGATCAACCACGGGGCGGACACGCTCGATGCCGTGGTGGAGGCGGTCAAGATCCAGGAGCTGGACCCCGAGGACAGCTCGGTGGGATACGGCGGCCTCCCCAACGCCGACGGCGTGGTGCAGCTCGACGCCTCGTGCATGCACGGGCCCACCAGGCGGGCCGGTGCGGTCGGCTGCCTCGAGGGGATCAAGACGCCGAGCGAAGTGGCCAAGCTGATCCTCCGCTACACCAACCACATCATGCTGGTGGGGGAAGGGGCGCAGCGGTTCGCGGTCAGCTTCGGGTATGCGGTCGAGAACCTGCTGACCGAGGCGTCGCGGCAGGCGTGGCTGCGCTGGCGCGCCAACCTCAACCCCGACGACAACTACCTGAACGTCGAAGAAGGCGAGACGTTCATCCACCCGCCCACCGGCACCATCAATTGCTGCGCGGTCAACGCGCGGGGCGACCTCTCCTCCGTGACCACCACCAGCGGCCTGGCGTGGAAGATCCCCGGCCGGGTGGGGGACTCCCCGATCGTCGGCGCGGGCCAATACACGGACAACGATATCGGCGCCGCCGGCTCCACGGGCCGCGGCGAGTCCAACATGAAGGTGTGCGGCGCCTACGCCACCGTCGATTCCATGCGCCGCGGCCTCGCGCCCGCCGACGCGTGCCTCGAGACGCTCCGCCGGGTGATCGCCACCACGGAGCCGCGCCTCCTCGATCCCCAGGGCCGGCCGCGCTTCCAGCTCACCTACTACGCGCTCAACAAGCGGGGCCAGTTCGGCTGCGCCTCGTTCTACGCCGGATACCGCGCCGGCCAGTACGCGGTCCACGACGGCTCGCAGGCGCGGCTGGTCGAGTTCGCCCACATGTACGACGGCGATCCCCCGGCGTGAAGGTCCGCGCGGCGCTGTGCGCACTGCTGATGTGCGTCCCCCGGCTCGGACTCGCCCAACGGTCCGAGCCGTGGGTTTTCTACCTGTTCCCCGTGCCGTCGTACAACTCGCTCGACGGCCTGTCGGTGAGCATCACCGGCGGGTGGCGCAAAGCGCCGCCGCCGGGGCCCATCCCCGTCGGCATCTCCATCGAGCCCACCGCGTGGATCGCGACCAGCGGGACGCGCGGGATCCAGCTCACGCTCGACTACTCGGGCCACTGGCCCGGCTGGCGGTTCCTCGGCATCGTCGGGGCGCAGCGCTCGCGCCGCGCGCCGTTCTACGGCATCGGCAACGCGTCGGTCGCGGATGACTCGCTCGAGTCGGCCAACGGCGGGATTTCGCACTACTACCGCTACAACCTGGTCCGCACCACCGCGCTTCTCGCCGTGCGGCGGCGCATCACGGGGCCGCTGCACCTCCAGGTGGGCGCCCAGTGGCGCCACTACCGGGCGCGGACGTTGAGCGGCCTCCCCACGGCGTTAGGCGATACCATCGCCGCCGGCTTCACGAGCGACACCGGCTCGTCCGACGGGGTCGAACTCAGGGCGGGCCTCCTCCTCGACACCCGCGACGAGGAGGCGACGCCGTCCCAGGGGATCTACCTGGAAGCGCTGGCGGCGCGCGGGCTCCGGAGCGCCGGGGACTTCAGCTACACGCGCTACGCCTTCGGCGTCCACGAGCATCTCAGGCTGGGGGACCTCACGTCGCTGGCGCTGCGGCAGTCGCTGGACCTGTCCGACGCGCGCCTGCCCTTTTACATCGCCTACGAGCGGCTCACCGCGTGGCGCCCCGACGACGGCTTCGGCGGCCCGACGACCTTGCGGTCCAACCTGCCCGGGCGCTGGCTCGGCGAGAACCGCGCGCTGGCGAGCGTGGACCTCCGCTACAAGTACTGGGACGCCACCTGGTCGGGGTCCCCGTTCCGGCTCTGGCTCCTCGCCTTCGCCGACGTGGGCCGCGTGTGGAGCCATGACGAGCGGTTCCGCGCCCGTGACCTGCACTCCGGCTACGGCGCCGGGTTCCGGTTCCAGCTCTCGAAGGGCTCCCTCATCGGGCTCGACTTCGGCTGGAGTCCCGACGCGCACCTCGAGTTCGGGTCGGCGATCGCCATGGCCTTCTAGGAAGCGGTTACCTTTCCGGGCATGGGCATCACCGCCTCGCTCCAGCACAACCCGTTCGCCGCCATCATCGCGCTGTTCGGCGCGGGCGTGCTCACGAGCTTCACCCCCTGCATCTATCCGATGATCCCGATCACCGCGGGGCTCCTCGCCGGCAGCGCGCGCCAGCAGGCCTCGCGCGCCCGCACCATCGGCCTCACCCTCACCTATGCCGCCGGCCTCGCGCTCTTCTACGCGCTGCTCGGCCTGCTGGCGGGCCTCACCGGCTCGCTCTTCGGCACGGTGAGCGCGAACAAATGGGTGCTCTTCGCCACCGGGAACCTGCTGCTGCTCTTCGGCCTCGCGATGCTCGACGTCTTCCCCGTGTCCGCGCCGCAGCGCGTCGTGGCATGGGCGGGGAGCCTGGGCGGCGGATCGTATCCCGCGGTCCTCCTCCTCGGGGCGACGTCGGGGATCGTCGCGGCGCCGTGCGGCGCGCCGGCCTTCGCCGCCGTCCTCACCTGGGTGGCCGCGACCCGGAGCGCCGTGCTGGGCTTCGTCTATCTGTTCGTCTTCTCGCTCGGCATGACGGCGCTGCTGGTGGCGGTGGGGCTGTCCTCGAGCACGCTCGCCGCGCTCCCCCGCTCCGGCCGCTGGATGTTCTGGGTGAAGAAGCTCGGCGGGCTCGCGCTTCTCGGCATGGCCGAGTACTACTTCGTCAGGATGGGGACCGTACTGTGACGTGGACCGTCAGGCAGAGCATCGTCGCCGCCGCGCTCGCGCTGGGCGTCTTCGCGGGCCCGCGCCGCCTCGCCGCTCAGGACGACGCCATCGGCATCGCCCGGGGCGCGACGCCGCCGGCCGTTCAAGTCCAGGATCTCGACGGCCAGCCGGCGGACTTCTCGGCGTACGTGGGGCACAAGCCGGTGCTGGTCGAGTTCTGGGCGACTTGGTGCACCAACTGCCGCGCCCTGCTGCCGCGCATGCAGGCGGCGTACCAGCGCTACGGAAGCCGGGTGGAGTTCCTGGTCGTCGGCGTGGGGGTGAATCAGACGCGCGACACGATGCGCAGGCACCTTCAATCGCACCAGATGCCGTTCCGCTTCTTCTTCGACGCCACCGGGAGCGCGGTCCGCGCCTTCGAGGCACCCGCCACTTCGTACGTGGTGGTGCTCGACGCGCAGGGTCGCGTGGTCTATACGGGTGTCGGGCCGGATCAGGATCTCGACGCGGCGCTGCGGAGGGCGGTGGGCCGTTAGGAAGAAGGGTGTGGGGTGTCGGGGGGTCGGGTGTCGAGATCGCACCGCCGCTGCAAAGAACGAGGGCCCGCAACCGCGGGCCCTCACTTTCACACCCCACACCCAACACCCGTCTAGTTCCCTCGCCCGCTGTCCGGCGGCACCAGCCGGTCGATCGCCTGGCCGAGTTGCGTGTAGGCCGAGGGATCCACTTCGCGGAACGGCACCGCGCGATACGCGATGCGGCCGTCGGGCCCGATCACGAAGAGGTTCCGGTTCGTCATGTTCGGCCGCGGGGCCAGCGCACCGTACATCCGGCCCACCACCGCGCCCGAGTCGCTCGCGAAGAGGAACGGGAACTCGCTGTCGCGGGCCCACGAGGCCTGCATCGTGTCCGCATCCGTGCTGATAGCGATGAGCACCACGTTCCGGCCGTTCTTGAAGATCTGCGCGTACTGATCACGGTACGCGTTCATTTGGATCGTTCAGCCACGCGTTCGCGATCGGTAGAAGAACGCGAGGATGACGGTCTTCCCGTGGAAGTCGCTCAAGCGCACCGGGTTGCGCAGGGTGCCGAAGCGCGTCGAGCCGGGGAGCGAGAAGTCGGGGGCCACGGCGCCGCTGTCGAGCGGCTGCGAGCCCTGGACGGCCGGCGTCTGGGCCGCGGCGGCCCCGGCTGTCAACGCGAGGCCGAGTATGGCGAGCAGGGCGGACGAACGTCTCAGCATCAGGGTTCTCCAGGTTCCGGGCGTAATGTGGAGTGACGAAGTAGTATACGCGGGACCGGGGCCGGGCGTTAGCCGGAGGGGCGCCAGGCTGAATCCCATGGCGGGCCCGGGACGTAGGGCCGGTCAGTTCCGCCAACCCATTACCGTCGAACGGATTGCGAAGGTCCTCCATGCGTCTGCGTCCACTGGTTCGCGCCGTGCCGCTCGCGGCACTCCTCGCCTGCTCCAAGGCCGCCGGGGAGGGGGGCGATTCCGCCTATCCCTTCAAGGTCGGCTTCGCCGACCGCGGGGACATCCACGTCACCATCGAAGAGACGGGCGTGGTGGCGCCGGACCGCCAGATCGTGGTGAAGTCGCCCATCTCCGGCGTGGTGCGCCGGCTCCTGGTGCGCGAGGGCGACGTGGTGCACGCCGGCCAGGTGCTGGTCACGGTGGTCCCGGACATCGCGCAGGCCAACCAGCTCGCCCAGCTCCGCAGCGACATCACCTCGGCCCGCATCGCGCGCGACAACGCGCGGCGCGAGTACGACCGCGCCCAGGGACTCACCGTGGGCACGATGATCTCGCCGTCGCAGGTGGAGGAGAAGCACGCCACGCTCGATCAGGCGGAGAACACCCTGCGCCGGGTCCAGGACCAACTCCTGTTGGTGGAGTCGAGCGGCGTGGTGACGAACGACAGCACGCAGTACGCGTCCATCCGCGCCCCCGCGGGCGGCGTGGTGATCAAGCGCGGCGTGGAAGAGGGTGAGACGGTGGTGGGCGGGACCAGCACCTTCGGGGGCGGCACCGAGCTCTTCACCATCGGCGACCTCTCGGTGCTGATCGTGCGGGCCGCGGTGAACGAGGTGGACATCGGGAAGGTGGCGCGGGGCGAGCGGGTGCAGCTCAACGTGGACGCCTTCCCGGATGACACGGTGGAGGGCGTGGTGCGGCTGGTGCCGCCGGCGGCGCGCCAGGAGGACCGGGTGCGCGTCTTCGACGTCGAGGTCGAAGTCCGCGGGCACCAGACGGTGCTCCGTCCCGGGATGACGGCGAACGTGCGGATCGCGGGTCCCACGCGGCGCAACGTGGTCCGCGTGCCGGTGGAAGCGATCATCTACCAGGAGGGGA
>JBGPHD010000038.1:0-21305 GCA_041484135.1 Gemmatimonadota bacterium
AGACGAAGCTCCCGAGGACCACCGTGTTGTTGAAGCTGGTGAGGGGGACACCGGGCGTGTTGTACAGCGAGGTCCAGAGCGGGATGAGCGACGGCGCGGCGAGGAGCCGCGTCCCGATGGCGTCGAACAGCGGATCGAGCGCGAAGCCGAGCGGCACCGCCACGGCCCAGCCGAGGAACACCCCCGCGAGCGACAGGTCGAGGATGAGCGCGAGCCCGAAGAGCAGCAGGTTGTGGAGATTGGCGATCGGTGTGAGGCCGAACACCATGCCGAGCGCGAGACCCGCGGCCACCTGGCCGGGCGTCCCCCGGGAGTTCAGCGCCTTCACCAGCTGCTGGAGGAGCTTCAGGAGGAGCATGGCCGCCTAGCCTATGGTATCGGCGGCGACGTGTCAACGACCTCAGCCGCGCAGGCCGTACTTCTCGCGCAATACCATTACATGATGCCGTTCATGCCCCGGGATGATGTAGCCGAGCGCCCGCACGCTGATCGGCTTCCCGTTCGCGGTCCCCCGGCGCCGCCAGTCGTCCTCGCGGAAGCTGCGGAAGAGCGCCAGCGTCGCGAGGCGGACAAAGGAGAGCTCGCCCACCAGATCGTTGAGGGTGCGGCGGTCGAAATCCGCCGCCGGCACGTACAGGTTCTCGTCGAACCCCGGCAGCGAGGTCGTGTCGCCGCGCGCGATGCACAGCGCGCGATACGACATCACGCGCTCGGTGTCGCACAGGTGGCCGACGATCTCCTTGACGCTCCACTTCCCCGGTGCGTAGCGGAAACCGGCGTCCTTCTCCGCCACCCCGCCGAGGAGTTTGCGGGTGATCGCGGACTCCGTGTCGAGCGCGGCGACCGGGTCCGCTTCCGGGACCCGACCGATGTAGTCGGCATAGAACGGAGAGAACTCGTCCGCCTCGGGGCGGCCGACGGTCACGGCTGTCACGGCGATCCCTCCACCAGGTGAGCACGGTCAGCTCCGCGCCGGTTCGAGGCGCCGGCGCGCGATACGCTGAACTCAATGCGGGGTGATGGGCTCCTGGCGCGACCGCGGCGGCTGGAGCCGGTCGGCGATGACGCGGTTCAGGAACTCCTGGCCGCTGGCGAGCTGGTCCATCTGCGAGGCCAAGGCGTCCACCGCTTGCTCGAGGTGCTCGGTCCGCGGCTCCTGCGGCGCCGGCGTCGGCGTGCCAAGCAGGCGATCCTCCAATCGACGGAGCCGGCGGCTCCCCTGGAACCACGCGAACGCGAGCGCGACGTTGGCCGTCAGTGAGACGCCGAGGATGAAGAGCGTGAAGATCGCTGCGTCGTTGTTCATGGCGGCTCCACTGGCCGGAAGTCGTTGGCGAGGACGGCTCCAAGATGCACGATGGCGCTGGAGCGGGCAACGTGACCCGGAATGGAACGGCGCCCCGGACCCGCCGTGGGTCCGGGGCGCCGCCCTCCCGCGATCGCGGGTGTTACTCGAGCACGTGGATGTGCTTGTCCGCGCACATCGTCTTCAGGACCTCAGGCCACACGCTGACCGTGACCTCGCCGAGGTGCGCCTTCCGCAGCAGCTGCATCAGGGTCCGCGACTGCCCGATCCCGCCACCGATGCTCAGCGGGATCTCGCCGTTCACGATGGCCTTGTGGTAGGGCAGCTTCAGCCAGTCGAGCTGCTTCGTGAGCTCGAGCTGCTGGCGCAGCGTCTCGGGGTTCACGCGGATGCCCATCGAGGTAAGCTCGTGGCGCCGCTTGGTGACCGGGTTCCAGACCAGGATGTCGCCGTTCAGGCCATGCATCTTCCGGCCCGACGCCGAGGTCGTCTCGGTCACCCAGTCATCGTAGTCGGCCGCGCGCATCTCATGCGGGAAGCCGTCCGCGAGCGTCCAGCCGATGCCGATGATGAAGATGGCCGGGTGCTCCTGGAGGATCGCCGTCTCGCGCTGCTTGCGCGGCAGGTTCGGGAACCGGTCGAGGATCTCCTCGGCGTGCAGGAAGGTGATCTCGTTGGGAAGGCTCGGGTATCTCGGGTCCTTGAGGGCCGGGAAGTGCTCCATCGCGAACCGCTCGGCGCTCTTCAGGACCTTCCAGATCTTGCGGACCGTGTCCTTCAGGTAGTCGAGCGACCGCTGGTCACTGGTGATCGCCTTCTCCCAGTCCCACTGGTCCACGTAGGCGCTGTGATCGTGGTCGAGGAAGTAGTCCTTGCGCACGGCGCGCATATCGGTGCACAGCCCCTCGCCCGCCTCCATCCCGAACTGGCGGAGCGCCATTCTCTTCCACTTAGTAGCGGCCTGGACCACCTGCGCGTCCACCGGGTGCCGGCCGTGGTCGTTGGTGATCCGGAACTGGATGGGCGTGCGGGAGCCGTCGCGATCGAGCATGTCGTTGACGCCGCTCAGGGTGTCCACGATGAGCGGGACCGTCACCATCATGAGGTTGAGCTCCTTGCAGAGCTGCTCCTCGATGTGGTTCTTGACGGCGAAGATGGCGCGCTGGGTCTCCTTGGGCGCGAGCAGGGAGCGGTAGTCGCTGGGCAGGATGTGCTCGAGCTCGTCGTAGTTCCCGATGCCCGGGCCCGCGAGGTCCGCCCGCTTGTCGGCGATGGTGGTGGTCATTGATCCCGTTACTCCCCATTGGATGTGGAGGCGAAGAGAACGGGACATGGGTAACCGGCCGGCCCTGAAGGGAGTGTGAAATCCGTCTTAAGGTGTTGAGCGGCGGCCCAGCCGCGGGGAACGGCCCGCCGCTAGGCGCCCGGCGAGAAGGTGTAGCACCAGGCCTCGCCCTCCAGCACCGTCTCCCCGTCCTGGCGCACCACCGTGACGCGGAGCTGGGTGACCGGCTTGGATGGATGGACGCTGAGCACCTCGGCGCGGGCGGTGATCGTGTCCCCGATGTAGACCGGCGCGGTGAACCGCCAGTTCTGGCTGAGGAACACGGTGCCCGGACCCGGGAGGTCCGTGGCGACCAGCGCGTGCAGGAGACCGGTCGTGAGCCCGCCCTGCACCACCAGACGGCCGAACCGCGTACCGGCCGCGAAGGCGGCGTCGAAGTGGAGCGGGTTGTAATCGCCCGACAGAGCGGCGTAGGCCTTCACGTGCTCGGCCGTCAGGCTCAAGCTGCGCTCGGCGGTCTGGCCGACGGCGACGGGCATCAGGCGCTCCGGGGGATCAGGGTGGTGGGCGGCGCGGGCTCCGCCGTCCTCACGAAACGGCCGAGGCGGCCGGGAACGGCACGTCGAGCGTCTCTCCGGGCGTGAGCGATGTCCATTGGGCCTGAAGCCTGCCGCGGATGCCACGGATACGTGAGAGCTCCTCATCGGTGATCGCGCGGAACGGCGCCGCGCCCTGCCTGGCGAGGGATTCGCCCAGCCCGGCGCTGAACTCCTCGGCCGTCATCATGCGCCCCATGCCGCGCTCGAGGTCGAGGAGACCGACGATGTTCTCCGCCCATAACGCTTCAGCGGGCATGCGCGCGCGGACGGCCTTGTCCGCGAAGTCGTCGAGGCTCCAGCCGGACGCCACCAGCCCGAAGAACGCCTCGCCGAAGCCGAGCACGCTCTCCACCGCGTAGTGCGTGAGGTCGTGGAGCGGGAAGAACGGGTGGACCTTGCCCCAGGTGCGCGTGCCGTCGGCACGGATGCACGTCAGGTTGGGCGCCCCGTCACGGCCCTTCTTGATCTGGATGCGCAGGCACCCCTCCGTACGTCACGTCGTCGCGGCGCGCCACTCGTCGCGCAGCACCGCGTAGTTCTCCAGATCTTCGAATTGATCCCACTTGATGATGTGAGCGCGGCGGCACCCCTCGTACCGCATGCCCGCCTTGATCATGACCCGTCCCGACGCGGGGTTCCTGGTGAGGTGGGTGGCGTAGATCCGGTTGAGGTCCAGCGATGCGAAGCCGAAGGCGATGACCGCCACCGCCGCCTCCGTCGCATAGCCGCGCCCCCAGTACGGGACCGCGATCCAGTACCCCAGCTCCGCGCGCCGGTGCGCCCGCTCGATCCGGAGCCCGATCGCGCCGACGAGGCCGAGGGACGGTTCCGTTACGGCGAACGTGGCCAGCTCGCCGCGTTCCCACGCCGCCGCGTGCATCCCGATCCAGGCTTCGGCCACTCCGTCCAGGTAGGGATGCGGGATGTTGAGCGTCGTGGCCGCGACCTCCCGGGCCCCGGCGAGGCGCTGCACGTCCGGCGCATCCGGCACGGCGAACGGCCGCAGGGAAAGGCGCGCGGTGGCAAGGGTGGGCTGCTTCACGGCCGCGCGGCCGGCGCGAGCCCCGCGGCCACCAGGCTCGTGTAATTCGAGAACGCGCTCCGGTCGAACTCGTAAGGCATCAGGCAGCCCGTCGTATCCTGGGGCTGGCCGTCCGCGTTCAGGAAGAGCTCCTCCTCGAGCCGGCGGCGGAAACGTGCATCGTACAGCATGAACCGGTGATCGCGCAGGACCTCGGTGCATCCGCTGTTGGGCCACGACGCCTCGAGCGCGAAGCCGACGGTGCGGCCCTGGGCATCGAAGTAATGCACCGCCGCCACGCTCCAGTCCCCGGACTCGCTCACCGGCGACTCGACGTGGCGACGCGGCGTGCCGTCCGCGGCGCGGAGCACGCGGATCTGCGCCTCCGCGAGTTCGGGGAACGACGCCTCGTCGGCGACGGGGACCAATTGCCCGTTCGCCACCGCGTACAGCTCTTCGTGGGCCTGCTGGGCGAACGAGTCGATCACCTCGGTGTAGGCGCGCAGCGACGCCGAGTCGTCGGACGAAGGGCCGTCCGGCAGGGCGAAGGCCGCCCCGCCCGGAGCCGCTCCGGCGGCCGCCCCCGGCGCCTGGCGCTCCCGACAGGCCAGCGGCAGCAGCACGAGCAGCACCAGCGCCCGCCTGGTCACCGCCCACCTAACGTCCCGCACCCGTGCCTCCCCGCGCGCCGGCGTGGCCTCATCCCTGCTTGATGAACGTCCCGTCGCGGAGCTCCGCGTACGCCTGCTCCAACTGCTCCTGGGTGTTCATGACGATCGGGCCGTACCAGGCCACCGGCTCTTTGATCGGCTTCCCGGAGACCAGCAGGAACCTGATGCCCGCCTCCCCAGCCTGCACGGTCACCTCGCTGCCGCTGTCGAAGAGGACCAGCGACCGGTTGCCGGTCTCCTCCGCGGCCACTCGCTCGATCCCGCCCGCGGCTTCCGTCTTCACCCGCTGCGGCGGCGAGGCGTCCCGGAACGTCCCGGTCCCCTCGAACACGTAGGCGAACGCGTTCCCCGTCTCCACGGGCAGCGTCTTGCGGCGGCCCGGCGGGACCCACACGTCGAGATAGCGCGGGTCCGCCGCGACGCCGTCCACCGGGCCCGACTTCCCCCAGAAGCTCCCGCACACCACTCGGACCTTCGTGCCGTCGTCATCCACCACCTCGGGGATGTCGCGGGACGTCACGTCCTGGTAGCGGGGCGCGGTCATCTTGAGGGCGGAGGGCAGGTTCGCCCAGAGCTGGAAGCCGTGCATCCTCCCCTTGGGGTCGCCCTGGGGCATCTCCTGGTGCAGGATGCCCCGCCCCGCGGTCATCCACTGCACGTCCCCGGCACCTAACGTTCCCGAGTTGCCGAGGCTGTCGCCGTGGCTCACCGTGCCGGCGAGGACGTAGGTGATGGTCTCGATGCCCCGGTGCGGGTGCCACGGGAAGCCCGCGAGGTAGTCAGCGGGGCGCTCGTTCCGGAAGTCGTCGAACAGGAGGAACGGGTCGAAGTCCCCGGTCGCCCCGAAGCCGAAGGCGCGGCGCAGCTTGACGCCCGCGCCCTCGACGGTGGGTTGGGCCTCGACGATGCGTTTGATGGGCCGAATGGACACACTGCCTCCTTGCGATGCGCTCAGGCCTGAGCGTCCTCGAAGACCCGGTCCGGCGGGAACACCAGCGTCACGTCCCAATCCACGGGGACGTCCAAACCGATCCACTCCACGGCCGAGCGCAGATCGCGGAACACCTGGAACGTATCGAGGTCACGGCGCCGCAACATCTCGTACATGCGCGCCATGCCGTACACCAGGTCGGAGGAGGCCACGACGGCGCGCCGCGCACCTGCACCGAACGGATTCGCCTCGGCGTGGCGACGCACGCCGTCGGGAGTCAGGATCACGTCGACGACGTCGCGGAGATCCGCGACCTGCGCGAACGAGGCCCCGAACCGGCCGTCGGCCGCGAGGGTGCGGGCGTGCTCGAGAAGGACCCCGGTCGACAAGACACCCCACGCCCGGCTGTAGACCAGCCGGTGCGCGGGGAGAATGGCATAGGAACCTGGCATGTGCGGCCGCGTCGAAGAGGGTACGTGCTTCCCCCGAATACTGGCTACCCGGTCGCGCCGCCGCTAGAACGGCATCTGGTAGGGCGGCGGCGTTACGCCGTTGAGCCGGAGATAGGGCACCACCTGGCCCAGCGTCCACATTGAATGCTCGTGCGCCAGGTCGAACCAGCGGGCCGGGAGCTCCGGCGGCTGGCCGTAGATCGGGGCGCGGTGCCGCCACTGCGCGGGCGTCGCCTGCGCGATCGCCGACAGCACGAAGTCGTACGCGCCCGCCACGTACGCGTGCAGCGCCGCTTTGTGGTGGAGGTACTGCGCGCTGTCGCCCAGCACGGGCGGCTGGGCCCGGCCCAGCAGCAGCGCCGCCACGTCCACGTTGCTCTGGACGACGTGCTCGATCTGCTGGGCGAAGGTGCGGACGCCCGGCGTGGGCCGGAACGTCAGGGCCGACTCCGGCATGGCGTCCGCGTAGGCGAGCACGTTGCCGCGGTCGCGCTGCCAGTCCGCGCGCAGCGCTGCGGGCGCCTGCGCCTCGGCGGCGGCGGCACCGCACAGGACGCCTAACGTGATGAAGAAGGTGTGTCGGTGCATCGCGTGACCTCCGTCGTGCCGTTCGGCGAGACCTCGGGCTGCCGTGCGCCTAGCGCGGCCAGAGCCAGCCGAACACGCCCGCGGTGAGGAGCCCGTAGATGAGCCCGTCCACCGTCGCCTTGATCGTCGTGCTCCAGGCCCGCCGGTACCAGATCGACAGCTGGAAGAGCGCCACGGTGTGGGCGATGAACGCGGTGACCCCGGCGAAACGGAAGGCGTGCAGGTACGGCGCGCCGCTCGGCAGCGCGCGGCCCGCCACGTACCCCGTGAGGACCCCGACCGCCAGCAGGTAGACGAACCAGAGGCCGAGGTTCCGCCCCATCGACATGGGCCCGTTCGGCATCACGGTCAGCACCATGACCGGGCCCTTCTTCATCTTCTCCAGGAACGCCGCGGAGGAGAGCTCCTGCCGGCTGGAGGGACGCGGGGTCATGTAGTCCCCCGGCGGGATCGCCAGCGGCCGCAGCGCGTCCATCACCTGGTCCTCGTTCGGCAGCTTGGGGTAGTCGCTCTTGTGCCAGGGCGACACCATGTGGATGAGGGAACTGGCGATGAAGACGATGACCGCCGACAGCAGGATCGGGAGCCAGAGCCCACTGAGCCCTACCATACGACCTCCGGTGTTGAAGGACCCCGCCGGCGGCGGGGCGAGCGTTAGGTGTTCCGCTTCCGCGTCGCGGCGGGGGCGCCGCGGACGAAGGCGATGTAGTCGGTGGGCTGGGGCACCGCCCCGACCCGGCGCAGCAGCTGCGCCACCTGCCCCCGGTGGTAACAGCCGTGCAGCGCCACGTGCACGATGATGTCCGCGACGCGCGACCGGAAGGAGGCGCCGGCGCTGTTGGTGTACGGGACCTCCGCCTCCAGCTCTGCCGGGCCGAGTCCCGCGAGGAGCTCGGCGTAACCCGCGTGGTTCTCCCGGGCGAGCGCAGCGCACGCCTCGAGCGTCAGCGCGGGCCAGACCGGCTGTCGCGCGGGTTCCCGGCGCAGCCGCGCCAGCCAGATGTGCTCGGCGCCCAGGAGGTGGGCGTACAGCGCCAGCGCGTCCACGTGGGCCGGGCCGGCCGCGCGCAGCGCCTCGTGGGTCCGCTCGTCGGCCCACGCGAGGTGGGCGAGGAGCCTCGCGATCATCGGAGCTGGATGGTCCGGCCCGGATCGAAGCGGATCACGATGTAGGTGATCGACCCCTCGACCGCGCTGAACTGGTGCGGCACACCCGCCGGGATCACCACCACGTCGCCCGCCGAGATGCGGCGGCTTTCGCCGCCGGTGATGCCGGTGCCGCTCGAGCTCGGGCCGTTCACCTCCCGGACGATCCGGCTGTCGGCCGCGAGGACCCGCGGGGCGACCAGCGTGCCGCCGGTGACCAGAGTCCCGGCGCCCTCGAGGACGTGGTAGATCTCCGGCACCACGTCGTGCTCGATCGCGCCCTGGTTCGCCGCCTGGGGACGGTGCACCACCGCCACGCCGATGTTGGTGCCGCCCGCGTCGAGGACGCGGATCGGTTGGTCGCTGACCGAGGCCGGCGGCGCCTGGCCCAGCGTGGCCTGGATGTCGGCGGCGGTCACGTAGGTGGCCGCCGTCGGATGCTGGCGGGCGGCGGACAAAACCAGCAGGCTGAGCAGCACGCTCCATCGCGGCATGGTCCCTCTTGGTCGGCTGGGTGGCGGACATACGCTACGGCGCGCCGCGGTCCGGCGCCAGCGGCCCGAAGCGCTACCGCATCTTGCGCCGGATCGCCGTCCGCTGAGTCCCGCCCGCTGAGGCGGCGTCATGGCGGGCGACCAGCGACTTCGGCGCCAGGCGGCGCCACTCCTGCTCGAGCAGCTCGCGCAGCGTCGCGCGTCCCACCGTCCCGAGACGCACCAGGACGGCGGGGTAGTCGCGGTAATGGTCCGTGATGTAGAACGCATCCGGATCGGCGGCCATCAGGAAGTCCCGGTCCTCGAACGTGGTCCGGAGCGCCAGGGTCTCACCGTCCTCCTTGAGGCGGAGGAGGTACTTGCCTTTGACCCGGAAGGCGGGCGTGCCGTACGACGTGCCTTCCTCCGTGCCCGGCAGGGCGAGAACGATCTCGCGGACCGTGGCGAAGGACACGGCCCGCCGGCCGTTAGGCCGCGATCGCGCGCTTGAGCGTCGCCCAGACCCCGAGGACGAGGTCATGAACGACGCTCGCTGCCAGGACACCCCAGAACACCTGCCAGGACCAGACGCGGGCGCTCTGCAGCAACGACGGGGCGCTCGGTGACGCGGACATGGACATCTCCTCCGGAAGGGCCGACTCCCGCGGTCGCAGAGAGGGCTGCGGCTCGTGGAGGCGGTGGGGTGCGCAGGGCGGTGGCGCGGTGCACGTGGGTCAGGGTCGAGTCTGTGCCGGCCGCTCCGGCCCCACCGCGTCGGGCCGAGCGGGGTCCGGCTGGTCGGGCCCGAGCCGCTCGGGGCTCACGGCCGCGAAGACGAAGTTCTCGGGCGCCACCGGCGTACCCGCCAGCCGACGGAGCAGCGCCAGCTGGCCGGCGTGCGTCATCGCGTCGGCGAGCGGCCCCTGGAGCAGCTGCTCCGGGCTGACGTCCCGTAGCGGTGCATCCGAATCGAGTTGCCGCGCGAGCTCCTCCAGGGGCCCGCTTGGGATCCTCAGACAACGCCATGGGCCTCCCCGTCGCCGCCCTGGTCCGGGCTCCGCTTGCGGATGAAGGCGTCGAGCCCGCGCGCCGCCTGCGCGCGGATCGCCCGCTGCACCGGCGGCGACCAGCCGAGCAGCACGCCCTTGAGCCCCAGGGCCTGACGCGCCCAGGCGTACAGATCGAAGCGGTCGGTGTGCTCCTGGAAGTGCCCCTCCCGGAACCGGAACGACGCCTCGATGACGTTATGCACGCGGCGCCCGGTCGCGCTGAACGTGTACGTCGCCTCCCAATGCGCCGAGCCGCGCTCGGCGTCCGCCGTGATGGCGCCGACCTCGAGCTCGAGGTCCGTGGCGCGCTCGCACAGCATGCGCCACATGGCGCCGATCCGCGCGCCGGCGAGGCCCCGGAACACGGGGTCGAAGAACGTGGCCTCGGGCGCGTAGCACGCGGCCATGGTCGCGTGGTCGCGGCGCTGGAAGGCGGCGTAGAAGGTGCGGATCAGGTCGAGGTGGGTCTGCATCGCGCTCACCAGGTTATATTGATTCAGGCTGCAGAGGTCGCGGGGCTTGAGCGGGCCCGCCTTCGCATCCCTTCCAGCAGCCGCGAGCGTCACTATGGCGTACAAGACCGACCAGCACCGCCTCCTCTATCGAGGCCGGACCTTCCACTTCGTGTCGTACGAAGGCCTCCTGGCGAACGCGAACAAGGAGCAAGTCGCCACCCCGCCCACCTGGTTCCTCATGAACGGCGGCAAGCGGTGGGCCGTCATGCCGCAGGTGCCCGACCAGCCTCCGGCGGAGCTCGACGAACACCTGAGCCGCTGGCTCGACGAGCACGTCTTCCAGCTCGCGCCAGTGGTGTAGGTCCGTCGTTGAAGGTGCTGTCATGTCGCCGACGTCTGCTGCACCTCTGAACCCTCGTATGACGACCGACTGAGCTCGTAGCGCAAGGTGTCGCCCCGGCCCCGGGCCGGGGACGGGCTGAACCGGTTCCGCACGAGCACGCCGATCGATCCGTCCAGCGAAGGATACGTCTCGGCCACCACCCTCCCCACCAACGGCTCCGCGAAGGCGAGCGCGAGCAGCGCCGCCACCGCCTCCGAGGCCAGGCCGAGGCGTCGATGCGCCGGCAGGACGGCGTATCCGATCTCCACGACGCCGTCCGCCGATGGCCGGCCCGCGAACCCGGCGACACCGGCGAGCGCCCGCGGCGCGGTCCTCAGGATGAGATAGTAGAGAGCCCAGCCTGCGTTCGCCGGATCCTCGAGCAGCCGCCCCATGCGTTCGACGTCGTCCGCCTCGTAGAACTCCGGCGGCCACACCGCCGGCGCCTCGACGCCGAGGGCCGCCGCCAGCGCTCCCACACCGGTGAGCTCCGCCGTGGCGAGGGCGGGCGTCATGGGAACGAGATCGAGTCTCGCGCTGTGGATCAGCGGCGCCGCCGGCAGCCGAGCCGGATGCTGTCCGCCAGCGCGGCGAGGGCCGGCGGTGGCGCGACTTCCTGCTGGCTCAGGCCCGTGGTGCGTGACACGACGAGCGTCGTCACCCGGACCTCGGGCACCGCCATACCCGCTGAATCGTGTGCCGCCACGATGACCCTGAGGCCGTCGAGGAACATCGGACCCGGACTCTCGCGCGTCCGCATCATGCCGAGCCGGTCCGGCGGGGCGCCCGTCACGGGCCGGAACCCCGCGGCGCCGGCCATGCGCGCGGCGCAGCTCAACAGCGAGTCCCGTGCCGCCGTGGCCGCCGCCGGCGCCTGCGCCACGCACGGTGACGGAGCGAGGCCAAGCATGACCACCGCGCCAACGAAGATCCTGCGGGGCCACATGATCCTGTGTTGGATCCTCGCGTTCACGTGCGGGTCCTCGCCCAGGATCATGCGCCAGCTCCGGCCTGGGATGTCGCCCGCAGCACAGCCCGACAATCCTCGTAGTATAGCACTTCGACCGCGGAGGAGCCCGGACGTTCGGCGTTGGCGCGCATGGCGCGCGCGAGCTCCTCGACGCGGATCTCGTGGTACCGGCTCGCGAAGAGCGGAGAGAGCACGGGGAAGAGTGTTTGCGTCAGGCGGTCCTGGAGCCCGTACCGGATCTGCGCGGTGACCAGCAGGCTCGGCCGGAAGAGGCTCGTCCGCGGGACCTTCGCGTCGATCACCGCCTGCTCCGCCGCTCCCTTTACGCGCAGGTACCTCGTCCGGGATGCCCGGTCGGCGCCGACGGACGAGAGCAGCGAGATGTGCCGGACCCCGGCCGCGGCCGCCCCCCGCGCAAAGGCGCCCGTGTACTCCACGTCCACCCTGACGAACTCCTCGTAGGGGACCTTCCGTGGCTGGCCGATGCCCATGGTACAGAACGCGACATCGGCTCCGCCAGGGAGGCGACTGGTCGCGCGCTCGATGTCGCGGAGATCGATGAGTTCCAGCCGCAGCTTCTCGCGCCCCGCGAGCCCGTCAAAGACACCGACCGATCGCCGGACCAGGGCGGTCACGGTCGTGCAGCGCGGCGATGCCAGGAGCTCGCGCACCAGCGCCCCGCCGACCGCGCCCGTCGCGCCGAGCACGACCGCCCGATAGGGCGGGACGTCGGTCATCCGGCTCCCGCGCTCACGCGCGGCCGGCCTCCGAGCCCGGCCAGACGGCGGCGGGCCGTCCCTGCCACAGCCACGCGATGTAGTCCACCAGTGGCGGCGTCACGCCCAGTTCCCGGAGTCGCGTGTTGGCCTGGGCGCGGTGATACGTGGTGTGGCTGGTCACTTGGAAGAACGTCTCTGCCAGGGTCGGGATGCCGGGCGGCCGGCCCAACTGGCGCTCGAACAGGCGCGCCCACGGCACCGGACGCGGTCGTGACAATTCCGCCGCATCGAGGCCGCGCAGAAAGGCCAGCGCCCGCGGATAGTACTCGCGTGCCCAGGCACGAAGCTCCGCCAGCGTGGCGAACTTCACGGCGCCCAGGCCCGGCTGCGGCTGGCCCGTCCAGAGGGCGAGGAACGAGTGTTGCGTGAAGTGCTGGTGGGCGAGCAGATCGCGCAGGCGGGGATCCGGCGCCGGACTGTCGGCTCCGGGAACGACGGCCCAGACGCTCGCGTCCGCCCAATCCATGTGGGCATGCAGGTCGCTCAGCACGTCGATGGTGAACACGGGCGTCTCCGGTGTCATCAATACAGGCCCGGGATCAGCGCCCAGGTGTCGCGGCGATAGTCGTCGTAGTCGGGGAAGGTCGAGCGCAGCGTGCGTTCCTCGATCGGGATCTTGCGCGCGTAGGCCACCGCAAGCAGCGCGAGGGCGAGGAGCGCGTGCCATTGGCCCGAGACGACCGACGTGCCGACGTACATCCCGAACATGGCGCTGTAGATGGGGTGCCGCACCACCCGGTACGGACCCGAACGCACCAGTTGATGGCCGACCGCCACCGCCACGGCGCCGCTCCAGTTGCGGCCCAGGTGGTGCCGGGCCCAGCCGGCGAGCATGAACCCGAGCGCCTGCACCGCCAGCCCACCCGCGACGATCGACGATCCGCCGGGCATGAACCGCCCCGTGAGCCCAGGCACCGGAAGGAAGAGCAGGAGCAGGGACGCGTTCAACAGGCGCGTGTGCACGGCGCGCGACGCGGGTGACTCCGCGCTCTCGGTCGGCGCCGCGTTCTTCGCCGCCGCGCCCCAGTACAGCACGAAAGCGACCCAGAGCGCGCCCGAAAGGAGCATCCCCAGCGAGGGCCGCATCCACACGAGCAGGGCGACGACGAGTCCCAGCAGGAGGACGAGGACCGCGATGGCGGTGGCTCCCGTCAGGGTCCGGCCTCCGACCTTGACGGCCAGCGTGGGGCGTCCTTGAGGCAGGGGTCCGGGACCGGCAGGATCAGCCATACGTCTCCACGTCGAAGATCGGACGCCTAGTCGCGAAGGTAGAAGTCCACCGTGCTGACGACCCGCACGGTCTTCACGATCTGGCTTCCTTCCTGGACGCCCTCCGCCTGATCACGGGGCAGGATCTCGAACACCCCCTGGCTGGCGCGGCGGATGCCGCCCAGCTGGCTGTGGGCGTCGTGCGCGAACTGCTCCGCCGCCTCGCGGGCGTGCGCCGTCGCCTCGGCGATCATCGCCGGCTTGAGCGCGTTGAGGCGCGTGAACACGAACGTCGGCCCACCCGAGCCGTACTCGCCGCCCGATGACAGCACGACCCCCGCGCCGACCAGCTCGCCGACGTCCTGGCTCGCGTGGAGGATGCGCGCCGGGTCCGTGGACCGCACCATCAGCACCTGGCGGATCACGTAGCGGCTCGTCGCCGCGCCGGCGTCCCGGTACTGATTGGTGTTGGCGTCCGAGACGGAGAAGTCCTGCAGCTCGATCTGCGCGGTGTCGATCCGCTGCCGGGCGAGGAAGGCGCGGACCAGGCTGAGCTGGCTCTGGAGGCGCTCGTGCGCCCGGGAGAGATCGTTGTCGGCCACGACGAGCCGCAGGGGCCAGAGGGCGAGGTCGGCCTGCGCCTCACGCTCCGCGATGCCCTTCACCGTGACGAACTGGTCCGTCGCGCGGGCGCGCGCGAACCCCTGCCCGGCCAGCCATCCCCCCGCGGCCGCCCCCAGTCCGAGCAACAGGGCACCCGTGACCGATGTATCCCACCCCGGTATGCGCATGAGCTTGTCACCTTCGCTGCGGACGCGGAGGAATGTATGGAGCGTGGACGGTCGGCCGGAAGGGGCTCGAGGGGCCGCGTCAGGATGAAGGGCGCGCGCGCTGCTTGCGCGGGGGGCTGAGCAGCGAGGCCACCTTCACGACCTCGGCCTGCACCACCTGCGTCTGGACCTTGAGCCATTCAGGCGTCATGATGACGTGGTAGGCCACCCGGGTCACGCCGGCCTTCGGGCGCTCGAACTTCAGCAGGTGGACCGGCAGGTCGGGGTGGTCGATCCACACGCGGCCCTGAGCAAGGGCGTCGCGCACCTGGACCAGCGTCGGATCCACTTGCACCCGCGGCGTCTCATTTCGCGCCACGCGATTGAACTTCGTGATGAGCTGGCCAAGCGTGTCGTAGCTGGTGAAGGCGTTCAGCTGCACCTCGTCGCCCGGCTTCACCCGTGCCAGGTCCTTGTCGGTGCCGAAGGGATGGTGCGGGGTCACGCCCCTCTCGTAGAGGAACGCCCGCAGGTTGGACTCGAGGGCTTGGAAGTAGCCCACGAGCTTGCCGACGGTCTGGGCGTGACGATCGAGATAAGGAGGCGCCGCATCTGCCATGGGATTCATCCAGCGTGGGCGGTAGACCCCAAAAGGACCCCACCGACCTTGCGATCGGCGAGGCCCTCGGGTCACAGGGCGAGTTGGCCGTTACGGCCGATTCCGCACTCGGCCCCGGTCTGCATCGTTGGGCTGATGGTTGTAGTTGTAGCGCCGGTCGAAGCCGTTGAACCCCTGGTCGTTCGGCGGAAGGAAGTACTCGTTCCGGTAGCGGTACATCGCCACGGGACGGGCGCCCCCGAAGTTGTTCGGATAGTACCGGCCGTGGAACTCGTACAGCGTGACGGGCGTCCAGCGTCGGGCGTTGCGGCGCCAATTGCCGCCGCGATCCGGCGAGTAGGCCAGCACGCCGATCTCGCGGCCGAGCCGCACATCGACCCGGGCATAGTCGGGGTCATAAGGACGCGTACGACCGTAGTCCGCCTGGTTCGGCTGACGCTGGTAGTTGTAGCGCGAGTCGCGGCGTTCCCAACCCTGATCCTGCGGCGGCATGAAGTACTCGTTGTTGTACGCGTAGACCTGCACCGCGCGCGCGCCGCGGACGTTATTGAGGTAGAAGCGGCCGTTGATGTCGTACAGCGTGACCGGCCTCCACTGCTGGTAGTGGTCTCGCCAGTCACCGTGGCGATCCGGCGAATAGGCGAAGACACCGACTTCGGGCCCGAGCCGGGCGCCGAAGGTGACGCTGATGGTGGCCTGGGCCGACCCTCGCGTCGGCAGGGCGATCATCCCCGCCAACAGCGGTACGGCCAGGAAAGTGGCGATACGCATGCGCTGCTCCCTTCGTGTGACTACATGACATTCTCCGGACGACCGAAGGCTAGCGTCGTGCGCCGGTGAGCGGCATCCGCCGACGGGTGGATTGGCAGGCTCGCTCGAACGGACGACGTCAGTGCCGCCCATCCGTCCCGACGTCTAGACCCGCGTAGTGAGCCGAGGGATCCTCGGCGTGATGCTGACGGCTCGGGGTTCGTCGCCTTCGGATCACCTGGTGCGGCGGTGCGCGCCCGCTAGCGCGGCTGCACCAGGGTCATGCTCGTGGGGCCGGTGCCGACCACCTGCAGGACGACCTCGCCATCCCGGGCCCAGGCGAAGTGCGGTTGGCCCGACTCGGTCCAGACGCTGCCGGCCGGGAACGCCCGCATGCGGCTCGAGTCGAACACCTCCCCGAAAGCGAAGTACATCGTGCCGGCCAGCACCGTCACGATGCGCGCGTCGGGATGCGTATGCGGAGGGATGCGCAGGCCCGCCGGGAATCGATAGCGCACGGCATAGGTGCCGGGTCTCGATGGGTCGCCAACGAGCATCGCCTGCACGCCACCAGCCATGTACGGCTGCCACACGAGCTGGTCGGGCGTCAGCTGCACCGCCGGTTGCTGCGCCTGCGTGTGTGGCGCGCTCACCGCCGCGAGGAGAAGGGCGGCGACCAGCGCGGACACACGGACCTGGACGTTCTTCACGTGGAGTCCCTTTCAGGCGGACGCGGACAGGGCCGGGCCGCCATGCTCAGGTCGGTGTGACGTTCCGGTTGGTGCGGAACATGTTCTTGGGATCCCACTTCGCTTTGACCTCGGCGAGACGCGGGAGTCCCTTGCCGAGCGCGGTCGCGATGCGTTCGGGGCCTTCGTCCTCGGTCAGGAAGTTGACGTACGTGCCGCCTGTCGAGAACGGTCGCATGTCGTTCCACGCGTCGCGGGCCCAAGCGATGTTCGCCGCGTCCGCGCCCGCCTGCTCCCACGAGCCGGCCAGGTTGAGCACGTAGCGCGCGTCGCGATTGCCGACGGGGGAATGCGCCACGTCGAGCCGGTTCAGCGCGCCATCGACCTGGAACAACGCCACGGCCGTGTGCGGCGAGGGGATCCGTGCCGCATGCTCGACGAGCTTCTGGCACAGCGCCGGCTCGATGCGCGGCAGGTACTCGCTCTTCCAGTAGTAGCGCCGGCCCTTGGGCTGCGTCGCGTCGAGCAGGGATTGCATCTGCGCGTACGGCCGGCGCACCAGCACATCCCCGACCGGGGTGCCGAACGCCTTGATGGGGGCGACGACCTTCTCGCCGTCCTCGGGTTTCCCGCTGTAGCAGGCCAGCACCCCCACGATCGGCTTCCCGTGCATCTCCTTCGGCAGCCACGGCGCCGGGGGAGCCGGGCGCAGGAGCAGGACGAGCGTGAGCTCGGGCGGGGCCTTCTCCGCGAGCGTGCGATAGAGCTCGAGCACCTTGGGCGCCTCGCTGGCCGGCCACGCGACGAGGCCACCCACGATCTCCGGACCGACGGGGTAGAGCTGGTAGTCGATGCCGGTGACCACGCCGAAGTTCCCTCCGCCGCCCCGCAGCCCCCAGAAGAGATCCGGGTTCTCCTCGTTGCTCGCCCGCACCAGACGCCCCTCGGCGGTGACGAGGTCCATGCCGGCGACGTTGTCCGCCGTCCAGCCCCATCGCCGCGTCAGGTAGCCGAACCCACCGCCCAGGGTGAGTCCCGCGATGCCGGTGAGGGAGACGAATCCGAGGACGGCCGCGAGTCCGCGCACCTGCGTCTCGCGGTCCACGTCGCCGAGGAGGCACCCGGCCTGCGCGTGAGCGATCCTCCGGTGGGGATCGACCCACACGCCGCGCATGAGGGACATGTCGAGCATGAGCGCGCCGTCGGCCGTGGCCAGGCCCGCGATGTTGTGCCCCCCGCCCTTGATGCAGAGCAGGAGGTCGTTCGCGCGCGCGACCTGCACGCACGCGATCACGTCGGCGGTGCCGAGACAGCGCACCACCACGGCGGGCTTCTTGTCGATCATGGCATTCCAGACGCTGCGCGACTCCTCGTAGCCGGCGTCGCCGGGCACGAGGACCGGCCCTTTCAGGCGCATCTTCAGGCCGTCGAGGATGTCCTGCTTGAGGTCGATCTCGCGGCCGTCCATCGACTTCGCTCTCATCGTCGTTATCCCTCTCCGTTACCTGCGCGGCGTCTCCCGCGTGGCTGGCTGCCTCGGCGCACCGCCGGTTACGAGCGCCCCAGCGTGTAGTGGGCGAACTCACGCCACGCACCATGCTCCTCGCTGAAGCAGGTCCATGCCGTCATGGCGCGACTTCCTGGTCGGTACAGTCCGGCTCCATATCATATCCTGCATAGTAGTAGCGGTGCCAGATCCTCGTGGACCTTTGCCCCTGCGTCCGCCACACGGTGAAGTGGATCCCCTCGGTGCTGGCGCACTCACGCACGGACACCGAGCCGCCGTTCATGGCGAAGCGCGCCGAAGCGCTGTCGCGGACCAGGCGACCGACCGGCCCGACGATGGCCACGTACGGTTGGCCGGGTTCCAGGCCGTCCGCCGCGCGAACACGGTACGTGGCGGCGCCGAGCTGCTGCAGAGGAACGGGGCAACGGCCGGCCCGGGCGCCGATCACCGCTCGCACCACCTCGGCACCCCCCCGCCCGCCTCGCGGCGGCGGCAGCACCAGGATCACCGAATCGCCTGACGCCCGGGAGCTGTCATCCAGCGACAAGCACACGCCCATCGAATCAAAGACACCGGCGAGCCCGAAGTGCTGGCCGGTTCCCTGGACACGGTTGGCGAGGCCCAGAGACCGCCCGGTGTGCGCGAGGATCAGGCGGGGCTCACCGCCCGTCGCGCTGGCGGCGCTCCGTGGTCCATCCCGGAGGTCCTGGCTCGTGCCCACGGCGCTCAGGATCGGCAGGATGGTGACCCCGATCAGCATGGGCAGCGATACCCAGGCGGCCTTGCCCCGCACGTAGCGGGTGAGGGGGATCGCGGTGACGACCGGCAGACCGGCGGCCAGAAAGACGCGGGCGCCATAGACCCATCGCCAGGAACCGGCCGTGATGGGGAGCGCGGAGGTACAGATCCAACCCAGGAACGGACCGAAGGCGCAGGCGACGAGCCAGAACGCGCCCACATGGTCGAGCCAGTCGCCGCGCAGCGGTACCGTCGTATGGAACTGGGTGCGAGGGATGAAGAACAGGCCGATCGCGGCGAGCAAGCAGTAGACGACGAAGAAGATCGTTGTGCCCCACCCGAGCGGCCCGATCTCGCCGTACCGCTGCTCGAAGATCTGGGGTATGAGCACCGCGGACTCAAGGGCCCCGAGAAGGTACTGCGCGGCGGCGCGCTCCCAGGTGGTCTCCTTCAGGTCGATGCGGAAGAAGCCCCTTGCCACGCTCTCCGCGATCGCTCGATTGTCCTGGGCCGGCCGTACCGGATCATTCATCGCCGAGTCTCGCCTGATGACTGCGTCACTCCCTACCTCCGACGGTCGAGAGTGATCACGCCTGCGTCAACGCGGGGCAACGTCCCTCCGCAGAGCGCCATGCCCGGTGACGTGGTCCGATCCGGAGCGGAGATCCTCCTCGTAGCGCGCCTCGACGCGATCGCGATCCACACAGGCGCCCTCGACCAGGATGTGCGATGGCGAGAACCGGAAGCGCACCGAGTCTCCGCGGGTCGTGAGGCTGTCCAGCGGGTAATCAAGCGGCTCGGCCGCACCGTCGGGTGAGACGGCTCGGCCGGCGAAGCGGGGCGCGGCGCCGACCATGCGGATCCTGCCCTCCAGCCGATTCCCGTCGGGAGCGGTCAGCAGGATGGTCCAGAAGTCGGTGCCGGGGAACGGGCCGCACGCGACCGGTGGGTGATGACATCCAACGACGGCGACCAATGCCAGCCACAGCGACCGCCGCCTCACGTTAGTCGACAATGAAGAGCGTTGCTCCGGAAGCGGTGCGCGAGCGGTGCGGCGCGGCGTTCGAGGCGACCTGATAGCTCATGCCGGGCCTGAGGAGGTGGCTGCTGCCATCCTGCAGTTCCGTGACAAGCTCCCCGCTCAACACCAGCAGCACATGGCCTCGATCGCACCAGTGATCCGCCACGTAGCCGGGGCTGTACCGCACCATGCGAACGCGGATGTTGCCCTGCTCCAGCGTTCGCCACCAGGCGCTGCCGGACACTCCTCGATGCTCGGCCTCTGGAAGGGTGCTCCAGTCGGTCGTGCCGAACGGCACACCGTCGATCAGCATCAGAGGCTCGGCAACCAGCGGCGCACCTTGCCGCAATAGGCCTGGTAGTCAGCCCCGAAGAGGCCGGCAAGCGTCGCCTCCTCGTACGACACGACGAAGAGATGTGAGGCGATGAGGAACACGCCGACATAGCCCAGCAGCGGGGTGGAGCGGTAGAAGATCGCGGCTCCGCAGAGTGCGAGCGCGGCGCCGATGTACATCGGATTGCGGACGTAATGGTACGGACCCTGGACGACCAGCTTGCGGGGCGGGTCGAACGGGGCGGGTGTCCCCTTCCCGACGAACGCGAACGTGGTGATGCACCACAGGGCAAGCGCGCCACCCGCGATACCGACGGCGATCCCCGCGAATTCCAGGAGGCCAAGTCCCGCCGGGCGAACGATGCCGGACCATGCCAGGATCCGCCGCGGCACGAAGATGAGCAGGAGGCCGATGAAGAGGGTCGCGTAGGTAGCTGCTCGCGCAAAGACGAACGTATCGTTTCTCCTGGTGTCCGGATCGGTTGCCCAATGTACCGCGTACGGACCGACAGCTTCAAGCGCGTCTCAGCCGGCCGCTTCCCCCTTCACACGGAGATCGCGATCAGCCACTGTGCCAGGAAGTAGGAGGTATGGATCAGGGCCTGGGCGCTGCGAAAGGGCCGGCCGAAACGATGGACCGCGAGCAACGCGTCCGACACGACGAACAAGGTCGCGCCCGCGGCTGCAAGCGCGGCAGCCGGGCTGCGCGACGACCACCAGCGCCCGGCCGCCTGGCCCGCCATGCTCACGATGACCAACACGTAGACGAGGACCGGCAAGCGGAGGCGTCCCAGGCCGCGCCACAACCGGATGAGGACCGCAAGGCCGGCAAAGGCAAAGGGGGCGAACAGGCCGGGGACCACCCCAAGGGGGGCCCTCGTGGTGAAGGCGACGATGTACGCGACGTGGGCCAGCAGGAAGCTCGCCAGGCCGGGCACGAAGCGGTCGCCAGGCAGCATCAGGAACACGTCGCCGGCAAGCGACAGTCCCAGCCCGATGACCACCGGGAGCTGATAGCGAACGGTCTCTTCACGTGAGGCGGTCAGTGCGATGGCGAGCACCAGGGCGGTGGTCAGCGGCTTGAACACATAGACGTGCCGGCGCGGCCCGCGATACTCCGCGCGCACATCGAGTACGGCGGACACCGCGACCAGCAGCGTCGCGACTACAAGAAGAGGACTGGGCATGCGGCCGGCGGGACGGGGCTCATGCGCTGTCCAGATCCTCCGCATCAACTCCCGTCAAGCGGGAGTGTCGGGTCAGCCGGTAGGGGAAGACGAGGACCTGAAAGGAGCTCATGTCAGACGGCGACCGCGTACTCGCTCTGGACGAGGCCGCTGGCGTACTGCCGCGTCCCGATGTGGCGGAGGACGACGTCGCGCGCCAAGGGGCCGAAGAGCGGGATCCCGTTGCCGATGAGGACCGGGACACGAGTGATGATGAGGCGCTGAATGAGCCCGGCCTGCAGGAACCGCTGCACGGTGATCCCGCCGTCCACGTAGATGTGCCCGATGCCGCGAGCCGCCAGTTGCGTCACGATGTCGGCCGGGGCTCCGGACATC
>JBGPHD010000039.1:0-21097 GCA_041484135.1 Gemmatimonadota bacterium
GATGACGCCATCGTGATGCTGGAGAACATCGTCCGGCACATGGAGATGGGCCGAACCCGGATGCAGGCGGCGCTGGAGGGCGCGAAGGAGATCGGCTTCACGATCGTGTCGATGACGTTGTCCCTCACCGCGGTCTTCATCCCGGTGCTCTTCATGGGCGGCATCGTGGGACGGCTCTTCCGCGAGTTCGCGGTGACCATCGCCGTCGCGATCCTGGTCTCGGGCTTCGTCTCGCTGACGCTCACGCCGATGCTGTGCAGCCGGTTCCTGAAGCCGTCGCACGAGCAGCAGCACGGCGGCCTGTTCAGGGCCACGGAGCGGGCCTACGAGGCCACGCTGCGGTTCTACCAGCGCACGCTGGGCTGGGTGATGGAGCACCGGCGCGTCGCGCTCGCCTTCTCGCTGGCCGTCCTGGGCGGGACGATCTGGCTCTTCATCGCGGTGCCGAAGGGGTTCATCCCGTCGGAGGATACCGGCAACATCTCGGGTTCCACCGAGATGGCGGAGGGCACGTCCTACGCGGACATGGTGCGGCACCAGCAGCAGCTGGCTGCGATCATCCAGGCCGACTCCAACGTCGCGGACTTCATGTCGTCGGTGCAGAGCTCCAACAACGGCCGCATCGTGATCCGCCTGAAGCCCCGCGCCGAGCGCCGGCTCGACGCCGACGCCCTGGTGCGGGTCTTCCAGCGCAAGCTCTCCGGGGTGCCGGGGATCCAGGTCTACCTCTCCAACCCGCCGCCCATCCGCGTGGGCGGGCGCGTCTCCAAGAGCCTCTACCAGTTCGTGCTTCAGAGCCCGGACATGGACGCGCTGTACGCGGGCGCGGCGCGGCTCGAGACCCGGATGCGCGAGATGCCGCAGCTCCAGGAGGTCACCAGCGACCTCCAGATCCGGAACCCGCAGGTGCAGGTGCAGATCGACCGGGACCGCGCCGCGTCGCTCGGCCTCACCACGGCGCAGATCGAGAGCGCGCTCTACGACGCCTACGGCTCGCGGCAGGTCTCGACCATCCTGACACCGAACAACCAGTACTACGTCATCATGGAGCTGCTGCCCCGCTACCAGAACGACCTCACGTCCATGAACCTGCTCTACGTGCGGTCGAGCCGGGGCACCCTGGTACCGCTCTCGTCGGTGGCGCGCCTGGCGCAGACGGTGGGGCCGCTCAGCATCAACCACTCGGGCCAGCTGCCGTCCATCACGCTGTCGTTCAACCTCCGGCCCGGCGTCTCGCTCGGGCAGGCGACGGACGCGGTGCAGCACATGGCGGGCCAGGTGCTGCCCTCGTCGATCTCCACGTCGTTCAGCGGCACGGCGCAGGCGTTCCAGGCCAGCCAGTCGGGCCTCAACGCGCTGCTCCTGCTGGCGGTGCTGGTGATCTACCTGGTGCTGGGGATCCTGTACGAGAGCTTCATCCACCCGCTGACCATCCTCACCGGCCTGCCGTTCGCCGGCTTCGGCGCGCTGCTCACGCTGCTCATCTTCAGGACCGAGCTCAGCGTGTACGCGTTCGTGGGGGTGATCATGCTGGTGGGCCTGGTGAAGAAGAACGCCATCATGATGATCGACTTCGCGGTGGAGGCGCAGAAGACGGGCAAGTCCGCGCGCGAGGCCATCGTCGAGGCGTGCAGCATCCGGTACCGGCCCATCATGATGACCACGATGGCGGCGCTGATGGGCACCCTCCCCATCGCGTTAGGCTGGGGCGCCGGGGCCGAGTCCCGCCGGCCGCTGGGTCTCGCGGTGGTGGGCGGCCTGGCGGTGTCGCAGATCATCACGCTGTACGTGACGCCGGTCTTCTACACCTACATGGACGCGCTCCAGACGCGGTTCAAGCGGCGCGCGCCCGCTCCGGCGCTCGTCGAACCCGCCCCCCAGGCCGCCGACTAGCCTCCGCAGGACCCGTGCGCCCGCCGCGCCCCGGTCTCCCGGTCGCGCGGGGAGATCCTCAGTGCTCCAGCGCCGCGAGGAACGGCGCGAACGCCGCCTTCCAGGCCGCCGCCACGGTGTGGGTGCCGTGGCCGCGCGTGATGTCGCTGGTGGGGATGAGCACGTAGCGGCCCCGCCCTACCCGCGGGATCAGCCGCTCCATGAGCCCCAGCTCCGGCGGGTTGATCATGTCGTCGGCGGAGTTGATGGCGAGGAGGGGCGCGGTGATGCGCTCGAGCTGCCCGCTCGGGTCGTACGCGCGCGAGGCGTCGAAGGCGTAGAGCAGGTCGTTGGCGTCGGTGGTGGCCGCGCGGTCCCGGAGGTACCGCGTGATGACCGCGTCCGCGGAGTCGCGGGTGGGGGCGCCACGATGCTGCACCAGGGGCGCGCTCCCCATCAGGTAGAGGATCTGGATCGCGGCGACCAGTCCGCGCGGCTGCCGGGTGTAGTCCCCGTTCTGCCACTCCGGGTCGGTCCGGATGTCGTCCATGATCATCCGGCGCATCATCCGATTGCGTCCGGCGATCTGGGTCGGCACCGCCGCCAGCGGCACCAGCCCGTCCATGAACCCCGGATAACGCTCGCCCCAGACCCAGGTGTGCATGCCGCCCATCGAGGTGCCCATCACCAGCAGCAGGTGGTCGACGCGCAGGCCCTCGGTGAGGAGACGGTACTGCGCGTCCACCATGTCGTCGTAAGTGTAGTGCGGGAACCGCGCGTGCAGGCCCTCGCTCGGCCGGGAACTCTCGCCGTGGCCGATGCCGTCGGGCATGACGAGGTAATGGGTCGCGGTGTCGAGCGGCTGCCCCCGGGCGTACAGCTCGGTAAAGAGGGGGTTCAGGAACTGCCGGCCGGTGCCGCCGGTGCCGTGGAGGATCAGGACCGCGTTGCGCACCGTGCCCGCCGCGTCCCGCCGCGGGCGGCCCATGGTGAGGTAGTGGATGCGCAGCGCCGGGAGCGTCTCCCCGCTCGCGAAGCGGAAGTCCCGGATGACGTAGCTCGCGGTGTCGCCCTGCGCGGGCGCGGGCCGCGGCGCCAGCGCCGCCATTGCGGCGACGAGCAGAAGGGCCGCGGCCGGCCGCCCGAACCGCGCCCGCAACGTCTCGACGAACACCGTGTCCCCCTTCGGGCTGAAGATGCCTAACGGCGAGTAGCCCAGCCGCCAGGCCGCCACCACCGTCGCCAGCACCAGGGCGACCGTGATCGCCGTGTTCTGCCACGCTCCCAGCCACCACTGGCCGCTCCAGGCCAGCTGCACCGCGTTCGAGACGGGCCAGAAGTACGGGATCGGCCACTGGTAGCCGTCCGCGCCGCGCGAGCCCATGAGGTCGAAGAGCAGGTGCAGGTGGAAGCTCGCGAACGCGAGGCCCGCGGTGTACGCCTTCCGCGTGGCGAGCCGGTATGCCACACCGGCCACGACCAGCGCGAAGAGCAGGTTATGCCCGACCACGTGATGGTAAAGGCTGTACCAGGGGAGCGCGTGCGACCAGTTCGCGGTGACCAGCTCCGGGACGATGCCGATCCCGTCGAGGTCGGGCGCGACACCCGCGAGGGCGACCACGGCGCGCTCTTTCCGCGTGAGGCCGGGCGCGCACGCGACGAGCCAGCCGGCGAAGAAATGCGTTGCGGGGTGCATGGATGGGTCCGATAGTGCATCGCCGACAGGCGCGGCGCCAGAGCCCGGACCAGCGGCTCGGGGAGCCGGGGGCTAGCCCTCGGCGCTGAGCAGCACGCCGTTCCCGGACGGGTCGCGCACCAGCAGGCCGCCCGCCACTTCCTCGATGCGCACCCCCGCCCGGCGCATGCGCGCGGCCACCTGCTCCAGCGCGGATGCATCCCCCAGGCGGACCAAGAAGTGATCGAGTCCCGCCGCGCCCGCGGGCGCCGGCGGTGCGTTCAGGCTGGTCCAGGTGTTGACGGCCACGTGATGGTGATAGTCTCCCGCCGCGAAGAACGACGCCGACCCGCCGTAGCGGGTCGTGAGGTCGAGCCCGAGCACACTCTGGTAGAAGTTCTCGGCGGCCGCGATCTCGGCGACCCTGAGGTGCACGTGGCCGATGCGCGTGCCGGCGGGCATGCCACTCCACGGGGCGCCCTTCCCGGCCTCCGCCAGCACCCCGGGGAGGTCGAGCGGCTCGGTGGTCATGCGGAGCGCGCCGTCGTCGAAGATCCACTCCTCGCGCGGCCGGTCGCGGTAGATCTCGATGCCGTTCCCCTCGGGGTCGGCGAGGTAGAGCGCCTCGCTCACGAGGTGGTCCGCGGCGCCCTGGAGCGGGATCCCCATCTCCCCGAGGTGGACCAGCGCGCGGGCGAGGTCGCGCCGCGAGGGCACGAGGATGGCGAAGTGGAAGAGCCCGGTGGTGTGGCCCTCATGCGTCGCGCCGGGGCGGCCGTGAAGCTCGAGGAGATCGGGGCCGCCGGCCCCGAGCCGCACGGTCCGCTCGCCCTTGTCCCGGACCTGGAAGCCGAGGCCACCCTCGTAGAACCAGACTGAGCGCGGCAGGTCCCGGACGGTCAGCGCGACGGGACCGACGGTGGTGGCCGCGGGGAGGAGGCTACTCACGCACCGAGGGCCTGGTTCAGCCTGATCTGTGTGAGTGCCGGCGCGGACGGCGCCGGGCCCGGGGCCTTGAGGTAGGCCAGGTGGTCGTGGTTCAGCGCCGCGTCAGGCAGCAGCTCGGCCATCGGGCCCAGCTCGGTCATGACCCGCGTCCGGTAGAACTCCGGCAGGCGATCGGACTCGCCCTCCATGTAGCGCCGCACCGAGGGCTCGGTGTCGAGAAGGCCCCGGACCTTCGCGTAGTAGTCGCGCCGGCCGAATCCCTCCGACGAGACCGCCCGCACCAGGTTCATCCACCGCGGGATGGTCGCGCGCGTCGCGACGAGCCGGCGCCCGATGGCGCGCCAGGAGAAGGTGTGCCGCAGGAGACCCACCACGTGGTCGTAGAACTCCGGCCACCGGTAGTTCCTGGGCCTGACGTTCATCGCCATGGAGTTGTTGAGGAAGTGGAACGGGAACGGCAGCACCCGGCCATCCCGCTGGTACTCGAGGTTCTGGACCGCCGCGCGGCCGAAGGCCGTGAGGAGCGAGTACCCGGGGAACGCGCCGGGGGTGAGGTCCACGAACCGCCTGGTCAGCTCGAACGGCTCCGGGCCGCGGTCGCCGTCGAGGCCGAGGACGAAGTTGGTCTGCACGTACGGCACATAACGCAGGATGGTGTTCACGTGCTCGGACACCGCCCGGACCTTGTCGATGCCGGTGAGCCGCGTCCTCGACTTGTTGCCGAGGTCGTACCAGGACTCGATGCCGGGCAGGAGGGCCCCGAAGCCGTTCCGCTTGAGGCGGACGAGGTGGGGCTCCGACAGCAGCGACAGGCTGCTCTCGGCGATGTGGCGCATCCGTCCGGCGGGGACCGCCGCCTCGATGGCCTCCATGTAGTCGTCGAACCGGACGCCGAAGTTGGGATCGTGCCATCCCACGATCGGCCGCTTCACCTTGCCGAGCAGGAAGCGCAGGTCCTCGGTGAGCCGGGCGAATTCGAGCGGCTGGTAGTCCACGGTGGCGTCGATGCAGAAGCTGCAGGTGTACGGGCACCCCAGACTCCCGATCATCGGCACGATCTTGATCGTGGGGGCCTTGGCGAGCGTGGCCGTGACGAACTTCCACCGCTCCGCGAGGGCCGGGAACGCCAGCGGTTGGCGGGCCGCCGCGAGGCAGCGCCCGACCGGGCGGTGCGGGGCGCATTCGCG
The DNA here is from genome assembly GCA_041484135.1 of Gemmatimonadota bacterium. Classification (GTDB taxonomy): domain Bacteria; phylum Gemmatimonadota; class Gemmatimonadetes; order Gemmatimonadales; family JACORV01; genus JACORV01. The sequence goes on from JBGPHD010000039.1 coordinate 5,683, forward strand.
GGTGACCTCGTCCACGATCGACTCGTCCGTGAAGCCGAGGACGTAGTCGAAGTAGAGGGCGGCGTCCTCCGGGTAGCAGCGGGCGTGGGGTCCGCCGAGCACCGTCACCGCACCGCGCCGCCGGAAGAGGGCGCTCAACGCGTACGCGAGCTGCGCCGCCTGCGTGAAGGCGCCGATGAAAACGAGGTCGACGTCCGGCGGCAACTCCGCGAGCAGGTCCTCGAACCCCGTGTAACACACGTAGGTCACGCGGTGGCCCGCCCGTTCGCACCAGACGCCCAGCACCTGGGGCATGATGCTCGCGAGGTTGGCGTGCATCACCCGCGCGTACAGGGCGCGCGTGGGACTCCGGGTGACGAGGTCGAGCACGGCGATGTGCAACCGGCGCATGCGGGCTCCCGGGCAGCTCGGATCCGGGTGAGCGTCGCGGGCGACGGCCGCTCGAAGGCGAGGGTCTGGTACGGTCTTTCGGGTTGGTCAGGCAAGTTGCGACCGGCGCGGCCGGCCCGCAAGCACCCGACCTTCACGGCAGTTTCATCAAGACTTCAGCCCGGGCTTGCTACTCATGGTGGGTTCCGGGAGGGTCCATGACCGACCACACACCGTCGTCCCTGCCGCGCCGCGACTTCCTCAAGGTCGGTGGCGCCGTCGTCACGAGCGTCCTGGCGTCGGGGACCGTGCCCGCGCAGGCCCGCGCCTTCCCGCCGCTCCCCTCGAACCCGGCGACCGACCCGGCGATGCCGACGCGGAATCTCGGGCGCACCGGGTACCGCGTCGGGATCTTCAGCCTCGGCGGCCAGGCGGCGATCGAGCGGCCCGACAACGAGGCGATCGCGGTGCCGATCATCGAGCGCGCCATCGACCTGGGCGTGAACTACCTGGACACCGCCGCCGCGTACGGCGGCGAGGCACGCTGGAGCCAGCGCTACATCGGCCAGGTGATGCGGACCCGGCGCGCGGAAGTGTTCCTCGCGTCGAAGTCCAACGACCGCACCCGCGACGGCTCGCTGCGCCTGCTGGACGAGTCCCTGCGGCTGCTGCACACCTCCCACCTCGACCTCTGGCAGCTGCACAACCTGTCGCGGATGGACCACGTGGACCGCATCTTCGCGCCCGACGGCGCCGTCGCGGCGCAGATCCAGGCGCGCGAGCAGGGCTTGGTGCGGTTCCTGGGCGTGAGCGGCCACGCCGACCCCGCGGTGCTCATGGAGGTGCTGCGCCGTTTCCCCTACGACACCATCCTGATGTCGCTGAACGCCGCCGACCGCCACCACCTGAGCTTCGCCGAGCAGCTGTTGCCGATGGCGGTGGAACGGCAGATGGGCATCATCGCGATGAAGATCCCGGCGCGGGGGCGGATCCTGTCGAGCTGGACGCCACCCCCCGCGGATGGGGCGCCGCCGCCGGACCGTGCCACGTCAGGCACGCTCTCGATGCGCGAGGCCCTGTACTTCACGCTGTCGCAGCCGGTGAGCACCGTCATCATCGGGTGCGATTCGGTGGCGCAGGTCGAAGAGAACGTCGCGCTGGCGCGGGCGTTCACGCCCTTGAGCGAGGCGCAGCTGGGCACGCTCGCCGCGCGAACGGAACCGATCGCGCGGCAGGCGTTGTTCTTTCGCAATTGGGGCTAGACGGGAAGCTCGACGAGGGTGCTGCCAGGTGCGCCGCCCGTGAATCGAACACGGAACCTACTGATTAAGAGTCAGTTGCTCTGCCAATTGAGCTAGCGGCGCGCGCGGGAAAATTTCGCCAGGGACCACGCGTTCCGCAATAGCTCACGTCAGCCCGTTCGCCTGCGCGTACAGGACCAACTCGACCCGGCTCTGCACTTCCAGCTTCCGGTAGATGTTGTGCAGGTGGATCTTCACCGTGCCCTCGGTGATGTGCACCCGCTCGGCGATCTCCTTGTTGCGCAGCCCGCCCGCCACCAGGCGCACCAGCTCGATCTCGCGCGGGGTCAGGACCTTCGCGGTCTCCCGGGACCCGGCCTCCCGGCGGCGCATGATCTCCATGGCCCGGCCCGACGCGCGCGGCTCGACCCATTGCTCGCCCGCGTGCACCTTCCGCACGCACTGGACCACCTGCTGCGACGCGACCTCCTTGAGGACGATGCCCCGCGCCCCGAGCCGCAGGGCCGCGACGACCTCCGCGTCATCGAGGCTCGCCGCGAGGATCACGGGCAACGTGGTGAGGCCTTCGTCCCGCATCTGCGCCAGCACCCGCAGCCCCTCCCCCCGGGGCATGTGCATGTCCAGGAGCAGCACGTCGGGCCGGTGGAGGCGCAGCGCCTGCATCGTCTCCTCCGCATCCACGCACCGCGCCACGACCTCGAGGTCGCTCTCGAGCTTGAAGAGACCCTCGAGCCCGTCCAGCACGATGGGGTGATCGTCGGCGATGACCAGTCGGATCGACACGCTACGCCTCCACCGGCAGGAGCAGCGAGATGTCGAGGCGCGCGCCGGTCTCCGCGGACTCGATGGCGAGGGTCCCGCCCAGCTCACCCACCCGGTCCTTCAGGGAGACCGGCCCGAGGCGCCGCTCCCGCAGCATCGCATGATCGTACGAACCCTGGAACGCGAATCCGCGCCCGTTGTCCTTGATGCCCAGCTCGAGCCGGCCGTCCCGCGCCGCCAGCTGCACGCGAGCCTCGCTCGCCCGGCCGTGCCGCGCCGCGTTGACGAGGGCCTCCTGGACGATCCGCGAGACCTGATACACGAACCCGCGGGGCAGCCGGTCCGCGGGCAGGTCGGCCTCGAAGATCACGTGGAGGTCCCACACGCCTTCGAGCTTGAGGCCGAGGTCCCGCAGCGCATCGAGGAGACTGGTCTCGCCCACCGGGCCCTCGAGCGCCTCCGGGCCGAGCTGGCGCACCAGGAGACGCAGCTCGCGCTGCTCATCGGCGAGCACCCGCTCGATCTCCATCAGCCGGTCGCGCGTCGCCTCGGGCGCCGTCGTGAGCGTGCTCGCGGCGGTCCGGAGCTTGAGGGCCGCGCCGGTGAGCGACTGGAGCACCCCGTCGTGGAGGTCCCGGGAGAGCCGCACCCGTTCCTGCGCCGCCGCCGCGAGCTGCAGGCGGCGGAGCAGATGGAAGTGGTCCATCGAGCCGGCCACGAAGCCGCACACCACCTTGCCCAGGACCAGCGCGTCCGCCGTCAGTTGCGGGCCGTCCAGCGCGAAGAGCCGGCCGTGGAAGTGCTCGCCCTCGACGGGGAACGAGAGCACCGCGTCCATGGCGAACCGGGTCCGCAGCGCCGGATGGATCGGGTCGCGCTCGCCGGATTCGAGGCGCACGGCGGCCAGCTTGAGCGCGGGCTCGGACCGGCCCGTGCACAGGAACGCCGCCGCGGCGAGGGCGGGCACCACCGCGGGCTCGTACGTCCCGGGCGACACCACCTCGGTGGAGACCCGGCCATGATCCCACAGCGCGACGTACTCCCATGGCTCATCAGTATCCTCCCAGTGCAGCACCAGCCGCGGAGCCCCGAGCACCGCCGCCGCCGACCCGAGCACCTGCGCCACCAGCGGCTCGATGTCTCCCGGCTGCTCGCGCGGCCACTGGGCCAGCGCCCGGATCTCGCTACGCCCGCGCTCCTCGTACTCGGCGTAGTACACCAGCAGGCCCGTGATGACGACCAGGTACACGCTCCTGATGATGAACCGGTTGAGCTCGAAGTCCGGGTCGTGCCGGACGACCACGGCGAAGATCGCGAGGCTGTTGAAGGACACGAGCGCCGCCGCCGCCGTCCAGATCGCGCCCCGGCGTCTCCACCGCAGCGTACCCGACACCAGCGCGAACGTGAAGTAGACGAAGAACGGGCTGGTCGGCCCTTCCGTGAGGTAGAGGAACAGGGAGAAGAGCGCGAGATCCACGACGTGCGTGACCACGCCGAGTCGCGGGCTCGACGACCGCGAGCTCCACGCGGCGACGGCCAGGACCAGGCTGTAGGCGACGTACAGGGCCAGCAGCGTGTAGGCGAGGCGGGCGTAGATGAACGGCTCCGACGGGTCCAGCCAGATCGCCACCAGCGAGACCGCCGCCAGGAGCACCCGTCCCGAGGCGATCACGCGGTCCGCGCGCCCCTGCCCGAAACCGCCGGGCTCGGCGGATTGAGGAACCCTGATCAGGTCGGCCATTCGGCTCTCAAGCTCGCTCGGCGATGCTGGACGTTTCACCACGGTCCGCGGCCCCGCAAGGTACGCACCCGATTTCCCGACGCCAGTTCCCGTCGCCCCTGGCCGCGCCGAAGGCCGCCCGGTATCGTAGCGCGGATGCGGTCCCTGCCGGCCCTCGCGCTCGCGCTGCTCGCCGCGTTCTCCGCTCCCCGCCCGGCCATCGCGCAGGCCATCGCGCCGGCCACAGGGCCGCGGGTCTCCGTGCTCGCAGTCTTCGTCGTGCCCCAGGACCAGGCCGAGCCTTCCGCCGACCAGCGGCAACGCCTGATGCGGCACCTCGACTGGGCCCGTCGTCGCTGGACCGAGCTGCTCGCGCGCCGTGACTCGTTCCTCATCGCGGAGCCGGCGCCGCGGGTCGTCCGCCTCGCCCATCCCCTCGCGTTCTACCGGCCGCTCCCGGACGGCGGCGCGCCGCAGGTGCTGGCCGAGCTTCTCGGCCGGCTCGGGGTCGACCGCTTCACCTGCCCGTGGGTCCTCGTCACGGTGGTCATGAACCCGGCTGACGATTACCCCACCGGCGGCGGCCGGACGATCAACGGCGGCGTGGACACCGGAGGTGGGCTGGTGGTGCTGTCCTCGTTCGCCCTCGACCGGATCCCCTTCTTCCAGAGCACGCTCCAGCACGAGCTGGGCCACGCGTTCGGCCTGCCGCACGTGGACGTCTACGGCTACGACATGCGGACCAACCCCTCGATCATGTCGTACGACCCGGCGCACCACACCGACGGCTTCACCGACAGCCCGACGCCCGGCATCCTGATCGCGGAGGACCTGCGCGCGCTGCGCTACGATCGCGGAGTATTCCCCGCCCTCGCGGCGGGCCCGCCCGCGGCGCCGCCCGGCGCCGGACCGAGACCGATGGTGTGTCTGGGTCCGATGGAGATCCCGGGAGCGCCGTCCTGGCGCATCGCGGTCACGACGTCATCGGGAGAGACCTACGGAAGCCGGGTGCAGAATATCGTGGCGGGGCGTCTGACGCCGAGCCGGGGGCCGGGGATCACCTTCGACCCCGCGGGGATGTGGCAATCGGACAGCGCGCCCGGCAGCTGGGTGGAGGTGGACGCCGTCTTCCCGGTCGTGGTCACGGTGGACCGCATCGGGGTCCACTCGCAGCACAGCGGGGTGTATCACGCCGCGGCCGGCGTCCGCGTGGAGGCGGCGGTGGACGGCCGCTTCCTTCAGCTGATCGCGCGGGACCTCTCCCTGGTGGACGACGAGGTCCGCTTCGCACCAACCGCGGCGCGGGCCTGGAGGCTGTCGTTCCGCGCCGGCCCGAGCGGCGCCGTGGTCATCCGGGGGCTCGACTTCTTCTCGGGGGACGAGGCGGTCTTCCCCCGCTGCCCGCCGTCAGGCGCCGGTGGGCGTTAGGCGCTTCAGCTCCGCAGCACCTGCCGGAGGAACGCGATCGTCGCCGGCCACGCCTGCGCCGCCGCCCGGCCGTTGGCGCCGTTGCGTCCCGCCTGGTCGCGCAGGAACCCGTGCCCCGCCCCCTCGTACACGTGCGGGTCGTACGGCTTGTGCAGGCGCGCCATCGCCTGGCGGGTGGGCTCGACCGTCGAGGTGACCCGGGCGTCGTCGCCGCCATAGAGCCCGAGCACCGGCCCGCTCACGCGCGGGAGCGCGGCGGAGTCGGGTGGGGTGCCGTAGTACACCACCGCGCCACGGAGACCGGCGAAGTTGGTGGCGAAGGCGAAACTGTTCGACCCGCCCCAGCAGAAGCCGATGCTCGCCACCCGGTCACGCGCTGCGGGAAGGCGCGTCGCGTACCCGGCCGCCGCGCCCAGCCGGCGCGAGACCTCCTCGGGCGTGAGCGTGCGGATGAGACGCGTCGCCTCCTGCGGGTCGGCCGGCGTGCCGGTCCCGTTCGGTCCCTTTCCGGAGAGAAGGTCCGGCGCGATGGCGATGAACCCCTCGGCGGCGAGCTGGTCCGCGACCCCGCGGACCCAATCGGTGAGGCCGAAGATCTCGTGGATCACCACCACCACCGGCGCCCGATCGCGCCGCTCCGGATAGACCACCCACGCCATGATAGTGTCCGACCCGCCGGCGCTCACCTGCACCCACTCCCCGTGCCGGGGGGATGCGTTGAGGCGGGCAAGGGCGCTGTCGCCGGAGGCGGGCAGCAGGGGGGCCTGGACGGGTCCGGCCCAGAAGGCGAGGGCCGCGAGCGGGGCCGCGGCACGGAGCAGCAAGGCGATGGGGCGCATGGCGTTGAAAGTACCGTTCGCCCGGTCGGGATCGCCAGGGGAGGGCGGCCATCCCCCCGAAAACGCCTTGCGCAGCACGAATCTTGCCCATATTACGATTCAGCAAGCACCATATCCGGCGGACAGGTCTCTGCGGTGGCTTTGGCACGGTCACTTGCGGTGCCGTGCACCCCAATCGGGAGTTCGGCACTAGTGGCGACGCCGCAACAGGACCGCCGCTTTCAGGCGAATAAGGGCCCGGGATCACCCGGGCGGAGGCTCCATGTCGGCACGGACCATCGAGGCCCTGTTCATCCCGTACTACTTCCCCATCGACCGCTGGCACAACGACGCGGCGAACGGGAACGGGAACGGGCACGGCGAGGCGGCCGCCGCGGCGGCCGGCTCGGACAAGGCCAGTTTCGCCCGGAAAGCCCGCATGGCGCGCGAAGGCGCGACCGTGGACGGCAAGCTGTACGACTTCAGCCGCTTCCTCTCCTGGATGCGCTATGGCGACACCAGCGAGTATGAGCGGTACGACAGCTACAGCCTGACCCTGCTGGCGGGCACCTACTACCTGAGCTACCTGCGCCGCAACGGCGTGGACGTGCAGGTCGCCAACGCGGTGAGCCGGATGTCGCTCCCGGATCTCGCCGAGCGGTACGCGCCGCGCTTCGTGCTCCTCTCCACGACGCTGATCCTCGAGCACATCATCGTGAAGGACGCCATCGCCGACATCCGGGCCACCTGGCCCGAGGCGGTCATCGTTCTTGGCGGCCTCTTCCTCGTCGAGCTCCAGAAGACCAACCCGCCGGAGACGTTCGAGACCATCGTCCGCTCCTACGGCGCCGACGCCTACGTGGTCTCGCCGCGGGGAGAGCAGGCCCTGCTGGAGATCGTGCGGCGCGGCGACAAGAAGGGGTTGATGAAGAACCCGGACATCCCGGGGACGTTCGTGCTGGACGGGACGACCGTGCATGCCCCGTCCACCGTGGTGGACGTGTCCATGGAGATGGGCGAGAACTTCATCCGCTGGGGCGAGCACGTCCCCACCGAGCATCTGTACCACACGGTGCACACGCGCACCGCGCGCAGCTGCGCCTTCGTGTGCGCGTTCTGCAACTTCCCCATCAACCAGGGCGCGCTGGCGCTGATGCCGGTGGACAAGTTCGAGGAGGAGCTGACGCTGCTCACGAGGGTCCGCCAGGTGAAGTCGCTCATCTTCACCGACGACACCTTCAACGTGCCGCAGAAGCGCTTCAAGGAACTGTGCCGGATGATGGCCAAGTTCGACTTCGAGTGGTACTCGTTCTTCCGGCCCCAGTTCGCGGACGAAGAGACCGTGGAGCTGATGAAGGCCGCGCACTGCCGCGGCGTGTTCCTCGGCCTGGAGTCGGCCGACGACCAGATCCTCAAGAACATGAACAAGGCCGCGACGATGGCCGGCTTCATGCGCGGGATCGACCAGCTCAAGAAGCACGGCATCCAGATGCACGCGAACTTCATCGTCGGTTTCCCCGGCGATACCGAGGAGAAGAGCCGCAAGCTGGTGGAGCTTCTCGACCAGACGGCCATCGAGTTCTTCACCCTCGCACCCTTCTACTACGTCCCCTCGACGCCCATCCACGCGCGCCGCGAGGAGTTCGGGCTCACCGGCCGCTTCGAGAAGTGGAAGCACAACACCATGAACTCCACGGAGGCGTTCGCGCTCGCCGAGGAGTTGACGCACGCCCCGAAGTACTCGGTCCACGCGCCGGAGCTGGCGGCGAACAACTTCTGGACGGAGATCCTGCTCTACGCCAACGGGTTCTCGGTGGAGGAGTCACAGCTCGCCTTCCGCGCCTACAACCGCTTCATCGGCAAGTCGGTGACGCCGGCGGAGGTGCAGCAGGCCCCCGAGTTCCCGGCCCTGTGCGAGCTCCTCAACCGCCGGGAGATGCCCCGGCCGGTGAACTACTAGCCCGCGCCGCGGCCGCCCACTCGGCGCCGCCTCACACCGGACACCCGATACCCGACACCCGACACCCGGTCTGTCGGAATCCCCGGCCGCGCTGCACATTCGTCCGGTGATCCGCACCTCGGGGGGCACCCGCCTCCGCAGCCTCAGCGACGCCGAGACCCTGCGCGCCCTGGTCGGGAATCTGCGCGAGGGGATCTACGTGTCGAACGTCAAGGGCGACGTCCTCGACGCCAACAAGGCGTTCCTCGACATGATCGGCGTCGCCTCCCTCGACGAGCTCCAGCGCTACACCGCCTACGACCTCTTCGTGGATCCGGAGCAGCGGGCGCGCGAGCTGGACCTGCTCGGGCGCGAGGGCGCCGTGCGCGAGTTCGAGTTCAAGATCCGGCGACCCGACGGCGAGATCCGGACCGTGCTGGACGCGTGCACCGCCGTCCGCGATCCCGACTCGGGTGAGACGCTGTACCACGGCATCCTGGTGGACATCACCGACCGGCAGGCGTCGGCCGAGCACCTCAGCCAGACCCTCTCGCTCCTCGCCGCCACGCTCGAATCCACCGCCGACGGGATCCTGGTGGTGGACGGCGAGGGCAAGATCCTGACGGTCAACCGCAAGTTCCACGAGATGTGGAACATCCCGGAGGAGATCATCGCCTCGCGGGACGACAACCGGGCCATCGCGTTCGTGCTCGACCAGCTGACGGACCCCGACGGGTTCGTGCGCAAGGTCCGCGAGCTGTACGCGACGCCCGACGCCGAGAGCTTCGACGAGCTGCAGTTCAAGGACGGCCGGGTCTTCGAGCGCTACTCGCAGGCGCAGAAGATCGGCGGCGCGAGCGTGGGCCGGGTGTGGAGTTTCCGGGACGTCACCACCCGCAAGACCGCCGAGTGGCAGCTGGTGCACGACGCCTTCCACGACGCCCTGACCAGCCTGCCGAACCGCTCGCTCTTCTCCGACCTCCTAGCGCGCTCGATCGGGCGCGCGCACCGGCGCGAGGACTACGCCTTCGCGGTGCTCTTCCTCGACATGGACCGGTTCAAGCTGGTGAACGACAGTCTGGGCCACATGATCGGGGACCAGCTGCTGATCGCGGTGGCGCGCCGCCTGGAGCGCTGTGTGCGCCCCGGCGACACCGTGGCGCGGCTGGGCGGCGACGAGTTCACGATCCTGCTCGACGACATCGACGACGTCAGCGACGCGACGCGGGTGGCGGACCGCATCCAGCGCGAGCTGGGGATGCCGTTCACCCTGAAGGGCCAGGAGGTCTTCACCAGCGCCAGCATCGGCATCGCGCTGTCGGAGACGGGCTACGAAAGGCCCGACGACCTGCTCCGCGACGCCGACCTCGCGATGTACCGGGCCAAGGCCCTCGGCAAGGCGCGCTACGAGGTGTTCGACCTCGACATGCACGCGCGCGCCGTTGCGCAGCTCCAGCTCGAGACCGACCTGCGCCGCGCGGTGGAACGCGAGGAGTTCAAGCTCACCTACCAGCCGATGGTGTCCCTGAACAGCGGCAAGGTGACGGGGTTCGAGGCGCTGGTGCGCTGGCACCACCCGCAGCGCGGCGTGGTCATGCCCGAGGAGTTCATCCCGGTGGCCGAGGAGACCGGCGTGATCGTGGCGCTCGGCCGGCGGGTGCTGCGGGAGGCGTGCCACCAGCTGCGCCACTGGCAGGTCCACTACCCGATGGACCCGCCGCTCACGGTCAGCGTGAACCTCTCGGCGAAGCAGTTCCTCCAGGCCGACCTGCTGGAGCAGATCGCGGACGCGATCGCGGCGAGCGGCATCCCGCCAAGCACGCTGCGGCTCGAGATCACCGAGAGCGTGATCATCGACAACGCCGAGTCGGCGGTGACGCTCCTGGAGCGGCTGCGCGCGCTGGGGGTGCGGCTCGACCTCGACGACTTCGGCACCGGCTACTCGTCGCTCAGCTACCTGCACCGGTTCGACATGGACGCGCTCAAGATCGACGGCTCGTTCGTCCGCAACATCGGGGACCGGGGCGAGAACTCGGAGATCGTCCGGACCATCGTCGCCCTGGCGCGCAACCTGCTCATGGACGTGATCGCCGAGGGGGTGGAGACGAGCGAGCAGCTTTCGGTGCTGCGCACCCTCGACTGCGAGAAGGTGCAGGGCTTCCTCTTCTGGGAGCCGCTGAGCCCGGAGGCGGCCACCGCGCTGGTCGCCAGCCAGGCCCGGCGCTGATCATCGGGCGCCGGTGAGCCGATGCTCCTCACCCGCGCCTGGCTTGAGCTCGACGTCGCCCGGTACAAGACGGAGTTCTACCGGCAGTGGCATGCCGGCACTCACGCGGGCCTCGACCACCCCACCACGTTAGGTTCCATCGCCCCATTCGCCGCTTCGCCCTCGGTCGAGCGGCTCCGCACCCATCTCCTCGGCGGCACCCGGCGCCACGCCACGCTGGCGCAGCTCGTCAGGGCCGCGCCGCGGCACTTCCTGCCGTTCGAGGGGGCGCTGCTGGTGCTGGGCGAGGAGTCGGGCGCGCTCGAGGCGTGCCTGCGCCTGCTGGCCGACTTCTTCGCCGCCGAGCACCGGATGGTGCTCTGGATCAAGAAGAAGATGAGCTACCCCATGTTCCAGGCGCTCGCGGCCGCCGTGATCGGGCCCCTGCCGCTGGCCTTCACCGGGCACGCCGGCGCCTACCTGCTCACGGCGGGAGGCGGGGTGACGCTCTGGTTCGTGGCCGGCGGCGCGCTGCTGCTGGCGGCCGCGCAGTGGTACGGGCAGCGGCCGAAGTTCGTCCGCGGGCGGCTGGCCCGCGCCCTCACCCTCGGGGTGGAGGCGGGTCTGCCGTTAGGCAGGGTGATCCGGCTCGCGGTGGACGCGGCCGCGAGCCCGGAGATCTCGGCGCACGTCGCGCGAATCCCCGCCCTCGCCCTCAGCACCCAGCCGCTCGCGACGACGTTCGCGGGATGCCCGATGGTGCCGCGGGAGATGCTGGCAGCGATGGAGGTGGCGGACGCTTCAGGGAATTACGGGGAGACGCTGCGGCGGCTGGCGGACCTCTACGACGGCGGGTACCGATAGCCCCAAGGGGAATCGAACCCCTGTTCCCACCTTGAAAGGGTGGTGTCCTAGCCGTTAGACGATGGGGCCCCGCCCCCGGACGATCGAATAGCGGTAACGGGATTCGAACCCGTGTTTCGGCCTTGAGAGGGCCACGTCCTAGTCCCCTAGACGATACCGCCGCGACACAGGCCCGGAGGGAATCGAACCCCCAACCCCCGGTTTTGGAGACCGGTGCTCTACCAATTGAGCTACGGACCTATTCTCAGACCCAGTGAACCAGGGGTGGCTGACGGGAATTGAACCCGCAACCTCCGGAGCCACAGTCCGGCGCTCTAACCGATTGAGCTACAGCCACCACGGCTCCCGCCCGGCTCGCGGGAGCCATCAAACCTACATGGCTCCAAGGGCCCGCTCAACCCCAGAAGCCCGCCGCGAGCGCCGTGGTGCGGGGATCCTCGCGCAGCGGCGCCCCGTCCAGGCTGGAAACGGCGATCACGCCACGCACTGCGTTGACGAGGAAGGGCGTCGCGCGCCCCTCGGCCAGCGCCGCTGGGGCGAAGCGGCCCTCCGCCACCGGGATCCCGGCGCCGCGGGCGAGGGCCATCACCCGCGCCCGGCCCACGCCCGGCAGGATGCCGAGCCCGAGGTCCGGCGTGCAGAGCAGCTCGTCGCTCCAGAAGAACAGCGAGCTGATCGTCCCCTCGGCGAGGAAGCCGTCCGCGGTGAGGAGCAGCGCCTCGGCCGCGCCTCGTGCCTCCGCCGCGGCCCGCGCCTCCTCGAAGACCGTGCGCTCGGTGCTCTTCAGGGGATAGGGCCGGTGGGTCGTCGCCGAGGTGACGACCGACAGCGGACCTTCCGGCGGTACGGACCGGGTCTCGATCCGCTCGCCGGCCTCGTCGATCGTCACGCGCAGCACGCTCTCGCCGGCGTCCGCGAGGGACCGCAGCCGGTGGTCGAGCCCCGGCGGCGCGGCCTCGAGGCCGAGGCGCCAGAGGCCGGCGCCGAGCCGGGCGAGGTGCTCGGCGAGGAAGGGGATGCGGCCCTCACGGACGCGAAGCGTCTCGAAGAGCCCGCTCACGGCTCGAGACCTAACGCGACCCGAAGCGCGGCCGCCTTGCGGAGCGACTCCTTCCACTCGCGCGTAGGGTCGGAGTCCGCGACGATCCCCGCGCCCGCCTGGATCACCGCCTCGCCGTTCCGCACCACCGCCGAGCGGATGACGATGTTCCACTGCGCCGCGTCCCGCCCCGTCCAGCCGAGCGCGCCGGTGTAGAAGCCGCGCGCCACGGGCTCCAGCTCGGCGATGATCTCCATGGCGCGGATCTTGGGCGTGCCGGTGATGGTGCCGCCGGGGAACATCGCGCGGAAGACGTCGGGCGGTACGGTGCCCTCACGGAGCTGGGCCTGGACGTCGCTCACCAGGTGCATCACGTGCGAGTACGCCTCGACCGCCGCCAACTCCGCCACCCGCACCGAGCCCCACGCGGCGACCCGGCCGAGGTCGTTGCGGGCGAGGTCCACCAGCATCACGTGCTCGGCGGCCTCCTTGGCGTCGGTGAGCAACTCGCGCCGCATCGCCTCGTCTACCGCGGCGTCGCCGGTCTTCTTGCGTGTCCCGGCGATCGGCTTGGCGCGCGCCCTCCCGTCCCGCACCTCGACCAGCAGCTCCGGAGACCCGCACACCAGCTGCCAGTCCCCGAAGTCGGCGTAGCCCATCCACGGCGAGGGGTTGATCGCGCGGAGCCGGCGGTACACCTCGAGCGGCGGCTCCGCGAGCGGCACGCGCTCGGCGACGCTGAGGTTCACCTGGTAGATGTCGCCGGCTCGAATGTGGTCCAGGGCGGTGCGAACGGCTGACTCGAAACCCGCTTGATCGAATGACCTGTGGGCGGCGGACTGGTGCGCGCGTTGGGCGGCGGCCTGGTGCGCGCGGTGCGCGGAGGGCGCGCCGGGCTGCGCCCCGATAGTGCTCGCCTCGGCGCGTCCCCCGCGCCCCGACTCGCCGGCCGCCGCCCACCGAGCCCTTGCCTCATCGCCCACGATCTGCGCATCACGTCCCGGCCGCAGCGTGATGCGCTGCGTCGGCACGAAGAGGTCCGCCAGCGGCTGTGCGATCATCGGGGCGCGGCGCCGGGCGCGCGGCGGCAGGCCGAGGTCGTAGGCCACCGCGCCGATGACCTCGCCCGGGAGGGCGAGGGCGTCGAGCGAGCCGGTGGCGGCGTCGGTCCATTCGACACGCATCCGGTGCGACGGCGCCCACGCGAGCACGCTCGCGCCGTCGCCGCGGCCGTCCTCGAGCAGGACGAAGGGCGGCGGCAACTGGGCGGCGAGGGCGACCAGGCGATCCGGCACGGCGCCAATGTAGAGACGCGGCGCGGTGCGGGCTACATTCCTCCGATGGCGACGAACCTCCCATCACCGGGTGACCGGATCCGGAGCGCGTGGCGGCGGCTGGCGCCGCTCCCCGGCGGGAAGGCGCTCTTCAGCTGGCTCATCGGCTGGATGGCGCCCTACAGCAACAGCATCCACGCGCGGGTGCTCGGGCTCGAGCCGGGCTACGCGAAGCTCGCGATGAAAGACCGCCACGGCGTGCGCAACCACCTCAACTCCGTGCACGCCATCGCCCTCGCGAACCTCGCCGAGCTGACGAGCGGGCTCGCGATGATGGCGGGGCTCCCCGCGGCCACGCGCGGGATCCCCATCAACCTCTCGATCGCCTACGTCAAGAAGGCGCGGGGCCCGCTCACCGCGGAATGCCGCGTGCCGCTGCCGGACTTCAGCCGCGAGATGGAGCTCGAGGTCACCGCGCGCGTCACGGACGCCAAGGGTGACGTGGTCGCGACGGCCACGGTACGCTGGAAGATCGGGCCCGTCACGTGAACCTCGCCACGCCGCTCACGCGGCAGGCGGGCATCGAGGTGCCCCTGATCTGCGGGGCCATGTACCCGTGCAGCAACCCGGAGCTGGTGGCCGCCGTCTCGGCCGCGGGCGGGATCGGGGTGGTGCAGCCCGTCTCGATGACGTACGTGCACCGCCACGACTACCGCGAGGGGCTCCGGCTCATCCGCCGCCTCACCGACAAGCCGATCGGGATGAACGCGCTCATCGAGCAGTCCTCCCGCATCTACCGCGAGCGCATGGAGCGCTGGATCGACATCTCGCTCGAGGAGGGGGTGCGGTTCTTCATCACCTCGTTAGGCAACCCGCGCTGGGTGGTGGACCGGGTGCGGAGCGTCGGTGGCGTGGTCTATCACGACGTGACCGAGCGGAAGTGGGCACAGAAGGCGGTGGACGGCGGGGTCCACGGGCTGATCGGCGTGAACGACCGGGCCGGCGGCCACGCCGGCGGGAAGGGCCCGCGGGAGCTGCTGGAGGAGACCGCCGACCTCGGCCTGCCCCTGATCTGCGCGGGCGGCATCGGCGAGGCGGCCGACTTCGTGGCCGCCCTCAAGATGGGCTACGCCGGCGTGCAGATGGGGACGCGCTTCATCGCGACCGACGAGTGCAACACCCACGCCGACTACAAGCGCGCCATCGTCGAGGCCACGGAGCAGGACATCGTGCTCACCGAACGCATCACCGGCGTCCCGCTGGCGGTGATCAGGACCCCGTTCGTCGAGCGGATCGGCACGAAGATCGGACCGTTCTCCCGGATGCTGTTCCGCGGTCGCAGGACGAAGCACTGGATGCGGACCTTCTACGCGCTGCGGTCGCTGCGGCGGCTCAAGAAGGACTCGCTGGCCGGCACGGCCTCGGCGGACTACTGGCAGGCGGGGAAGAGCGTGGCGGGGGTGAGCGCAGTGGAGCCCGCGGGCGCGATCGTGAAGCGGTTCGCCGAGGCGGCGCGGTCAGCCTGACAGGCGCGAGGCCGGCGCTGTATGTTCTCGTTCGGCTCTGACCGAAACGGAACGGCGACGTGCGTATCAGCGACATGAACTGGATGCAGGTCGAGGACTACCTTGGGCACGATGACCGCGCGGTGCTGCCGCTCGGCAGTACCGAGCAGCACAGCTACCTTCGGCTGACGGTGGACTGCGTCCTGCCCGAGCGGGTCGCCGCGGAGGC